>DVHZ01000068.1 GCA_018711685.1 Candidatus Excrementavichristensenella intestinipullorum | reverse complement strand
AATCGCCGCAGCGATTTTAGCAATCGGGCCCCCGTAACCCCCTAGCCCGGGGCTGAACGAAGTTCAGCCCCGGGCCGGAATGAAGCCGTTTCCGGCCCGCAGGGACGGGAACGGGTTCATTCCCCGGGCGGCAGAGGCCGCCCTAGTTTACGCCTAATAGCGCCACCAAGCATAGCAGGGCCGTGCCGATGGTGTACATGCTGACAATGCGGGTCTCGGGCATGCCGCCCAGCTCGAAGTGATGGTGCAGGGGGGCCATGCGGAAGATCCGCTTGCCGTGGGTGGCCTTGAAGTAGGTCACCTGAATGATGTCGGAAAGGCTGCTGAGCACCATGGCCAGGGCGATGATGGGCAGCAGCAGGGAGAAGCGGGTCACCAGGCAAACGCCGGCCAACAGGCCGCCGATGGTGAAGGAGCCCACGTCGCCCATAAAGACGCCGGCGGGATAGGCGTTAAAGCGGAGAAAGCCCATCAGGGCGCCGGCGGCGGCGCCGCACAGCAGCATGACGCAGGTGAGGCTGCCGTCCTGGCGGGGGTCCTCCCCCACGGCCAGGGCCATGACCACCAGGGCCATGGTGGCGAAATCGATGAGGGAGCAGCTGGCCAGCAGCCCGTCCAGGCCGTCCAGCAGGTTGGCGGAATTCACCGTGCCCACCAGGACGAAGACCATGGCGGGAATGAAGAACCAGCCCAGGTTCCACTCGCCGCCGGAAAAGGGCACCCGCAGGGCGGAGCCGATCTGGGGATCGAAATAGGCCCACAGCGCCAGGGCCAGGGAGATGATGATTTGGGGGATGAGCTTCTGGATGGGGGTGAGGCCCAGGCTGCGCTTGAGCTTGACCTTGATGAAGTCGTCCACAAAGCCCACCGCGCCAAAGCCCAATGTGCAGATCAGGGCCAGCCACATGAGGCGTCCCCGCTGATAGCCGTAGGACATGATCACCGGCACGATGAGGATGGGCAGGGCGAAGATGATGCCCCCCATGGTGGGGATGCCCTGCTTTTTCAGGTGGGACTTGGGGCCCAGGTCGTAAATGGTCTGGCCGAACTTCATGCGCTTGAGCCAGGGAATCACCACCGGACCCAGGGCAATGGCCGCCAGAAAGGCGATGATAACCGTCACGATCAACCGTTGCATCCCGCGTATCCTCCGCTATGCTTCATTGGTCATTTCGCTGAGTATTTCCTTGACCACCAGTTTTTCGTCGAAGGGGTGCTTGACCCCCTTGATCTCCTGATAGGTCTCGTGGCCCTTGCCCGCCAGCACCACCACGTCGCCGGGGCGGGCCATGGTCAAAGCTATGCGGATGGCCTCCCGCCGGTTCTCCACCACCTGGTAGCTGCCGCCGGTGAGGCGAATGCCCCGCTCGATCTCCGCCAGAATGGCCAAGGGGTCCTCGCTGCGGGGATTGTCGCTGGTGAGGATGCAGTGGTCCGCCATTCTGCCGCCGATCTCCCCCATGATGGGGCGCTTGTCGTGGTCCCGGTCGCCGCCGCAGCCGAACAGGGCGATCACCCGGCCCTTGCAGGTCTCCCGCACGGTCTTGAGGATGTTCTCCAGGGCGTCGGGGGAATGGGCGTAGTCCAGGATCACCCGGTAGGGCGTCTCGGTCTCCAGCAGCTCGATGCGGCCGGGCACCCCCTTCAGCCGCTCCAGCCCCGACTGGATCTGCTGGGGCGTCATGCCCAGGCAGTCGCACATGGCCGCCGCCATCATGGAATTGTACACGTTGAATACCCCGGCCAGCTGCAGGCGAATGTCCAGCTTGAAGCGCTTGGAAAAGGTGAGCTGATAGCCGCACCCCCGCTCGCAGATCTCGATATCGTTGGCGTGAATGTCGCTGGGCACCCGAATGCCGATGGCGGTGTGGGGAATGTCCAGCGCCCCAATGGCCCGGTTCACCCGCTCGTCGTCGGCATTGTACACCACGTGGCCGCACCGCTCCTTGGCAATCAGCGCCAGCTTGGCCTTTAAATAGGAATCCATGTCCCCGAAAAAGTCCAAGTGGTCCTGGGTGAAGTTGGTGAACCCCACCACCTGGAAGAAAATGCCGTCCACCCGGCGCATGGCCATGGCGTGGGCCGATACCTCCATCACCACGTACTCAATGCCCTCGTCCACCATCCGCCGCAGCAGCCGGTGTATCTCCACCGGGTCCGGCGTGGTCAGCTGGGCCGGTATCCGCTCCTCCCCTACCATGGAGCCTACCGTGCCGATGAGGCCGGTCTTGTGCCCCGCCCCGTCCAGCACCGACTTGATGAGAAAGGATACCGTGGTCTTGCCCTTGGTGCCCGTAATGCCCACCATCTTGAGCTGATCGGCAGGCCGCCCGTAAAATTCCGCCGCCATGTAGGCCAGGGCCAGCCGCACGTCGGGCACCACCACCTGGGGCACCGGCAAATCCAGCTTGCGCTGCACCACCAGCGCCGACGCCCCCGCTTCCACCGCCTGGGGCGCGAAATCGTGGGCGTCCATCCGGGTGCCCGGTATGCAGAAAAACAGAGCCCCCGGCTCCACTTTCCTGGAATCGGTGCATAAACTGGTCACTTGGTTGCCCTCGTAGCCGGCAATGGTCACCGGTCCGGGCACGGCCTTGGCCAACGTAGTCAGCTTCATCGGTGTCGCCTCCAAAAAAAACGTATCCCCCGGGGCCGTGCCCCTCCCCCCTCCTCCTTTTGAGGAGGGGGGGCTGCCCGGCCCCCGCCCCGTCCGCAGGCGGCCGGGGCGCCCTCTCCCGTCGCGCCCGCCGTCCGGGCGGGCCCTCGTCGCATTCATTCCGCCCGTCGTCCCGGCGGGCCCTCGTCCATCTCCGCCCTTACCGGGCGGGTTATCTATAGGTTATTCGCCGTTTTTCGCGGCAATCCTCTTTTTCAGCCGGTTTCCCCCGACCTGCCGGGCAGGGCGAAGGTGACCTTTACCTGATCCCCCGCCTGAACCTCAGCGCCGGGCTGGGGATCCTGGGCCACGGCCACGCCGCTGCCCTGAATCTCCAGGGCCAGGCCATAGCTTTGGAGCAGCCGGTTGGCCTGGGCGATGGACAGGCCGGCCAGGTCGGGCACGGTGCGCTGGGCCTGGGGCTGCTGGGGGTCCTGGTCCAGGTAAAGGGTAACCAGGGAGCCCTTGGCCATCTCCACCCCCGCCTCGGGGAGCTGGGCGGCCACCTGGGCGCCCTCTCCCTCCAGCATGCCGGACAGGCCGGCCTCCTTGAGGGCGGCCAGGGCCTCGCCGCTGTCCATGCCCACCACGCCGGGGACGGTGACCTGGGGCGGTTCCTGGGCCTGGGGGTCGCTGGGGGCCACGCCCAGGTGGACCAGGGTGCGCTCCAGCACCTGCTTGGCAAAGGGGGCGGCGGTGACCGAGCCGAAGTCGGGGCGGATGGACGCTTCGTCCACGATGAACAGCAGGGCCACCTGGGGATCGTCGATGGGGGCGAAGCCCATAAAGGAGCCGATGTGGGTGTCCGAGGACACCACGCCGTCCACGTAGAACTGGGCGGTGCCGGTCTTGCCCCCGATGCGGTAGCGCTCCAGGTAGGCGTTGCGGCCGCCGCCGTTGCGCACCACGCCTTCCAGCAGGGTGCGCATGGTGGCGGAGGTCTTTTCCGAAATGGGCTGGCCCATCTGCTGGGGCTCGCCCCGGTAGGTGACCTGGCCCTGGGGGTCCACCACCTCTTTGACCACGTAGGGCTTCATCAGCTTGCCGCCGTTGACGGCGGCGCTGGCGGCGCACAGCAGCTGCAGGGGCGTCACCGCCACCGACTGGCCGAAGCCCACCCGGGCGATATCCACCCGCTTGCAGGAGGCCCGGGGGATCAGGATGCCGGCGGCCTCCCCGGGGATATCCACCCCGGTGACCCGGCCCAGGCCGAAGGCGTCCAGGAAATCGTAAAACCGTTCCACGCCCAGGCGCAATCCCAATTCCACGAACACGGGGTTGCAGCTGTTTTCCAGGGCCCGGGCCATGGTCTCCGCCCCGTGGGGATTGCCCCAGCAGCGGATGCGCCCGCCCTCCACCACCACGCTGCCCGAGCAATAGAAGCCCTCGTCCACGGTGGTGACGCCGCTGTCCAGGGCGGCGGCGGTGGTGATTACCTTAAAGGTGGAGCCGGGCTCGTAGGCGTCGGCCACCACCCGGTTGCGCATCAGGTCGTTGAGGGTGTCCAGGTCGTCCCGGGGCGGGTCGTTCAGGTCGAAGGCGGGCTTGGAGCACATGGCCAGGATCTCCCCGGTGCGGGGGTCCATCACCAGTGCCCGCACCGCCTTGGCCCCGTTCACCGTCATGGCCTCCCGGGCCGCCTGCTCCAGGATGGACTGAATGGCCCCGTCGATGGTCAGGGTCACCGCCGAGCCGTCCACAGGGGCCACGTATTCCTGGGCGCCCTGGGCCAGGGCCCGGCCCTTGCCGTCAATCTGGTCCAGCACCCGGCCCCAGCGGCCGGACAAATACTTGTCCAGCCCCTTCTCCAGACCCGACTGGCCTACCCCGTCCACGGTGGTCAGGCCGATGAGCTGGCAGACCATATCCCCCATGGGATAGTACCGGCGCTGGTCCTCCTCCAGATAGAGCCCCTGAAGGGGATCCTCCGCCTGCTGGGCCGATTGGGCCATCATGACCCGCAGCTGCTGGGCCACCTGGGCGTCCAGCTGCCGCTTCAGCGTCACCCCGCCCTTGCTCCGGTCCCCCGCCCGCTGGGCGATGGTCTCTGCCTCCATGTCCAGAATGGGGGCCAGGGCCTGGGCCAGGGCCTGAGGGTCCGCCACCTGGCGGGGGCTCACCGACAGGGTGTAGGCGGTGGCGCTCATGGCCAGCACGCCCCCGTCCCGGTCGTAAATAGCGCCCCGGCGGGGGGCGATCAGGCTCTCCCGGGTCCATTGGGACTGGGCGCGGCGCTGCAAATCCGCCGCCTCCAGCACCTGCAGCCGGAACAGCTGCCAGGCCAATAGCCCAAACAAAGCCAGGAACAGCACCATGGCCAGGGCCAGGCGCCTGCGAATGGTGGGACCGGTCGGCACCAAGGGCTCATCCCTCCCGCGCCCCTGGCGCGTATGCCGCGCTACGGGGCCAATTCAGCCGAATTGGCGGCGGTCTGCGGCTGTGCGGCGGCAGTGCCGATGGAAACCACCCGCACCTGCCCCTCCTGGGGATAATCCATGCCCAAGTTGTACATGGCCTCGTCCCGGACCCGTTTCAGGTTCTCCCGGGCGCTGAGGCGCAGCTCCAGGTTGGCCTTGTCGCTCTCCAGCGCCTGAATCTGCCCCACCAGGGCGGAGATCTTCTTGGTGCGCTGGGCGATCTGGGCGTAGCGGTTCACCTGCATGAACAGGCAGGCCGCCAGCACCGCCAGGGTCATATACATGAGAAACCGGCTGAGGGCCTGGGCCTTGCGCCGCTGCACACGGCTCTGGGCCGGCCGCCCCTTCAGTTGGTCCGGCAGCGTCTGCCCCCGCTGCCGGGGACGCTTCTGCCGGGACGGCGGGCTGTTGGGTATCTCCTGTGCCCACCACTTCTCTTCATAGGATGTATACGCCTGGTTCTGCCTCCCGCCCATGGCTATCGCCTCCGCCGTCCCGGTTACGCCCGGGGCTTATAGTACATGTCGTTCACGTAGCTGAGCAGCTCCGCGCTGGACAGCTCCGCCGATTCGCTCTCCCGCACATACCGGGCCTCGTCCCAGATCTCCAGGCTCTGGCCCACCCCCACAAACCGCACGTTCTTGTCCAGCCCCGCCTTCTGCCGCAGCGCCGCCGGCACCAGCACCCGCCCCTGGCCGTCCAGCAGGCAGTCCGGAAAGGAGTTGCCGTTGATCATGCGCACGTAGCGCATGCCCCGCACGTCGGTGGGGGGAATCTTGTTCAGGTCCTCCTCGATGGCCTGCCACCGCTCCCGAGGATACAGGGCGATGGCCGTGAGCTCGTTGTTCAGCCCTATGGTAAAGTTGTCCCCCAAGGCGTCCCGATAGGCGGTGGGTATGGTCACCCGGCCTTTCGCATCCATTGTATGTGCCGAATTCCCTGAAAATGCCGCGCCGGCCACTGCCATACCTCCTCTCCCACCGGACAGCCACTACTCCGGGTAGTTCCACCACAGTATACCACATTTCTCCCCTTTACGCCACTCTTTGACACGAAATTTCAAGAAAAAGTCAAAAAAACCGGGAATCGACCCGTTTTCCGCCCTGGGGCGGGGCAGGGCCGCCCTGGGAGAAAATTCCCAGGTCCCGGAAAAGCCGGGACATGGGATGGAGGCACGGAGGGCCGGACGCCCTCCATGCCGCCGGGCGCGTTGCCTCACGGGCTACCGGGGCCCCGCCGCGGCCCGGACTCCGTCCGGGCCGCGGCGCCGGGGGGCAAAGCCCCCCGGACCCCCTGCCTCGGGGGGACCAGGTCCCCCC
>DVHZ01000067.1 GCA_018711685.1 Candidatus Excrementavichristensenella intestinipullorum | reverse complement strand
GGCCCCCCGCCCCCGCACCCCCGGATGAGGCCCAGGCGCAGCCTGGGCCTCATCCGGCCGTAGATCAGGGCAAATTGCTGTAGCCCATCAGGTATTGGTCCACTTCCCGGGCGGCGGAGCGGCCTTCGGATATGGCCCACACCACCAGGGATTGGCCCCGGCGCATGTCGCCGGCGGCGAATAGGCCGGGAATACCGGTGGCGTGGCGGCCGGGCAGGGTGGCGGCGGTGCCGCGGGGGGTGAGGTCCAGGCCGAAGGCCTGGGGCACATAGGGCTGACAGCCCAGAAAGCCGGCGGCGATGAGGAGCAGATCGGCCTGAAGGGTATCCTGGCTGCCCTCTTGGGGGACCATGCGCACCTTGCCGGTATCCGGGTCCGCCTGGGGGCGCAGCAGTTGGGTCTGTATGCCGGTCAGGCGGCCCGCCGGATCGCCGAGCAGCTTGGAGACGGTGGTCTGGTAGCGGCGCGGGTCGCCGCCGAAGCGGGCGATGGCCTCCTGTTGGCCGTAGTCGGTCTTTCGGGTCCGGGGCCATTGGGGCCAGGGGTTATCCGCCGGGCGCTGGGTTGGGGGTTCGGGCATCATTTCCAGCTGAACCACCGAGCGGCAGCCCTGGCGGATGCAGGTGCCCACGCAGTCGTTGCCCGTATCGCCGCCGCCCACTACCACCACCGCCTTGTCCCGGGCGGTGATGGAGCTTTCCCGGCCCGCCAGCAGGGCGCGGGTGGTTTCTTTTAGGAAGTCCACGGCAAAATGAACGCCTTCCACCTGGCGGTTTTCCACCGCCAGGTCCCGGGGCTTGCCTGCGCCGCAGCACAGCACCACCGCGTCGTAGTCCGCCATGAGCTGTTGGGCGTCCACCTGAACGCCCACGTCATGGCCGGTGAGGAAGGTCACGCCTTCCCCCCGCATCAGCTCCACCCGCCGCCCCACCACCGCTTTGTCCAGCTTCATGTTGGGAATGCCGTACATCAAAAGCCCGCCGGGCCGGTCCTCCCGCTCCAGCACGGTCACCAGATGGCCGCGGCGGTTGAGCTGGTCTGCCGCCGCCAGGCCCGAGGGCCCGCTGCCCACCACCGCCACCCTGCGCCCGGTGCGCGTCCGGGGCGGCGCGGGGACAATCAGGCCATGGAGGAAGGCGTCTTCGATGATGGCCAGCTCGTTTTCCCGGATGGTCACCGCCTCGCCGTTAAGGGCGCAGGTGCAGGCGGCCTCGCACAGGGCGGGGCACACACGGCCGGTGAACTCGGGGAAATTGTTGGTCTTGGTTAGGCGGGCCAGGGCGTGGCTCCAGTTGCCCCGGTAGAGCATGTCGTTCCATTCCGGGGTCAAATTGTGCAGGGGGCAGCCGCTCACCGCTCCGCCCAAGAGGATGCCGGACTGGCAGAAGGGCACGCCGCAGTCCATGCACCGGCCGCCCTGGCGCATTCGGGCCTGGCGGTCCAGGGGCGAATGAAATTCCCCAAAGTTGCCGATGCGCTCCAGGGGCGCTATGGCGGGATTGACTTGGCGCGGGGAATCCATGAATCCTGTAGGGTTGCCCATAGCCGTTACCTCCTTGCCGCCGTGACCGCGTGGAAGGCCTCCATTTGGGCCTGCTCCCAGCCCATGCCCTTTTCCTCCAGCTGAGCGATAGCCTGGAGCATACGGCTGTAGTCCACCGGCATGATCTTTTTGAATTGGGGCAGATAGCTTTCAAAGCTATCCAGGATGGCCGCGCCCCGCTGGGAGCCGGTGGCGGCTACGTGGTCCTGGATCATGGCCTTGAGGAGCTGGATGTCGTGCTTTTCGCACACCGGCTCCATGCGCACCATCTGCTTGTTGACCCGCAAATACAGGTCGTGGTCCTGGTCCAGCACGTAGGCCACGCCCCCGGACATGCCTGCGGCGAAGTTTTTGCCGGTTCTGCCCAGCACCGCCACCCGGCCGCCGGTCATGTACTCGCAGCCGTGGTCCCCCACGCCCTCTACCACCGCCACCGCGCCGGAGTTGCGCACGCAAAAGCGCTCGCCCGCCACGCCGCTGATGTAGGCGCTGCCCGAAGTGGCTCCGTACAGGGCCACGTTGCCGATGATCACGTTTTCCGCCGGGTCGAAAGGGCTATTCCTGGGCGGGTACACCGCCAGCTTGCCCCCGGACAATCCCTTGCCGAAGTAGTCGTTGGCGTCCCCTTCCAGTTCCAGGGTAAGCCCCTTGGGCAGGAAAGCGCCGAAGGACTGGCCGCCGCCGCCCTGGCAGCGCACCCGATAGGTGTCCTCGGCCAGGGATTGGCCGAACCGGCGGGTGATCTCCGAGCCCAGGATGGCGCCCAGGGCCCGGTCGGTGCTGGACACCTTCAGGGACAGGCAGGCGCTGTGGCCCTTGGAGAGGGCCTTGTCCAGCTTTTTCAGCAGCACCTTTTCGTCCTGGGTGTTCTCCAGGTGAAAGTCATAGGCGCACTGAGGCAAAAAGTGGTTTTCGCCGGGGAGGGGGTGGGCCAGGATGCGGGACAGGTCTACCTGGGCGGCCCGGGGCAGGGGAATATCCGGCCGCTTTTCCAGCAGATCGCACCGGCCCACCAACTGCTCTACCGTGGCGATGCCCAGCTTGGCCATGATTTCCCGAAGCTGCTGGGCCACCATGGTCATGAAATGGGCCGCGTATTCCGGTTTGCCCTTGAACCGGGCGCGCAGCTTGGGGTTCTGGGTGGCGATGCCCACCGGGCAGGTATCCTGGTTGCACACCCGCATCATGACGCAGCCCATGGCCACCAGGGGCGCGGTGGCGAAGCCGAACTCCTCTGCGCCCAGCATACAGGCGATGGCCACGTCCCGGCCGCTCATCAATTTGCCGTCGGTTTCCAGGATGACCCGGCTGCGCAAGCCGTTGCGGATCAAAGTTTGATGGGTCTCGGCCAGGCCCAGCTCCCAGGGCAGCCCGGCGTTGTGGATGGAGGTGCGGGTGGCCGCGCCGGTGCCGCCGTCCCAGCCGGAGATCAGAATCACCTGGGCCCCCGCCTTGGCCACGCCGCAGGCCACGGTGCCCACCCCGGCCTCGCTGACCAGCTTCACCGAGATGCGGGCGGCCCGGTTGGCGTTTTTCAGGTCGTAAATCAACTGGGCCAGGTCCTCGATGGAGTAGATGTCGTGGTGGGGCGGCGGGGAGATCAGGGCCACGCCGGGGGTTGCGCAGCGGGTCTTGGCAATCCAGGGGTACACCTTGGCGCCGGGCAGGTGGCCGCCCTCTCCGGGTTTGGCTCCCTGGGCCATCTTGATCTGGATTTCCTTGGCGCTCATCAGGTACTGGCTGGTGACGCCGAAGCGGCCCGAGGCCACCTGCTTGATGGCGGAACCCCGGGGGGTGTCCAGACGCTGGGGATCCTCGCCCCCTTCCCCGGAGTTGGACTTGCCCCCCAGGGCGTTCATGGCCAGAGCCAGGCACTCGTGGGCCTCCTGGGAGATGGAGCCATAGCTCATGGCCCCGGTCTTGAACCGCTTGACGATGTCCGCCACGCTCTCCACCTGGTCCAGGGGGATGCCGCCCTGGGGGTCGAACTTGAATTGCATCAGCCCCCGCAAGGTGCGGGGCCGGGTCTCGTCGTCCACCAGGTCGGTATACTGCCGGAACAGGGCGTAGTCCCCGGCGCGCACCGCCGCCTGGAGGGCCAAAATGGTTCGGGGATTGTACAGGTGTTCCTCGGCCTGGTCCCCGGAGCGCAGCTTGTGAAGCCCCACCGAGTCCAGGGTGGTATCCACGGTAAGGCCCAGGGGATCAAAGGCCCGGCTGTGGCGGAAGGCCACATCCTGCTGGATTTGCTCCAGGCCGATGCCCCCCACCCGGCTCACCGTGTTGGTGAAGTACTTGCGGATGACCTCCGGGCAGATGCCCACCGCCTCGAAGATTTGGGCGGACTGGTAGGACTGGATGGTGGAAATGCCCATCTTGGAGGCGATCTTCACGATGCCGTGAAGCACAGCGCTGTCGTAGGCCTGAATGGCGGCGTGGGGGTCCTTGTCCAAAATGCCCTTTTGAATGAGCTCCTCGATGCACTCCTGGGCCAGATAGGGGTTTACCGCCCGGGCGCCGTAGCCCAGCAAGGCGGCGAAGTGGTGGACTTCCCGGGGTTCGGCGCTCTCCAGGATCACCGACACGGCGGTGCGCTTCTTGGTGCGGATCAAATGCTGCTCCAGGGCGGACACCGCCAGCAGGCTGGGGATGGCCACGTGGTTTTCATCCACGCCCCGGTCGGAGAGGATGACGATGTTGGCCCCCTCCCGGTAGGCCCGGTCGCAAGCCACGAACAAGTGGTCCAGGGCCCGCTCCAGGGGGGTGTTCTTATAGTAGAGCAGGGACAGGGTGCGCACCTTGAATCCGGGCCGGTCCATCTGGCGGATCTGCATCAGCTCCAGATTGGTGAGGATGGGGCTGTCCAGCTCCAGCACGGCGCAGTTGTCCGCCTTTTCCTCCAGCAAGTTGCCGTCGCAGCCCACGTACACCGTGGTGTCGGTGACGATCTCCTCCCGAATGGCGTCGATAGGCGGGTTGGTCACCTGGGCAAAGAGCTGCTTGAAGTAGCTGAACAGGGAGGGATGCTTGTCCGACAAAACCGCCAGGGGAATGTCCGCCCCCATGGAGGCGGTGGGCTCGCTCCCCGCCTGGGCCATGGGCAGAATGGCGGTCTTTACATCCTCGTAGGTGTAGCCGAAGGCCCGGTACAGCCGGTCCCGGGCGGCCTGATCGTGCTGGGGAGGACGGTGGTTGGGGACGGGCAGCTGCTCCAGCCGCACCAGGTTCCGGTCCAGCCATTCGCCGTAGGGCCGGCGGCGGGCGTAACGGGCCTTGAGCTGGGCATCGTCCACCAGCTCGCCTGCCACGGTGTCCACCAGCAGCATCCGCCCGGGCTCCAGCCTGGATTTTTTCAGGATGTCCTGAGGGGGAATGTCCAGCACGCCCACCTCGCTGGACAGGATGAGCTGATGATCCCGGGTCAGGTAATAGCGGGAAGGGCGCAGGCCGTTGCGGTCCAGCACAGCGCCGACCAGGTCGCCGTCGGAGAACAAAATGGAGGCGGGTCCGTCCCAGGGCTCCATCATGGTGGCGTAGTAGTGGTACAGGTCCCGCTTTTCCCGGCTCATGGATTGGTCCTGCCGCCAGGGTTCGGGGATGGTAATCATCACCGCCAGGGGAAGGTCCATGCCGTTCATCACCAGAAATTCCAGGGTGTTGTCCAGCATGGCCGAGTCGCTGCCCTCTCCGGCGATGACCGGCAATATCTTGTCCATGTCCTCTTCCAGCACCAAAGAGGTCATGGTTTCCTCCCGAGCCATCATCCGGTCCACGTTGCCCCGGATGGTGTTGATCTCCCCGTTGTGGAGGATAAACCGGTTGGGATGGGCCCGCTCCCAGCTGGGGTGGGTGTTGGTGGAGAAGCGGGAATGAACCAGGGCGATGGCCGATTGATAGTCCGGGTCCTGCAAATCGGGATAGAACCGGCGCAGCTGGTTCACCAGAAACATGCCCTTGTACACGATGGTGCGGCTGGAAAAGGAAACCACGTAGGTATCGTCGTTGGATTGCTCGAACTCCCGCCGGGCTACGTACAGCCGCCGGTCGAAGGGCAGCCCCTTGTCCACCTGGGGCGGCCTGCCCACGAAGCACTGGCAGATGCAGGGCATACAGTCCCGGGCCCGCTGTCCCAGCACCTGGGCGTTTACCGGAACCTCCCGCCAGCCCAGAAAGGGAAGCCCCGCCTTTTCCACGATGATCTCCAGCATCTTCTTGGCCTGGCTGCGCCGGGGAGCGTCCTGGGGCAAAAAGAACATGCCCACCCCGTAATCCCGGGGCTGGCCCAGGGCGATGCCGGCCTGCTGGGCCGCCCGGCGAAAGAAGGCGTGGGAGATTTGCAGCATGATGCCCACCCCGTCCCCGGTATCCCCGGCGGCGTCCTTGCCCGCCCGGTGCTCCAGCCGCTCCACGATTTTCAGGGCGCTGTCCACCGTCCGGTGGCTGGGCCTGCCCAGGATATCCACGACGGCGCCGATGCCGCAGCCGTCGTGCTCGAAGCGGGATTCGTACAGGGTGGCCGGTTGTTGGCCTGCGTATGTCATCGCTATCCATCCTTTGCCATAGTTTGGACCATCTCCCGGGCCAGCTCCACCAGCTTGCGGCCCGAATTCATGCTGGCCCGCTGGAGCGCCTGATGGGCCTGGGCCTCGCTCAGCCCTTGCCGCTCCATGAGCAGGGCCTTGGCCTGCTGGACGGCCGCCTGCTCCGCCTGATCCCGCCGGGGCGCGGCGAGATGGGAAAGCTTTTCCCCCATCTGGCACAGCATCCGCACGCTGGAGAGCAGCTCGGCGCGGGTAAAGGGTACCGGCAGGGTGAAGATATCCTGGCTGTCCAAAAAATCCAATTGGGGCTGAGGCGCGATCACCAGCACCAGGGCCCGCCCTTCCAGCTGATAGGCCAGCTCGTCCGCGTTCTGCCCGCCCATCTTGTACCCGGTGACCACGATGCAGCCGCCCATTTTCCGCGCCGCCCGCACCGTCTCGGCGGGGGTGGCCAGTAGACGCCCGGCGGGAAGCCCTCCTGCGGCCAGGATATCCCCGATCTGGCAGCGCTGCTTTTCGCTTTCAAACGCCACGATGAGTCTGTTCACGCCCCGCCCCTCCTCTCGCAAAACATGGCCGCCCGGTTTGGGCCCGCCCCGGGCGCGGCTCCGCTGGGTCATCCGACGCCCCAGACGGCAAACTCGCCGGCCGCCCGCATTCCCGGCGGCGGCTCCGCTTGGTTTGGGCCCGCCCCGGGCGGCGGATTCGCCTGGCTTTCAGGCCTTTCCGAGGCGGATGGGACCCCGGAAAGGGGAAAGGCGGCTCAGTAGGTGATGAGGTACTTGTCCAGCTCCCAGCTACTTACCCGAGTACGGTATTCGTCCCATTCCACTTCTTTGCCCGCCACGTACTGGCTGACCACGTGTTCGCCCAGGGTGTCCTGAATGAGCCGGTCCGCCTTCAGGGCCTGGAGCGCCTCGTAAAGGCTGCCGGGCAGGTTGTCGATGCCGTAGGCGGTCCGGGTGGACTGGTCCATGGCGAAGATGTTCTCGGTGATCTCCTCGGGGGGCACCATGCCCTTTTCCATGCCGTCCAGCCCGGCGGCCAGGCATACGGCCAGGGCCAGATAGGGGTTGCAGGCGGGATCGGGGCAGCGCAATTCCACCCGGGTGGCCTGGCCCCGGGCGGCGGGAATGCGAATGAGGGCGCTGCGGTTGCTGGCGGACCAGGCCAGATAGCAGGGGGCCTCGTAGCCGGGCACCAGGCGCTTGTAGGAGTTGACGAGGGGATTGGTGACGGCAGACATGCCCTTTACGTGGGCCAGCAGCCCGGCGATGAAGGCATAGCAGGCCTTGGATAGCTTGCGGGGGTCGCTCTCGTCGTAGAAGATATTGCGGCCCTGGCTGTCGAACAGGCTCATGTTGGTGTGCATACCGCTGCCGTTGATGCCGAAGATGGGCTTGGGCATGAAGGTGGCGTGAAGGCCGTTTTTCTGGGCCAGCGCCTTGACCGCCAGCTTGAAGGTCATCACGTTGTCGGCGGTGCGCAGGGCGGGAGCGTATTTGAAGTCGATCTCGTGCTGCCCGGCGGCCACCTCGTGATGGGAAGCCTCGATTTCAAAGCCCATCTGCTCCAGGGTGAGGCAGATCTCCCGGCGGGTGGACTCGCCGTGGTCTAGGGGGCCCAGGTCGAAGTAGCCCGCGTCGTCGCCGGTGCGGGTGGTGGGCTTACCCCGCTCGTCGGTCTCGAACAGGAAGAACTCGCACTCGGGGCCCACGTTGAAGCTGTAGCCCATCCTGGCCGCCTTGGAAAGCACCCGTTTGAGCACCCCGCGGGGATCGCCCTGGAAGGGCTTGCCGTCGGGGGTGTATACGTCGCAGATCAGACGGGCCACCTTCCCCTGCTGGGGCCGCCAAGGCAGCACCGTGAAGGAATCCAGGTCCGGGTACAGGTACATGTCCGATTCGTGGATGCGCACGAAGCCCTCGATGGAGCTGCCGTCGATCATCACCTGGTTGTTCACCGCCTTTTCGATCTGAGAGGCGGTGATGGCCACATTCTTCAGCTGGCCGAAAATATCGGTGAACTGCATCCGGATGAACTGAATATCCCCCTGGGATACCTTGCGGATGATGTCCTCCTTGCTGTAGCCAGACATAAATTCCCACTCCTTTCAATAAACAAAGGGCGAGAACGCCCCCTTCGGAGCGCCCTTGCCCTTGCATAGTGGCATTATACTCGCCGGACCCTGTGTTGTCAATGCGGTTTTGCTAACACTGAATGAACTTCGGGGAAATTCTCGCAGAGGGCAAAAGCGCTCCGCTTGAAAACTTAACCATCCTCCCCCTTGACAAGACCGGAATGGGGGGTGTACAATCCAGCCCATCAATTGAACAGCGGCGATGAGGGAGAGAAGTAGCCCGGAAAGCCAGCTTCAGAGAGCGGCCGGTTGGTGGAAAGGCCGCGCTGGGCGCCGGGGGAATAACACTTCCGAGCCTCGAACCCAAAGCCCGTGAGCGGGCCGGTAGGGGAGACGCGGGGCGCGCGTTACAGCGTCCGGGGCTTGTTGGAGCCCTGAAGGTGACCGTGAAAACGGTAAATTAGGTGGCACCGCGGATTGGCAGCGATTCGTCCTAAAATATAAGGGCGCTGCGCATGACGATTCGGAGGTGCTTTTTATGTGTTCTATCATGGGAATTCAAGGCAAGAACATATCGGAAGAACGACTGCTGGAGGGGTTTGAGCGCACCATTTCCCGCGGCCCGGACATGTCCCGGGTGGTGCAGATTCCCTCGGGATATCTGTGCTTCCACCGGTTGGCCATCATGGGCCTGACGCCAGACGGGATGCAACCCTTCCAGCTGGGCGAAAACCTGGCGGTGTGCAACGGGGAGATATACGGCTTTCGCCCGGTGCGGGAGGCGCTGAAGGAAAAGGGCTATCGCTTCCTCAGCGACAGCGATTGCGAGATCCTGCTGCCCCTGTACCGGGAGTACGGCCTGGACATGTTCCGCCGCCTGGACGCGGAATTCGCCCTGGTGATCTACGACGGGGCCCAGGACAAGCTCATCGCCGCCCGGGACCCCATCGGCATCCGTCCCCTGTTCTACGGGTATCCGAAGGGAGGCGGCATCGCCTTCGCCAGCGAGGCCAAGAACCTGGTGGGGCTGTGCCCAAAGGTGATCCCATTTCCCCCAGGATGCTACTACGACGGGGAGCGCTTTCACCGCTACCGGGACATCACCCAGGGGGAGACCAGGGCGGAGGAGGAGCTGGACCAGGTGTGCCGGGGCATCCGGGAGCGGCTGATCCGGGGGGTGGAAAAGCGGCTGGACGCCGACGCGCCCCTGGGATTTCTGCTCAGCGGCGGGCTGGACAGTTCCCTGGTATGCGCCATCAGCCAGCGAATTCTGGGCCCGGACAAGCCCATTCACACCTTTGCCATCGGCATGGACGTGGACGCCATCGACTTAAAATACGCCCGTCAGGTAGCCCAATACATCGGCAGCCATCACACCGAGGTAATCATTACCCGGCAGGACGTGGAGGAGGCGCTGGAGGAAGTGGTGGCGCTGCTGGGCACCTGGGATATCACCACCATCCGGGCCAGCGTGGGCATGTACCTGGTGTGCCGGTATATCCATCAGCATACCCCCATCCGGGTGATACTCACGGGAGAGGTGTCCGACGAATTATTCGGCTATAAATATACCGATTTTGCCCCGGACGCCCAGGCATTTCAGCGGGAAGCGCAAAAGCGGGTGGGGGAGCTGTACATGTACGACGTGTTGCGGGCCGACCGGTGCATCTCGGCGAACAGCCTGGAGGCCCGGGTTCCCTTTGGGGATTTGGAGTTTGTCTCGTACGTGATGGGCATCGATCCCCGGCGCAAGCTCAACACCTATCACATGGGCAAATACCTGCTGCGGCGGGCCTTTGAGGGAGATTGGCTACCCCGGTCCATCCTATACCGGGACAAAGCGGCCTTCAGCGACGCGGTGGGACACTCCATGGTAGAGGATTTGAAAGCGCTGGCGGAGCGCACCTATACCGACGGCCAGTTCCAGGAAAAGCGCAAGGAATACGCCTACTGTACGCCGTTCACCAAGGAAAGCCTGCTTTATCGGGAGCTGTTTGAAAAATACTATCCTGGCCAAGCGGACATGATCAAGGATTTCTGGATGCCCAACCGGGAATGGGCGGGCTGCGACGTATCCGATCCATCGGCCCGCGTCCTGTCCAACTACGGCGCCAGCGGCGTCTAGTCCCAACGGCGCGTCGGCTACCGCCACCGCGCCGCCCAAGGCGGTTGCCCCACCCCCGCGCCAGCGAGGATGGGAGTCCAGAGGGACTGGTCCCTCTGGCGGGGTCCAGGGGCGAGGAGCCCCTGGCGGGGGTCCGGGGGCAGCGCCCC
>DVHZ01000066.1 GCA_018711685.1 Candidatus Excrementavichristensenella intestinipullorum | reverse complement strand
GCCAGGGACTCCTCGCCCCTGGACCCCCGCCAAGGGGGGATGGCCCCCCTTGGAACCGCCCACCTCGCTGGCGCGGGAGTGGAGCAACGGCCTGAAACGGCGCGGCGGTGGTAGCCGCTGCGGTGTTTCAGGCCGTGGTGGGGATGCGGCGCGGCTCAAGAATTCGCCGGATGGGATGGCTGACCGGCGCCGGGGGGCTGTCCCTGGGTCCCCGCCAAGGGGATGCTCCCCTTGGAACCGCCCACCTCGCTGGCGCGGGGGTGGAGCAACGGCCTTGAACGATGCGGTAGCGGTAGCCGCAGCGCCGCTGGGGCAATGTGGGGATGCGCAGGCCGGCCACTGGGGTTCATAGCTCGGCCCGCCCCCTCATATGCTGGGACAGACGAGGAGGGATGGCCGTGCAGTCAGATAAAAGCCGATTGGTTATTCACACCACCATAGCGCCTCAGGAGGATGAACAGCGGCAGAGCACAGGAAAAAAGAAAAAGATTTCCTGGCGTGCCTTGCCACATCCTATGAGCCGGGCAGGCAAGCGGCGGCGCAGCGGCCGCGCCCGGCGACCCCGACAGCCTCTCACGGCGGGAGAGAGACTGCTCCGCAATACTGCGGTGTGCTGTGCCTTGCTCATCGGCATTATGGCGGTGAGCCGTATGGATGCTCCCTGGAGCCGGCAGGTGGCCCAAACCGTGTCCGGAGCCGTGACCATGGGCATGGACCTGGACGAGACATTGGGCCGGTTGAACTTTGTGCGCAATTGGATTCCCGATACCGCCTTGGTATTCTGGAATATGGGGGCGGAGGATGCCCTGGCCCAGCCGGTATCCGGGGCGTTAACTCACGCTTGGAGCCAGGGTCAGCCTTGGCTGGAGTATCAGGTGAGCGGCGAGCAGCCGGTATACGCAGCTCAGAAGGGACGGGTAGCGGCGGTATCGGAAAACGCCCAAGGGGAATGGACGCTGCTCATGGACCACGACGGCGGGGAGCAAACGGTATACGCCTACCTGGGCAAGGCGATCGTCACCAGCGGACAGGAAGTGGAGCGTGGCGCTCAGATTGGAGTTACCGCAAACCAGGAGGCGGCGCGGCTCTACTTTGAGCTGAGGGTGAACGGCGTCTCTACCGATCCCACCGCTCGCCTGGGCGGCCGATGAGGCGCTTTACCCTGGGCGGCGTGCCGGTGCGGCTTCATCCGGCGCTGCCCTTGATGCTGGCGCTGGGGGTGATGCTGGGAGGCGGGGCGCGCATAGCGCTGCTGGCGCTGTCTTTGGCGCTCCATGAGGCAGCCCACGCCCTGTGCGCACGGTGGCTTAAGGTGCGGGTGGTGGAGCTGGAGCTGATGCCTTTTGGCGGCGCGGCCCGGCTGGAGAACGCCTGGGCGATGCGGCCGGGGCAATTGGCGGCGGTGGCCTTGGCGGGGCCTACCCTGAACGCGCTGCTGGCCGCCTCCGCCCTGGCGCTGGGCAGCCGCGGGTTTATTCCCCCTTGGGCCGCTTGGGTGCTGCTACTGGACAATGCCGCCCTGTGCCTATTTAACCTGCTGCCTGCCCTGCCCCTGGACGGAGGCAGGCTAGTCTTCGGCCTGCTTTCGGAGCCTTTGGGAGCGGAGCGGGCCGCCCGGTGGGGGGTATGGGCGGGCCGGGCGTTGGCCGGGCTGATGCTGGCCGGTGCGCTGGCCGGAATATTGGCGCTGGGTAGGCTGCACCTGACATTGTGCCTATGCGCCGCCTTTATTCTGGCCAGCGGTGGTAGGGAGATCCTGGCTGCGGGGAGCGCTTCTCTGATCAGTCTTGTGGAGCGCAGCGGGGAGCTGGCCGGAGAGGGGACCCTGCCCTTGCGATGGCTGGCGGCCGGGGACGACACCCCGCTGCGTTCTCTCATTCCCCGGATGCATCCCCGCACCCTGCACCGGGTGGCGGTGTACGACCGGAACATGCGTCTGGCCGGCGTGGTGGAGGAGGAAGAGCTGCTGCGGGCCGCTCTGGAGGACGCCAACGCCCCCGTAGGCGGGCTGTTGTGAGAGGGGCGGAGCAAAGTCTGGCGGCGCCTGCTATTTCCACCGTGTTGGTCCAGCCCTTTCTTTATCACTTTTAAAGCCGCCTCCCATGGCCGGGCGGCGGCTAATTTTATGGGGGCAAGGGGACAGGGAGTTACAATACGTGTACGTTGTCCTTTCCGAAATCCAGCCAGGCCTGCTCTCCGGCCTGGAATACCCGGCGGCCCACCGGGTAGTTGTCGGCGATCTTCACCAAGGTATCCCCCACCATCACGTGGTAGTTCTGGTAGGAACCCATGAAGCAGCTGAGGATCACCTTGCAGGGCAGCACGCCCTGCTCCCGCAGGAGCACTGCCTCGGGGCGCAGCATCAGGGTACAGGGCTGGCCCACGGCGGGGGCGGAGGCGGGCCGGGCTACGGGCAGCTTGACGCCTTGTACTTCCACCAGCATCAAATCCGCTTCCAGGCCGGCCACCTGGCCGCGAAGGAAGTTGGCTTCGCCGATGAAGTCGGCCACGAACTCGCTGTTGGGGTGGTAGTAGATCTCCCGGGGCGTGCCGGTCTGAGCGATGACGCCCTTGTTCATGATGATGATCTGGTCCGAGATTGACATAGCCTCGGACTGGTCGTGGGTGACGTAGATGGCGGTGATGCCGAACTGCTGCTGGATGCGCCGGATTTCCGTGCGCATGTATACCCGCAGCTTGGCGTCCAGGTTGCTCAGCGGCTCGTCGAACAGCAGCACGCCGGGCTCCACCACCAGGGCCCGGGCCAGGGCCACCCGCTGCTGCTGGCCGCCGGAGAGCTGGTTTGTGTACCGGTTTTCCATGCCCTCCAAGCCCACCAGGTCCAGCATGTCGAACACCTTTTTGCGGATTTGCTCCTTGGGCAGTTTGCGCAGCTTGAGGCCGTAGGCCACGTTGTCGAACACGTTCAGGTGGGGGAACAGGGCGTAGCTTTGAAACACCATGGCGGTATCCCGCTTGTTGGGGGTCAGGCTGTTGATGGCTTGGTCGCCCAGATAGATTTCCCCCTCGTCGGGGCTTTCAAACCCGGCGATCATCCGCAAGGTAGTGGTTTTGCCACAGCCGGAGGGGCCCAGCAGGGTAATAAAATCCCCGGGGGCCATGGTCACGTTGATGGAATCCACCGCCTTGAATTCCTTATTGGTCTTGGGGTCGATATAGATCTTGGACACGTTTTCCAGGCGCACGCCTTTTTTTGCGTTGCTCATACCGCACACTCCTTTTCCCTTACTGGACGGCTGCCCGTTCCTTGACCCGGCGGCTGCGCCGGAAGAAGGACACCACGATGTTCATCACCGCGATGGCGGCGTATACCATCAGCATCATGATGGTGGCGTAGGCACAGGCCTCGCTGAACTTGCCCCGGTCCACCACGGTCATGATCTGGGGGGTAATCAGCTGGTGCCGGGCCGATATCAGGAAGATGACCGCGCTGGTGGCGGTAATGCTCCGGGCGAAGGTGGAGACCAGGCTGCTGAAGAAGGAATCGCTGATGAGGGGCAGGGTCACCGAGGTGAATACCTTGATGCTGCCCGCGCCCAGGTCGTAGGCCGATTCCTCGATGGATTTGTCGATCTGGTTTAGGGCGGCCACCGCCGAGCGGGTGCCGATGGGCAAACTTCGCACGATGAACGCTACGATGATGATGGTGCTGGTGCCTACCAGCACCATGAACCCGGAATGGCCGATGCCGGTGATATAGCCCCGCAGCAGCGCGATGCCCAGCACCGTGCCCGGCACCGCCATGGCGAACATGGTGACGAACTCCATAAAGCCCTTGCCGAAAAACTTGCGCTTGACCACCAGGTAGGCGATGACCATGGAGATAAAGGCGGTGAGCACCGCGGCGATCAGGGACATCTCCAGGGAATCGGTGAAGGGCTGCATCCCCCGTACCAGCACCGATTCAAAGTGGGTGGTCACCAGGGTGAAGTCCCGGCCCCACTGCTTGAAGCAGGCGCCCAGGGGCACCAGCAGGTACATGCCCAGCACGAACACCCCCACCAGCACGCATACCGAGGTGAGGGGAATGCGCACCCCCTTGTCCTCAATGCGCATCCGCACACGGGAGGCCTTGCCGGTCAGGGTGGCTACGCTCTTGCGCTCCAGCCAGTATTTTTCGATGATGAACAGCGCCATGCTGATGCACAGCAACACCACCGCCATGGCCGAGGAGGCCCGCACGTCGAAGTTGGAGATCTGCTGGTAGATATAGGCGGCCAGGGTGGTAAAGTTGCCTCCGATCATCATGGGGTTGGTGAAGTCGGCCACCGATTCGATGAAGGACACCAGAAAGGCGTTGCCGATGCCCGGCAGCAGCAGGGGCAGGGTCACGTCGGTGAATACCCGCCAGCGGCTGGCGCCCATGTTGCGGGAGGATTCTTCCAGGGAGGGGTCGATATTGGCCAGCAGGCCCTTGAGCATCAGGTAGCACACCGGGAAGAAGGTGAGCACCTGGACGAACAGGATGCCGTGAAGGCCGTAGATGTTGGCGTTGCGAATGCCCAGCAGGTGATAGGTAATCAGCCCCCGCTTGCCGAACACCATGATCATGGACAGGGACAGCACGAAGGGCGGGGATACGATGGGCAGCATGGACACCACGTTGAAGATGCCCTTAAACCGGGTAGACACGTACACGTCCACATAGGCGAACAGAAAGCCGATGGCGGTAGAGCACAGCCCGCTCAAGGCGCCCAGCAGCAGGGTATTGCCCACCACCTTCATGAACACCGAGGACTCGAACAGCTCCATATAGGCGCTCAGGGTGAAGGCGGGCCGGCCCAGTTCCGGGTACAGGGCGGCGATTTGCTCCACATGCTCCAGCAGCTCTTCGGCGGAAACCAGGCGCGCCCCGCCGGCGCTCACCGCTGCGGCAAAGTCCTCCGCCAGGGTCTGATCCTGGCGGACGGCGGCGATATACCCTTCCAATTCCGCCCGGCAGGCGTTGATTTCAGGGGTATCGGTTTTCCGGGATTTGTTGTATTCGTTGGCGTACGCAACCGCCGCCTGGCCCAGCAGGGGAAAATCGTTCTGGGCCAGGGCGGCATCCTCCCCGGCCAAGGCCACGAGCCACTGGCCCTGTTTCTCCAGCTGGTCGATCATTTCGGATTCATCTCGGGAAAAGCTTTGGGTTAGAATCATGCCTAGGGGATAGACGATGAACAATACCAGAAAGGCCATCACCAGTATGATGGCGAACAGGATTACCGGGTCGGCGAAGAATTTCTTTCGGTCCAGCCGTGCGCTGTTGGATCTGGCCACCCTATACACCTCACCCATGCTGTAGTCGTTTGCCCGGGCGCCCTTATTGCCCTCCGGCCCGGCCAGACCGGCAAAGACCGCCGTGGTAGGCGGTCTTTGCCGGTCAAAGCGGGTGCGCCCAAAGGCGCAGGGCTTCCTTTTTTATTCCGCAATCTTGTCCGAATTGACGGCCTTGGTCCAGCAGTCGATCAGGTGATCCTTGTTGGCGCCGGTCCAGGAAGAGTCGTAATCAATCAGGTTGACGCCCATGTCCAGAATGGCCTGAGCGCTCTCCGGGTCCTTGGCGCCTTCCACGGTGAGGAACTGCAGCGCGCCCACGGTCTGGCCGATCTCCTGGCATTCCGGGGTCAGGGCGAACTCGATGAACAGCTTGGCGCTGTCCAGGTTCTTGCAGCCCTGGATGATGGCGGTGCCGCCCACCTCGTAGCCGGTGCCGTCACTGGGGGCGAACAGCTCGATGTTGTCGTATCCATCGGCCTGGTACATGAGCCCGGTGTGCAGGAAGCCCACGCCGATGGCGGCTTCGCCCAGGGCCACCATATTGCTGGTGCCCGAGCCGGTCTTTACGTACTGCACCACGTTTTTGTCGATGCGGGTGATCAGGTCAACGGCCTTCTCCTCGCCGTAGAGCTGGAACAGGATGGAAGTGCACATCACGCCGGTGCCCGTAGCGCCCGGGTTGGCCATCACGATCATGCCCTGATAGCAGTCCTTGGTCAGGTCCTCCCAGCAGGTGGGGGGCTCCACCCCGGCGTCCGCCAGGGCGTCCATATCGCAGATGAAGCCGATGTAGCCGGAATAGATGCCGAACCAGTCGGGCACGCCCACCGCGAAGTTGGGGCTCTTGATGTTGGCTACGTTGATGCAGTCCTCATAGGGGCACAGCAGGCCTTCGTTGGCCGCGGCGATGTAGGGGTCCCAAGTGCCGCCGTACCACACGTCGCCCTGGGGGTTCTCCCGCTCCTCCAGGATGCGGGTGTAGCAGTCGTTGCCGCTCAGGCGGATATAGCTGGTCTTGATGCCGGTCTTCTCCTCAAAGGCCCGGCACACAGCGGCGCCGTGCTCCTCGTCGCAGCCCACGTAGACCATCAGTTCCTGCCCCTCCAGGGCCCGCCAGTCGATCTCTTCCGCTGCGGCCGCCACACAGCCCAGCGCCATCAGGATGGCCAACAACATGCTCCAGAACTTTTTCATCCTATCCACTCCTTCTCCATTCGTGAAAATATGAAAAGCCACAAAGCTTTTCCGTACAGTTGACAGTTTACCAAAAACTTGACGATATGTCAAGGGATATATTGGACGCTTTTCAATAAATTGTTTAAGGATAGTCAGATGATTGTATATGGTTTATGAATTCTTTATCCCGGCTGCCACGTCTTTTTTTGCCCGCGCTGCGCTATCGTGGGGGGAGGGGGGCCGGGGGAGGG
>DVHZ01000065.1 GCA_018711685.1 Candidatus Excrementavichristensenella intestinipullorum | reverse complement strand
AGCCATATAGCGTGTCCACATTGATCCCCAACCGCCGCGCCGCTGCAGCTGTCCCGATTTCATCCGCCAGCTTCAGCGCTTCCTCACGTTCTTCCTGACTGTATAGGTTCCCCATGGGTGCCCCCTCCTTTTCTTTCCTATATTCTACCATTTCCCCTTGCACATGGGGACTCTCTCTTTATGATAACACTCCAGTTCCTTGCCTCGCTTTTTTTGCGGGAGTGTTTTGCAACGCGCCCTACGGTTCGGGGATTCGGTGGGACGGGTGGCTGATGCGGCCGGGGGGGTGCGCGTCGGCCACCCGCCTAGGACGGCTTGGTTGCGCAGTAGAGGAAATGGGGCATGTCTATCCCGTAATAGTGCTTCACGATGCGGCCGCGGCAAGTCATGCCGTTGCGCTGGGCTACCCGAATCGAGGGGAGATTGTTCTCCCGGATAATGGAATAAACCTGGGAAGCGCCCAGGACTTCAAAGGCGTACGCCTTGCATGCACGGGCCCCCTCGGTGGCGTAACCATGGCCCCAGTACGCCTTTTGCAGCAAATACCCGATTTCCAGCACCTGCCGCCCCGCCGCCTCTTGCCAGCTTAGTCCGCATTGTCCGATCATCTGCCCGCTTTCCTTGAGCACCATCGCCCATAAACCAAACCCGTCCTCCCGGTAACGGCTCAGTTGCTTGTCCATCCACGCCGCAACCTCCTCCTGGGAAAAGGCGTGAGCGTAAGCGTACATCACTTCCGGGTCCTGCAAGATCAGCTTGAGCGCATC
The DNA here is from genome assembly GCA_018711685.1 of Candidatus Excrementavichristensenella intestinipullorum. Lineage (GTDB taxonomy): Bacteria > Bacillota > Clostridia > Christensenellales > Aristaeellaceae > Excrementavichristensenella > Excrementavichristensenella intestinipullorum. The sequence goes on along the minus strand of DVHZ01000065.1, from coordinate 7,186 downwards.
TAGATCGCCCCAGTCCATCTCCCGCAGGTAGGTTCGCTGGGTTTGCAGCACCATGGACCATCCCTCCTATCTCGCCCTATTGTATCACCCTGCCCCCTCAGCCGCAAGTGCGCCCAGCCCGGCCCTTCTGCGAGGAAGGGCCGGGCTGGCCATGTATGGGCGCCGGACTGCTTTCGTAAGATGGGCAGAGGGCCTTCGTTCGCCCGGCGCCATGTGAACCGCCCCGCCTCGAGGTGTACGCCGGCGGCGCGGGGGCGGGCCTTAGGTGCTCAGGGTCATGGTGCGCCCGCAGCGGGGACACTGGCTGCAACTGCCCGCGCAGGCGGTGCCGCAGTTGGAGCAGGTGCTGGTGGTGCAGCCGCAGCCGCAGCCCGAGGACGCGCAGCTGGAGCAGTTGTAGGGCGAGGAAGCAGCGGCCGTGGTGCAAGCCCCGTTCTGTTGGGGGAAAAGCGGTAGGCTGAAAAATTCGTCGCAGACATTTTCCGCGAATTCCTCGCAGGGCGGTATCTCGCAGAAGCCGTAAGAGGGCACCATCAGTTCCACCTCCGCCAGGATCTTCAGCACCACCGTGACGCAGATGGTGATCTCGAACTGGCAGTCGCCCAGGTATACGCCGCTTACGCAGATGGCGCTCACCATGCTCTCCAGGGTGAAGGGCACGATGGACTCGTCGGGGATGGCCAGCAGCACGTCCTTGGCCACCGATACCGTGGCCCGGCCCATCCATTCCTGGCAGTGCTGGTCGGTGAACAGTACGTCGATGGGGATATCCACGGTGCCCTTGACCCGGGCGAATTGGGGCCGGTCGCACAGCCGCTCAATGGTCAGGTCGTGGATGGAGCCGCAGGTGGTGGAGGAGCGGCAGCTCTCAAAGGTCCACTGGCCGTAGGGCACCGGCAGCGGGCAGGGGCTGTTTTCCGCGTTTTCCACCACGTCCTGATAAGTAAGGTTGCCGCATTGCCCGCAAGTGCAGGAGCAGGTGTTGCCGTCGCAGTTGCACCGGCAGGGCACGCTCTGGCGGCGGCAGGCGCAGGGGTCGGGCAGCACCGGCACGATGTCGGTGACCGTCACGTCCACTTCGTCCAGCTGCTCCTGCTGCAGGCAGGCGTCGTACACGTTCTTCACCTGAATGCAGATCTTCTCATTCAGGCCCTGACAGATGTTGCCCGTGACCGAGCCGGGGCTGCAGCTGGCATTGGCGTTCTTATAGCTGTAAAACGACATGCTCATACCTCCTTGAGTTGGCCTGGTCAGCCAGGCTCACACAGCATCTTATGCCGCAGGGGAAAATGGGTGCGGGGGCGCGTTTGGCAAAACGCGCCCCCGGGTGGGAGGAGGGATGAGGGTACGGGGCATTAGCTTAATTCAATGATGACGCCTTCCTCCGGCGCGAGCATTTGGCCGTCCACCACGGGCACCAGGACAAAGGAGGTGGGAATGCGCACCAGGTCGGTAAAGGACCGCTGGATTTCCCAGGCCCAGCGCCCGTCGGGCAGTTCTACAGGCGGGCTGCCGTTGATTCCATCGTATTGCAAGGCCCATTCGCCCAGGCCGTCGGCGGGCTCAAGCTCATAGCGGATGGTGGGCCAGGCCGTGGCTTCCTCATAGGTATCATAGATGATCTTCCAGGAGAAATCCGCGCCGGTGGCGGTGACCCGGGCCTGGTCAATTTGCAGGGTGTGGCTGCCGCGGTCAAAGGACTGGGGCGGTGCGCTCAGAGTATGCAGGGACTCCAGGTCCAGGAAGAACTCCACATAGGCGGCCTCTACCAGCGCCCAGCGGCCCTCGCTGGCCGAATAGGTGGCGCCGAAGTCTGTGCCGCTGGGCGCAAGACATGCGTCATCTGGATATTCGGGGATATCCTCCAGGTTTTCCGGCACCAGGTAAACGCTCAGGCCGATCTCGCAGCGGTTGTTCACATCCTGTAGGGGCGGGTCATAGGGACTGCCGTCCTCGTCGTATTCCAGGATGGCGGCGGGGTCGCTGGGCAGGATGGCGGTATTTTGCTGGGATTGAACCTGTTGGCCTGGCTCCAGGTAATACTCAAAATCCCAAGAGCCATTCTGGGCGCCGGAGGAATACCCTCCGTTGAGTTTGAAGCAAACGGGGTAGTCGATATACAAGAGCTGATCGGTCTTGTTGGTCACCGTCCAGGCCAGGGACAGGGAATCCTGGGTGAGCAGCGCCTCGGTTACCTGGATGTCCACGTATTCGCCCTGGTAGCCGCTTTCCACCGGCTGCATCAGGGGTTCCAATTGCTGGACGATCTCGGGGGACCGCCCTTCCAGCAGCAGGCTGTGTACCGCCGCGTAGCCCACCGCGGTCAGCACCGCCAGGATGAGGGCCACCGCCAGGGCGGCCCGCAGGGTGATCTTGCGCACGTTCTTGCTGTTGATCATGTCCTCTACGCTCCTTTCCGTACGCCCAACCAGTTGGGGGCTGGGCACGATGGAATTAAAGGCGCGCTTGTATTGCTCCTCAAGCATGGTCCTGGCCTCCTTTCTCCAGCTGGGCCTTGAGTTTTTGCCGGCCTCGGGTGAGCTGGGCCCGCACCGCGGAGGGCCTCATGCCCAGGATTTCGCCAATGGCCTTCACGTCCATGTCCTCGTAATAGAACAGGTGGATGATTTCCCGGCAGCGGGGGGACAGCTTTTCCAGGGCCCCGTGCAGCTGCGGACACTCCGGAGCCGGGGTGGGGGCGGGCTGCTCCGGGGGCAGGGTTACGGTGAGCCGCCGCCAGGCGCTGCGCAGCAGGTTGCAGGACAGGTTGTGGGTTACCCGAATGAGCCAGGCTTTCAGGTGTTCCTCGCTTTCGAAGGGAGTATCGCAGGTCAGCAGGCGCAAAAAGACCTCTTGGTAGATATCCTCGGCGTCGAAGGCGCTGCGGGTGCGGGCGAAAGCCAGGGCATACACCCTTTGGCCATGACGCGCCATGGCCTGGCGTATCCACTCCCCCGTACGCTGGACCGGCTTCATTCGCTCCGCCTCCCTTCGCTTATCATACAATTCGCCGGGGCCAAAAGCTACACGGCGGGGAAAAAATGCCGAAAAAAATAGAAATTAACCTTGGGGAACCGGGAGATGGGTTCCCTTTCCCTTGACATTTGGCCCATCCTGTGGTAAAGTAAGTAAGCGTGCCCCGTCAGGGGCTTTGGTTTTGATTGAAATTCATCGGGTAGGAGGTGTCAACCGTGGCATCTGATAAGCGCGTAAAGGTTACCTTGGCCTGCCAGGAGTGCAAGCAGCGTAACTACAATACCATGAAGAACAAGAAGAACGACCCCGACCGCCTGGAGATGAGCAAGTACTGCCGTTTCTGCAAGAAGCATACCGCCCACAAGGAGACCCGGTAAGCTTTTTAGGCGTAAGGCGACCCACGTGAAAGCGAGGAAGTGTACCTATGGCAAAGACCAACGCCCCGGCGAAGGAGAAACTGAGCTTCCCCAAGAAGTTCGTCCTCTTCTTCAAGAATCTGGGCCTGCGCATCGGGGGCAGCTTCAAGGATATGTACTCGGAGCTGAAAAAGGTTACCTGGCCTACCCGAAAGGAAATGATCAACTACACGCTGGTGGTGCTGGCGTTCATGCTGGTCATGGGCGTCGTCATCGGTCTGCTGGACGGCGGCGCGGCTTGGCTGGTCAGCGCCATCATCGGCACCTGATAGGGAGAAAATATGGCTGAGCAACAGGAGCCCCAGTGGTACGTAGTGCATACCTATTCCGGGTATGAGAATAAGGTAAAGGCCAACCTGGAAAAGTCCGTTGAGAACAACGGAATGCAGGATTTGATCTACGAGGTTAAAATCCCCGTGGAAGAGGCCGTGGAGATCAAGAATAACAAGCGCCGTACCGTGCAGAGGAAGCTCTTGCCCGGCTACGTTATGGTGCGCATGATCATGACCAACGAGTCGTGGTACTTGGTGCGCAACACCCGCGGCGTCACCGGCTTCGTGGGGCCGGGCTCCAAGCCCACGCCCCTGTCCCAGACCGACTTTGCCTCGATTGGGGAAAACCGCACCGCCACCCGCATCGACATCGAGGTGGGCGACGAGGTGCGCATCCTTACCGGCCTGTTCGAGAACTTTACCGGACGGGTGGTGGAGATCGACTCCATCGGCAAAAAGGTGCGGGTGATGGTGCCCATGCTCAAGCGGGAGACCTCGGTGGACCTGGAATACGACGAGGTCGTCCGGGAAACCCCGTAGGTGCGCTGAGGGCGCCGTGTTTGCATGCTGATAGTCCGCCCCAGGCGGTTATCGGAGTGGGAGGAACTGAAAGTTCCGTTTCACCACATTAAGTTAAGGAGGAAACCCTCATGGCCAAGAAAGTTACCGCGCTTATCAAGCTGCAGGTGAACGCCGGCAAGGCGACGCCCGCGCCGCCCATCGGCCCCGCCCTGGGCCAGCACGGCGTGAACATCCCCGGCTTCTGCAAGGAGTTCAACGACCGCACCGCCAAGCAGGTGGGCCTGGTGATCCCGGTGGTCATCACCGTGTATCAGGACCGCTCGTTCACCTTTATCACCAAGACTCCCCCGGCCGCCGTACTGATCAAGAAGGCCTGCAACATCGAGCACGCCTCCGGCCGTCCCAACAAGGACAAGGTGGCCAACATCACCAAGGCTCAGGTCAAGGAGATCGCCGAGCTGAAGATGCCCGATCTGAACGCCGCTTCCGTGGAAGCCGCCATGAGCATGATCGCCGGCACCGCTCGCTCCATGGGCGTCGTGGTGGTGGACTAATTAGCCGATAATTGTGGGAGGACATAGCGCCGCTTGTACCACAGGGAGGATTGAATAGAGCATGAAAAAGGGTAAGAAATATCAGGACAGCCTGAAGCTCATCGACCGCGCCAAGCAGTACGATCCCGACGAGGCCGTGGCCCTGGTCAAGCAGACCGCCAAGGCCAAGTTTGACGAGACCGTGGAGCTCCACGTCCGCCTGGGCGTCGATCCCCGTCACGCCGACCAGCAGGTCCGCGGCACCGTGGTGCTGCCCAACGGCACCGGCAAGACCAAGACCGTGTTGGTCATCTGCAAGGCCGACAAGGCCAAGGAAGCCGAGGCCGCCGGCGCCGATTTCGTGGGCGCTGAGGACATGATCGCCAAGATTCAGGGCGGTTGGTTTGGCTTCGACGTGGTGGTGGCCACCCCCGACATGATGGGCATGGTGGGCCGTCTGGGCCGCGTGCTGGGCCCCAAGGGCTTGATGCCCAACCCCAAGACCGGCACCGTGACCATGGACCTGACCAAGGCCATCAACGAGATCAAAGCCGGTAAGGTGGAGTACAGGGTGGACAAGACCGCCATCATCCACTGCCCGGTGGGCAAGGCCTCCTTCGAAGCCGGCAAGCTGGAGGAGAACCTGCGCACCCTGATGGAGGCCATCATCAAGGCCAAGCCGGCGGCGGCCAAGGGCACCTACATCCGCTCCGCCACCTTGACCAGCACCATGAGCCCGGCCATCAAGCTGAATTCCCTGAAGTTCTAATAGATTTTTACGGCAAAAGCGCTTGACGTTGGTTGAGCGCTTTTGTTTATTTTCCGGCCCCGGCTGGCGCCGGGCGCGAAAGGAGGCGGGACGGCTATGGGCAAGCTGGAGCCCTACGACAAGCGGCTGCCCTACAGTTATTGCCTGGGGGTATTCCCTTCCCTGAACCTGCTGGCCGCACGGCCCCAGTGCGTAAGGCGGCTGCTGCTCCATCCCCAGGCGGGACGCAATCAGGGCGTGGACAAGCTGCGCCAGGCCTGCGCCGAACTGGGGGTGCGTGAGGAGGAGGCGGAGCGGGTGCTGCGCCGGGAGGCCCATAAGGACAACTGCTATGCCGCCCTGGTCTTCGACAAGTATCAGGTCCAGCTGGACCGGGCGCAGCCCCATGTGGTGCTGTGCCAGATCAGCGACGGGGGCAATTTGGGTACCGCCCTGCGGGCCTGTCTGGGGTTTGGCTTTGAGCAGGTGGCCATCATTCGCCCGGCGGTGGACGCCTTTGACCCCCGGGTACTGCGGGCTAGCATGGGCGCATTCTTTCAGATGAACGTGGCCGTGTTCGACAGCTTTGAGGACTATAGGGCTTTGTATCCGAACCACGCCCTCTATCCCTTCATGCTCCACGCCCAGGCCCAGATTTTGCCCCAGGCGGCGGCGCGCCACGCGCCCCTGTACGCCTTGGTCTTTGGCAATGAGCAGACCGGGCTGCCCCAGGCATACGCCGGGCTGGGGCAGCCGGTGTTCATTCCCCAGACCTCGAAGATCGATTCTCTGAACCTGGCCGTGGCCGTATCCATCGGCTGTTACGCTTTCGCTGCCGCCGCGCCGGGCGCTTTGCCGGTTGAATGAGGCGGATTGCGCGGATCTTTTGGGCGCGAAACAGGGCGGGATTTTAGCCGGCATTTGGGGACTTGGGCCGGTATTCCCGCCAGGCTGTTACCTGGGATTCCGGCGGAGCCTTGGATCAGTTCCGGGGCAAATTTCGGAAGGGCCCCCGCTTCCGCAGCCTTGGCGTCGGCCAGGGCCCTGGGAACGGGGGATTCCGGCGGATCAATGGAGGAGGTCATAGGATGCAGATGGAACTCAAGAACATAGAGCAGACCGCTTACCAGGCGGTGTTGGAGCTGGTGCGGTTGGACCGGCCCCATTTGAATCCTGTGGAGCTGTTGGTGGTGGGCTGTTCTTCCAGCGAGATCGCAGGCGGCGCCATTGGGCATATGTCCTCGCCTCAGATCGGGGAGGCGGTATGTGCGGGCGTACTGCGCGCTTGCCGGGAATGGGGATGCCAGGCCGCCTTTCAGTGCTGCGAGCATCTAAACCGGGCGCTGGTGGTGGAAAGACAAGTGGCCCTGGCGCGGGGGCTGGAAGTGGTATGCGTGGTGCCCCAGCCCAAGGCGGGCGGATCTCTGGCGACGGCGGCATGGCGGCAGTTGAAGGAGCCGGTGGCGGTGGAAGCGCTGAAAGCCGATGCCGGTCTAGACATCGGCGGCACCCTCATCGGCATGCACCTGCGTCCGGTGGCGGTGCCCGTGCGCCTGGAAAACCATCGAATCGGCCAGACGGCCATCCTGGCCGCCCGTACCCGTCCCAAGCTCATCGGCGGCGAACGGGCCCATTATGCGTAAAGCGCCCCCTAGTCGCGGGAACGGACGCCCCTACCCGGAAGCGCCGCCGCCCTTCGGCGGCGGCGCTTCCGGGCCG
>DVHZ01000064.1 GCA_018711685.1 Candidatus Excrementavichristensenella intestinipullorum | reverse complement strand
CGCAGGGACGGGAACGGGTTCATTCCCCGGGCGGGCTCCATGAACCGAAGGTTCAGGGAGCCCGCCTGAGACTTACTCGCCCAGAGGTATGGAGGGCGGCCAGCCCTCCATCTTCATCCTGGGTCCTGGCTCCGCCAGGGCCCGGGGATTTTGACCAAGGGCGGGCCTGTCCCGCCCGACTCAAAATCTTTTCCGCAAGCCCGATTGCGCCCGGAAATCGCCGCAGCGATTTTAGCAATCGGGCCCCCGTTCCCCAGGGGGCGGCCTATGCGCGAAGCGCAGAGGCCGCCCCGCCCGCGTAGCGGGCCGTTAGCGCCGCTTCTTCCACTTGCGCGTGTCGTAATCGTACTCCATCTGCCAGTTCTCCTGGTCCTGCTCATCTTGGGTCTTTTGGTAGTAGTAGTCACGGTCCTCCTGCCAGTCGGCTACGCTGTCCCGATAGCGGTCGTAGGCGGCTTGGTCCAGGGCCTGCAGCGCGCTGAGGCTGTCGCCCAAGGCCCCGCTGTCCGCCTGATAGCGGCTGAGCAAGCTCTGCTGCTGTGCTTGCAGCGCGCTGAGCCCGGCCAGCATGTTCTGCCCCTCATCCTGATAGCGGGCGTAGGCCCGGTCATAGAGGTCCAAGGCCCGGTCGTTCAAGCCCTGCAAGTAGGACTGATAGGCCTGGCTTCCGGCAGTGGCCGCGTAGCTGTTGCCGTAACCGCCGGTGAGCGCGGCGGCCTGGCCCATGACGTCGGCCATGGCCGCCTGGCCCCCCGCCATGTATTGGTCCTTGTACTGCTGGTAGAGCGGGTCGGCGTTGAGGTCGTAGCTGAAGGGCTGGCGCTGGAGCAGCCCATCCAGCAGGTTCTGGTATTGGGCCTGGAACTGGGTCTCCTGGGCGTACTCGGGCCGCGCGGAAACCTGGGCCAGCAGGGCGTCGATCTGGTCCTGATAGGGGCTGACGTAGCCGCCGGGGCGGTTCACCTCGGTAGCGGTCAGGTCGGCCAGATCAGCGGAGCCGCCCTGGAAGGTGTTGTAGGGATTGCCCTGGGGGCTGACCCCGTCGAACTGCGCCAGCAGGGCGGTCCAGGTGTCGTCATCGGCCACGCCGGTGGCGGCCATGCCCTGGTTTTCCTGGAACTGCTTGAGGGCCTTTACCGCCTTGGCGCCGAATTTGTTTCCGGTGCCGAGTCCCTTGTACCCGGCGGCGGACAGCAGGTCCTTGAGCTCCCCGGCCTGGGGGCTGTTGACGCCCTTGGCGATGCGCTGGTAGATGGACTGGTCCTTTTCCTTGATCTTCCCCACCCTGGCGATGGTAGACATAGCTTCACCTCCGATATGATGTACCCCGAAGGGGGCGTCCCATGGCGAACCGCCCGGAAAGGGGCGGGGTCAGGCCTTCTCCTGAAAGGCGTAGAATCCCTTGGCCTGGTTGACCAGCTTGCCGGCGTCCTGTTTTTTGCGGGTGCTGGAGCCGGGGTCGCAGGCATAGAGATAGCCGTCCCTGTAGGCCCACAGCACGATGTAGTGGCCGCCCTGGGTCCAATAGCCGGGGCCCATATGGGCCACCACCAGGCCGCCGGCGTCCAGGACATTGACCAAGCCCTTGAGCTTGTACAGGCGCTTAAAGGCCAGGCCGAAGCGCTTGGCGGTCCACTTAAAGCAGCCGGGCTTGGTGCCCTTGCCGTCCACCCGGTACTTCTTGTCCACGAACATCAGGGCCAAGTCGTAGGGGTTCAAGTCCTGTCCGGCCAGCTCCCAGACCACGTCGGCGGCGGCGGTAGGGGCGCAGCCGGCCTTTTTCATGGTCTGGGCCTTATCGCCCCGGCTGGAGTACATTTTCTTGGCCCAGCGGGAATCGAACTGCTTAAAATCCTTGGGTTTCCGGGTCCTCATGAAACCACCTCCCGAACATATAATCCAGTGAATCGGGGACAAAGGGCCGCAATCCGGCGGAATCGTAGAAGGTGATTTCGCCGAAGAAGATTCGACCCTGGGGATTGACCAGAAAGTCCACCCGAAGGTAGGGCTGCCGGGGCAGGACGCGGCGGGCCACGGCCTGGGCGGCGCAGCAGAGGCGGCGGGCCAGGCCGGGGTCCAGGGGCGGGGAGTCGAGGGGGACCAAGCCGGCCTTTGATCCAGGGATAGGCGAGCCGTCCTGGTGGAAGAAGGCGATGGCGGGGCGGTTTTGCCAGCGGGCATGGCGCTGGATGGCGCGGGGGCGGCCGTTAAAGACCATGACCTTATAGTCCTGGGCGCCGTCGATCCAGGCCAGGGCGATGAGGCGGGGCGGGACGCAGCGGTAGGGCCGTTCCCGGGCGAAGGCATAGCCGTCGGATTTGAGCCAGCGTTCCAAGCGCCTGGGCGCCTGATGCAAAGCGCAGAGGAGGTTTCCTGAGCCCAGGCGCCATGCGTCGCCCAGGGGCCCGGCCAAGCGCAGGCCGGCGTGGCTCTTATGGGTACAGAGGAGGGCGCAGGGGGGCAATTGCACCAGGGGCACGTCCTGGGGCCGATCCCATACGCCCAGGAGGGGGATCAGGGCCTGTTGACCCAAGGCGCGGGCGGCGATATCGCGGGCGGCGAGCTTATCCACGAAGGGTGCGAGCAGGGGGGCGGCGGGGGCGCATTTAAGGGCGCAGAGGCGTTCATTGAAGGTTTGGGGGCATTTCAGGTTGGGCCAATATCCGAATTCGAGGCGGAACTGGAGGGGGACGGCCCACGTATCGGGGATAGGCAAAGCGGAGACGCACCGGGATAATTTTTTCATGCGAGGGACCTCCTATCAAGATCAAATGGGGCGACGCGCTCAAGGCCAGGGCGGGGGGCAGGGCATCCCTGGGCGCTGAAGCACCGCGGCGGCTACCGCCGCCGCACCGCTAGTGGCCGTTTCCCCACCCCCGCGCCAGCGAGGATGGCGGTTCCAAGGGGGGCATCCCCTTGGCGAGGGCCCAGGGGCAGCGGCTACCGCCGCCGCACCGCTAGTGGCCGTTGCCCCACCCCCGCGCTAGCGAGGATGGCGGTTCCAAGGGGGGCCATCCCCCCTTGGCGGGGGTCCAGGGGCGAGGAGTCCCTGGCGGGGGTCC
>DVHZ01000009.1 GCA_018711685.1 Candidatus Excrementavichristensenella intestinipullorum | reverse complement strand
GGGCGCTGCCCCCGGACCCCCGCCAGGGACTCCTCGCCCCTGGACCCCCGCCCAGGGGACGCCCCCCCCTTGGAACCGCCCACCTCCCTGGCGCGTAGTTGAGGCAACGGCCTGAAGCGGCGCGGCGGCGTCAGCCCCTACGCTGCGGAGGCGTGGAGCTCCCACCCGATGAATAGGGCGTTACCCGGTATACCTTCAGCACCCCATCCGATACCGTAAACCCGATGTCCCATCCCCCAAAGGGCATCCCGTAGCGCCGCAGCGGATCGTGTTGGTAGGAGGGACGCGGGTCCTGCGCCAGCAGGGCCAACAGCCCTCCCCGGCGCTCTGCCGGAATCTTTTCCAGCAGCTCCGGCGGAAACTCTACCTCTAGTCCCCGGTCCCGCACCTCCTGGGCAAAACCGCCGGTGGCTTCAGGCCTACAATCCGAAAAGGGCACGTAGGGCTTGATGTCGTAGATGGGCGTGCCGTCTACCAGGTCCGCCCCCAATACGTGGAGCACCGGCCCTTGAGGCCCCGTCAGCTCCACCCCCTCCAGCTTTACGCAGCTCAGCCCAATGGGGTTGGGCCGGAAGGGCGAACGGGTGGCGAATACCCCCATCCGTTTGTTGCCCCCCAGCCGGGGCGGCCGCACCGTGGCCGTCCATCCCTCCCGCAGCGCCTGAGAAAACTGCCAGATCAGCCAGATGTGGGAAAAGCCCTCCAGCCCCCGGCAGGCGTCCGGATTGCGGTAGGGACCTTCAAATACCACCCGCCCTTCCAGCGCCTCCACCAGCCCGCTCTGGCGAGGCACCCCGAATTTGGTGGGAAAATCGGTATGAATATGGGCAATGATTTGCATTTTTTCCGCCTCCACCCGTCCTTTCACCCTTTTTCTCATTGTACTCCATCCCCCCGTTTCCCCGCAAGCCCCCCGGGGATTTTGGCAGAGCTGTCCAGCCCCGGGCCCTGTTTTTCGCCCATCCGCCAAAAATACAAGGAAAAGCGGGCCCCTCGTTCCGCCATTGCATATGAATTAATATTTATAAATGCTGCATTATTCGCCCGTAAACTCCGGCGCTGCACAGGTAAAATGAAAGCTATTATCGTTAAATATTGCATTCTTTCTTGACTTGCGCCCCCAACAGAGGTATGATAGGGGGCAAATACCGCATCGAAGGGGGTGCGCCCATGATTGAATTCAGCCACAAAAAGAACATGCTGATGGAGTGCGAGTATCATTATACCCTCCAGGACGTCAAAGAACCGGTGCTGTACCGGGACATGTTCTCCTATGGCGAGGTGCCCAAGTGCACCTTCAACCAGCGCCTGACGCCGCTCAACCCGCCCGACGACATTTGGATCACCGATACCACCTTCCGGGACGGCCAGCAGAGCCGGGCGCCCTATACCGTGGAGCAGATCGTAACCCTGTACAAGATGATGTCCAAGCTGGGCGGGCCCAAGGGCAAGATCCGCCAGTGCGAGTTCTTCCTGTACGGCGACATCGACAAGAAGGCGGTGGACAGCTGCCGCGCCCTGGGCCTGCGCTATCCGGAGATTACCGGGTGGATTCGCGCCAAGAAGGAGGACTTCCTGCTGGCCAAGGAAATGGGCATGCAGGAGTGCGGCATCCTGGTCAGCTGCTCGGACTACCACATCTTTAAAAAGCTGAAGCTCACCCGAGCCCAGGCCATGGACAAATACCTGGGCATCGTGAAGGACGCCCTGGCCGCGGGCATTCATCCCCGTTGCCACCTGGAGGACATCACCCGGGCCGACTTTTACGGCTTCGTGGTCCCCTTCGCCACCCAGCTCAGCGCCCTGATGCACGAGAGCGGCCACCCCATCAAACTGCGGGCTTGCGACACCATGGGTTACGGGGTATGCTACCCCGGCGCTTCCATGCCCCGCAGCGTGCCCGGCATCATTTACGGCCTTAACGTATACGGGGGCTTCCCCTCGGAGCTCATCGAGTGGCACGGGCACAACGACTTTTACAAGGCGGTGAGCAACTCCGCCAGCGCCTGGCTCTACGGGGCCTCGGCGGTGAACTGCTCCCTGCTGGGCATCGGCGAGCGCACCGGCAACACGCCGCTGGAGGCCATGGTGTTCGAGTACGCCTCCCTGCGGGGCACCCTGGACGGCATGGACACCACGGTGATCCGGGACATCGCCGACTACTACGAGAAGGATATCGGCTACCACATCTGGGAGCGAATGCCCTTTGTGGGCCGGGATTTCAACGTAACCCGGGCGGGCATCCACGCCGACGGCATCCTCAAGGACGAGGAAATCTACAACATCTTCGATACCGGCAAGCTGCTCAAGAGCCCGCCCACGGTGGCGGTATCCAATACCTCGGGCCTGGCGGGCATCGCGGTATGGCTAAGCACCCATCTGTTCCACGGCCAGTCCATCGCCAAGGACGACCCCCGGGTGGCCCAGCTGAAGGACTGGGTGGACCGGCAGTACGCCGGCGGCCGCACCACCGCCATCGGCCCGGAAGAGCTGGTGGCCGCCTGCCGCAGCTTGCACATTCTGCAGGAGGATGATACCAAATGATGAACCTGACCCAAAAGCTGATCAGCGCCCATCTGCTGGAGGGGGAGATGACGCCGGGCAGCCCTATCGCCCTGAGGATCGACCAGACCCTGACCCAGGACTCCACCGGCACCATGGCCTACCTGCAATTCGAGGCCATGGGCGTGGGCCAGGTGAAGACCCGCCGCTCGGTGGCCTACATCGACCACAACATGCTGCAGAGCGGCTTTGAAAACGCCGACGACCACCGCTACATTCAGTCGGTGGCCCGGGCCCACGGCATCTACTGCTCCCGGCCGGGCAACGGCATCTGCCACCAGGTGCATCTGGAGCGCTTCAGCGCGCCGGGGCAAACCCTGCTGGGCAGCGACAGCCACACCCCCACCTGCGGCGGCGTGGGCATGCTGGCCATGGGCGCAGGCGGCTTGGACGTGGCGGTGGCCATGGGCGGCGGCGCCTATCACATCGCCATGCCCCAGGTGGTCAAGGTATGGCTCACCGGCCGGCTGGCCCCCATGGTGTCGGCCAAGGACGTCATCCTGGAGCTGCTGCGCCGGCTCAGCGTCAAGGGCGGCGTGGGCAAGGTGATGGAGTACGGCGGGCCGGGCGTGGCCACCCTATCGGTGCCCGAGCGGGCCACCATCTGCAACATGGGCGCGGAGCTGGGCGCCACCACCAGCGTGTTCCCCAGCGACCTGGTCACCAAGCAGTTCTTCCAGGCCCAGGGCCGGGAAGGGGATTGGCAGCCCATTTCCGCCGATCCCGGCGCGGTGTACGAGCAGCGGGTGGACATCGACCTGAGCGCCCTGACCCCCCTGGCCGCCTGCCCTCACAGCCCGGACAAGGTGTCCCCCGTGGAGGCCCTGGCCCAGCTGCGGCTGGACCAGGTGTGCATCGGCAGCTGCACCAATTCCTCCTTCGCCGACATGATGAAGGTGGCCGCCATCCTCAAGGGCAAGAGCATCGCCCCCTGGGTGAGCTTGACCATCTCCCCCGGCTCCCGGCAGGTGCTGTCCATGCTGGCGGGCAACGGGGCGCTGCAGGCCATGATCGACGCCGGCGCCCGCATTCTGGAGTCGGGCTGCGGCCCCTGCATCGGCATGGGCCAGGCTCCGGCCACCAATGCCGTGTCCCTGCGCACCTTTAACCGCAACTTCTGCGGCCGCAGCGGCACCCCCTCGGCCCAGGTGTATCTGTGCAGCCCGGAGACCGCGGCGGTATCCGCCCTCACCGGCTACATCACCGACCCCCGCACCTTCGAGGAGGTTCCCCCCACCCTCACCCCGGACAGCTTCCCCATCAACGACAACATGATCGCGCCCCCCGCCGCCCCCGGCGAGACGGTGGAGGTGGTCCGGGGCCCCAACATCAAGCCCTTCCCCCTGGGCCAGGCCCTGGGCCAGGAGCTGTCCGGCCAGGTGCTCATCCGCCTGGGCGACGACATCACCACCGATCACATCATGCCCTCCGGAGCCAAGCTGCTGCCCTACCGCTCCAACGTGCCCTATCTGGCCGGGTTCTGCCTGTCCCCCTGCGATCCGGAGTTCCCCGCCCGGGCCCGGGCTCAGGGCGGCGGGTTCATCCTGGCCGGGTCCAATTACGGCCAAGGCTCCAGCCGGGAGCATGCGGCGCTGTGCCCCCTGGAGCTGGGCATCAAGGCGGTGCTGGCCAAGTCCTTCGCCCGCATCCACGCGGCCAACCTGATCAACAACGGCATTTTGCCCCTCACCTTCGCCGACCCGGCGGACTGCGACGCCATCGCCCAGGGCGATCCGGTGTGCATTCCCGACGTCCGCACCCAGCTGGAGGCGGCCCAGCAGACCGGCACGGTGCAGGCCCAGGTGGGCGGGCGCCAGGTGACCTTCAACGCCCAGTTCTCTCCCCGGCAGACCGCCATCCTGCTGGCGGGCGGGCTCATCAACTACACCCGGGAGGTGCAAAAGTCATGATCCACAGCGCAGTGCTGATTCCCGGGGATGGCATCGGTCCGGAGATCGCCCAGGTGGCCCAGCAGGCCATCCAGGCCACCGGCGTGCAAATCCAGTGGCAGGTGGGCCAGGCGGGGGCGGCCCAGATCCCCCTGTGCGGCTCTCCCCTGCCCCCGGAAACCATCCAGATGACCCGCCAGGCGGGGGTGGCCCTGAAGGGGCCCATCACCACCCCCATCGGCACCGGTTTTCGCTCGGTGAACGTGGTGATGCGCAAGGAACTGGACCTGTACGCCAACCTGCGCCCAGCCCGCAGCTTTCCCGGCGTGCCCAGCCGGTTCGACCAGGTGGACCTGGTGGTGGTGCGGGAGAATACCGAAGGGCTGTACGCCGGTGTGGAGCACATGGTGGGCAAGGACGCGGCGGAGTCCATCAAGATTCTCACCCGGTCCGGCTGCCAGCGCATCCTGGACTATGCCTTCGACTACGCCCGGCGCAACGGCCGCAAGAAGGTGACGGCGGTACACAAGGCCAACATCATGAAGTGTACCGACGGGCTGTTCCTGGACATCGCCCGGCAGACCGCCCAGAACTATCCGGACATCGCCTTTGAGGAGATGATCGTGGACGCTACCTGTATGCGCCTGGTGATGAACCCGGCGGATTTCGACGTGATGGTGATGCCCAACCTGTACGGCGACATCGTGTCCGACCTGTGCGCCGGCCTGGTGGGCGGGCCGGGGCTGGCGCCCAGCGCCAACATCGGCAAGGACATGGCCATCTTCGAGGCGGTCCACGGCAGCGCACCCCAGATGGCGGGCAAAGACCTGGCCAATCCGGTAGCCCTCACCCTGTCGGGTGCCATGATGCTG
>DVHZ01000001.1 GCA_018711685.1 Candidatus Excrementavichristensenella intestinipullorum | reverse complement strand
ATTCGTGCTGGCTTTGCCAGTGCGAATGGATTTTCCCAAAGGAGCCGCCTGCGGCGACGACGGAAAATCATTTCCGCCAGCCCGATTGCGCCCGGGGCGGCCCGCAGGCCGCCTAGCAATCGGGCCCCCGTCCCCCTTGGCGGGCTCCATGAACCGAAGGTTCAGGGAGCCCGCCCGGCCCGGGCATGAACGAAGTTCAGGCCCGGGCCCGCATTTCGCGTATTGCATCCGTGGCCAATTGATCGCACCGGTTGTTTTCCCGGTTGGAGCTGTGGCCCTTGACCTTGAAAAAGACGACCTGGTGTAGGGCGGTCAGGTCCAGGAGACGGCGCCAAAGGTCCTGATTTTCCACCGGCTTTTTGTCGGACTTGAGCCAGTGGTTTTTTTGCCAGGCGGCCAGCCAGCCCTTCTGAAAGGCGTGGGCCAGATAGGCGCTGTCGGTGTAGAGGGCGACCTGGCAGGGCTCGGTGAGGGCGGAGAGGCCCTCGATGGCGGCGGTGAGCTCCATGCGGTTGTTGGTGGTGGCGGGGTGATAGCCGGAGAGCTCCCGGCGGAACTGGCCGTAGAGCAGCACGGCGCCCCAACCGCCGGGGCCCGGATTGCCGGAACAGGCCCCGTCGGTGTATAACGTCACTTGCTTCACTGGCCCATGCTCCTGGCCTTGTCCCAGGCGGCCAGAGCGCCCTCCATGACGGCCCGGCGCAGGCCCTCCTTCTCCATGACCCGCACCGCCTGAATGGTGGTGCCGCCGGGGGAGCACACCGCGTTTTTCAGCTGGGCTACGTGCTGGCCGGAGGAGAGCACCATTTCAGCGGCGCCCTTTACGGTCTGGGCGGCCATCTCCACCGCCTGGTTCCAGGGAATGCCCATGGCCACGCCGGCGTCGGCCAGGGCCTCGATGAACAGGTAGGCGTAGGCGGGGCCGCTGCCGGACACGCCCACGGCGCCGTCGATCTGGCTCTCGTGGAGCCAGACCACCCGGCCGATGGATTCAAAGAGCTTCTTGGCGAACTGGCTCTCCATCAGGGTGAGGGTGTTTTCCAGGCTCATGGCGGTCATGCCCATGGCGCACAGGGCGGGGGTATTGGGCATCACCCGCAGTACCCGGGTGGAGGGGTCCAGGGCCTGCTGAAGGCGCTGGGTGGACCAGCCCGCCACGATGGAAATGAGGGCCTTGCCCCGCAGGTTGTCCCGCTGCTCGGCCAGCACCTGTCCGGCCACGTCGGGCTTTACCGCCAGCACCACCAGGGGGCAGGGCGCCAGCATCTCGTGGCACAGCTCGTGGTTGATGACGCCCAGCTCCCGGGCCAGGGTCATGCGCCGGTCCTTGGAGATGTCGTGGACGTGAATGGCGCCGGCGGGCAGCACCCGCTGTCCGATCAAGCCCTTCATGAGGGCGGTAGCCATGTGGCCGCCGCCGATAAAGCCCAAAGTCATATCAGCCATGTTCTTCCTCTCCCTCCGTCATCCATGCGCGAAATTTGTCCAGAATGCGTTTTTCCATGCGGGATATGGTCATCTGGGAAACGCCGGCCCGCTGGGCGGCCTCCCGCTGGCTCATGCCCCCGAAATACCGGTCCTCAATCAGCTGGCGCTCCGTGGGCTCCAACCGGGCCAGCAGCCGCGCCACCTGATCCCTGCGCTCAAAGGCGGCAAAGCCCTCCTCCTCCTGGCCCAGATAGGCGCTCAGGGGGGACTCCTCCTCGCCGTTGGGGGCGGTGTCCAGGGAAAAGGGGGCCAGGGCGCCCCGCATTTCCAGGGCCTCCAGCACTGCGTCCAGGGATTCGTCCAGGTGATGGGCCAGCTCCACCGGCGTGGGCATCCGGCCCAGGGCCTTATGCAGGGCGTCGCAGGCGTCCCGGGTCCGGGCCATCAGCTCGGCGCCCCGGCGGGGCAGGCTGATGAGCCGGGACTTGTCCCGGAAATAGTTCTTCACTTCCCCCACCAGGGTGGGCGCGGCGTAGCTGACGAACCGCACGCCCTTGTCCCCGTTGAACCGCTCAATGGCCTTGAGCAGGGCCAGGGAGGCTACCTGGTACAGGTCGTCGTATTCCACCCCCCGCCCGGCAAAGCGCCGGGCTACCATGCCGGCCATGTACAGATGGGACCGGGCCAACTGCTCCCGCAGCGCTACGTCCCCCGACAACTGGTACTGCCGGATCAGCGCCTCGGCGTTTTCCCGTACCTTCTGCTCGTCCATAGCGGTTACCGGGGCAGCAGCTTGCCCATGCGAATGGCCGTCAGCCGCCCATCCTCATAGCATAGCTCCGCTTGGTCCATCATGCTCAGCAACACGCACCGGGTCATGCACGCCTCCTGGTCGCTCACCCCGGCGCAGTCCGCCCCCCAGTCCCGAGCCTCCACCCACATGGTGAGTTGCCCCTGGCTTAGCTGATAGCCAATGTGCAGCCGGCCGCAGCCCCAGCCCCGGATCAGGCAGCCGCAGGCTTCCTCCGCCGCCATCTTGACGTCCTCCATGGCCTCAATGGTCAGCCCCGACCGGGCCAGTACCCCCGCCGTGGACAGCCGTACCACCAGCATCATCTCAGGACGCCCAGGCACCCATAGGTCGATGGTTTCCCCCTTCATGCCCGGTCCTCCCCAGGCGTCCACGCTACCCGGTTGCTGCCGTCCATCCACAGCCGCTCCAGATTGTAATAGGCCCGCTCCTCGTTGTGGAACATGTGTACGATCACCCCGCCGTAGTCTTGGACAATCCACCGCCCGCTCAGATACCCCTCCATCCGCCGGGGCTCCTCGCCGGTCCGGCTCATTTCCTCCTCTACCGCGTCCGCCAGTGCGCGTACCTGGATGTTGTTGCGGCCGCTGGCGATGACAAAGTAATCGGTAATCGCCGTAAGGTGCTTCACGTCCAGCACCAGGATGTCCTCGCCCTGCTTGCCCTCCAGGGCCTGAGCCGCCCGTATGGCCATGTCCTTCGCGTTCATTACCTGCTCTCCTTTCCGCGCCGTGGTTTCTCTCGTCCCCCGGCCCCGCCCGGCTCCGGAGAGCCCGGTTGGGGGGACTGGGGTTCAGGGAATGCCTGGGATTCCGGCAATGCCTGGGATTCCGGGCCCGGCCCGGGCTGGGGGACCGGCTCGGGCCGGGCTGGGACGGCTCCCTCCGGACCGGCCCCGGCCTGGGCCGCCTCCAGGGAGTCCAGCAGTTCCACCGTGCGGGGGTTCAGGGGCATCCCCCGCCCCTTCACGTAGGCCACCGTGCGCCGGGCCGCGATGAGCATGGCCTGGTCCAGGTCATGCCAGGCGGTGCGGCGGATGAGGTCCAGCCCGGGAAAATCCTTGCGCCCCGGCTCGATCATGTCCGCCAGATAGATGATCTGATCCAGCCGGGACATGCCGGGCTTGCCGGTGGTGTGCCAGCGTATGGCGCTGAGCACCTGGGGATCGGTGACCGAAAACTTTTCCTGGGCGGCGGCCATGCCCGCGGCGGCGTGGAGCAGCGCCCGGCTGTCCTCCTCCCCCGGCGCGGTGTCAATGCCCCAGCGCCGCACCAGCGCCTTCATGTCCTCCTGCTCCATGTGCTTGGCGCAGTCGTGGAGCAGGGCGGCCAGCTGGGCCTTGTCCTGATCCACCCCGTACCGCGCCGCCAGGCTGAGGGCGGTCTGCTCCACCCCCAGGGTGTGCCGGTACCGGGGCGGAGTCATGGTGCGGCGCAGCTCCTCCAGCATGGGGTCCCGGTACAGGCGGTGCCGGCGGATGTACTGGGCCACCGCCGGACAGACCAGCCCCTCCAGCCGCTGGTCCCGGGCGGCCAGGCGGCGCACCTGGGTAGAGGAGACCGCCGCCACCGATTCCTCCAGCAGGTAGATGTGCAGGCCGTATTTCTCCGTCAGGTAGGCGGCCTGGCGCCGGATGGCCGCCAGATCGTCCCCCTCCCGCCGGGCCACCGCTACCCCGGCCAGCAGCGCTGCCGCCCGGCCAAAGGCCCGCCAGCTCTCCAGCACCATCAGCGTGTCCGACCCCACGATGTAGATGTAGTCCCGCTGGGGATGCTTGGCCCGCAGGTGGGCCAGGGTGTCCACCGTATAGGTGACCCCCCGCCGCCGCAGCTCCACGTCGCTTACCCGCAGCCCGGGCCGCTCTTCGGCCGCCAGCCGGGCCATGGCCAGCCGGTGCCGCCCCGGCGTCACCTGTCCCTTGTGGGGCGGGCGGCCGTCGGGCACGATCAGCACTTCGCTCAGCTCCAGCCCCCGCAGCGCCGCCTCGGCCATCTGGATATGCCCCACGTGTATCGGGTCAAACGTGCCCCCCAGTATGCCTACCCTTTCCACTTCGCACTCTCTCCCACGTTTATTCACGCTTATTATATACCATTTTGGCCCGTTTGCCAACCAAATCCCCTTGCCCCCCGGATTAGTTTTTCGTCCACACCCCCAACCCGGCCGCAGCGGCGCCCCGCCCGGCTTCCGCCGGATTGGTTTTTCGGCCCGCGCCCTACCGCCTTCCCCGTTGCGCCATCTCCTTTGCCAACCAGGCTCCGGCCAGCGCCGCCGGAGGCGGCGCTGGCCGGTGGG
>DVHZ01000008.1 GCA_018711685.1 Candidatus Excrementavichristensenella intestinipullorum | reverse complement strand
GGGGCTCCGCCCCCCGGGCCCCCCGCCAGGGGGACCGCCCCCTGGACCCCCGGAGCGCTTTATCCCAGGGCTTGGGCCAGCGCGGCCCGGTTGTCCTCCATCACGCCCAGATAGGTGGTCCCTTCTTCTATGTCTTTACCGGTCACCGATTGCAGGGAATTCATAGTCACGATGGACTGATCCTTCGTCTGGGTGCTGGCAATGATGGTTTTCGCCAGGCTGTGGTCCTGCCCTTCCAGCACTACCAGCGTGGAAAGGCCCAGTTGGTCCGCCTTGCCCGCCAGAAAGGCGATGGTGGCAAAGCTGGCCTCGGTCTCGGCGGAACAGCCGGAAAAGGCGGCGTAGTACTCCAGGCCGTAATCCTCCGCCAGGTAGCGGAAGGGAAAGCGGTCGGCCACCAGCAGGGTGCGGCCGGAGGCGGCCTCCACCGCCTCCTGATACCGCTGGTCCAGCTGGGAGAGCTGCTGGCAGTAGGCCTGGGCGTTTTCCCCATAGGCTTGGGCGTTATCCGGGTCGATGTCCCCCAGCACGCCGGCGATGGCCTCTACCGCCTGGGCCGCGTTTCTCAGGGAGAGCCACACGTGCTCGTCGTATTCGGCCTCATGGCCGTCTTCGTCCAGGCTGTGGCTGTGGTCCTGTTCTTCTTCCGCCTGCATGCCCTCCACCAGCTCCTCCTCCCGGGCCTGAACGCAGGAGAGCAGGGAAAGGGTGCGCATGTTGGGGTTGTTCACGGCCTCCAGGGCGTCCTCCACCCATTGGTCGGATTCGCCGCCCACGTAGATGAACAGGTCGCAGGCGGCTAGGCTGGCGATGTCCGCCGCCGTGGGTTGATAGCTGTGCAGGTCCACGCCGCTGTCCTGGAGCAGGGTGAGCTGCGCGCCTTGGCCCGCCTCGCCCAGCACCTGCCGCGCCCAGTCGTAGGGGGGGAAAATGGTACACACCACGCGCAGGTGCGCTTGCTGCGCCTGCGCGGCGGCGAAAGCGGGGGAGGACAGGCACAATAGACAGGTAAGCAAGAGCATCCATAGCTTCTTCATGGATCATTCACCTCATATCGAAAAAATTTGGGTAGAGCAAAGCAAGGCAGAGCGCCCGGTTCCAAAACCGCGACACTTGCCCTTTCACGAGGGAATATATCCATCAATTCGAAAGCTTGACCCTCAAAGACACCAGACTGAAGGAGATCCTGGGCGCTTGACGCAGCGCCTGAACCGTTTTGGACGCCGTTGCCCCGGACAGGGCCAGGCAGACCAGCGCCGCCAGCGCCCCCAACCGGCGCAGCAGCTCCCAATGGGACAGGGCGGCGCACAGGGGGCAGTCCTCGCCCAGGCAGCTATGGCCCAGGTGCGCCATGACCATAAGGCCGCTTAGCGCCAGGATGAGCGCAAAGAGCCCGCACAGGGCCGCAGCCCATTGCCGTCTGGTCATGTCCCTGCCTCCTTCACCATTATTTGGGATTGGTTCTCAATTTATGCGGATGATTTGATTATATCCACAAGTTGCCGGTTGTCAAGAGGACGCCTGGGAATTGCCCGAAAGGGCCGGGAAAGTTAACCCCGCCGCCACGGTTTTACCCCATCCCGGGGCCCGGCGGCGGGCGCGGGAAAGGGGGGCGGCCCAAAGCCTTGGGCCCGGGCGGGGTTGCCTGGCGCCGGTTCCCGCCGGACGGGCGGAGGGGAGAACCGCCCTCTGAGCAGCGGGGCGATCCCGTATGGCGGGAAGAATTGCCGCTTGGACGTCCGGCCTATGGCCCTGATAGCGAACATAGAAAAAATTGCCTTTTGAGCCGCCATCCTGTATAATTGGAAAATCCCCAGGCGGGCTCGAGGGCTTGGACTGGGGCGGGGGAAAGGGGCGAAAGAGATGAACGGAGGCTGGCTGCTGCTTCCCTTTTTGCTGGTGCGGTTCGGCTTGCCGCCCCTGCTGGACCAGGAGGCGCTGAGGCGGGCGGCCCATTTCGCGCCGCGGCAGGGCGGAGAAAGGGCGGCTTACGCGGTCTATCAAGGGGCCAACGCGGGTATATTCCTGGGCCTGTTTTTTCTGCGGATACGATGGAGCCCTACGTGGCTCCTATGGACGGGCGTGGCCTGCTACCTGCTGGGACTGGGGCTGTGCGCCGCCGCCCTGGTCAGCTTTTCCCATCCCGACGGGGACGGGCTCAATACCCGGGGCCTATACCGGTTTTCCCGAAACCCCATATACCTGGACTATTTCCTGTGCTTTGTGGGCATGGCGGCCCTGACCCAATCCCCGGCGCTGCTGGGGTTGACGGCGGTCTTTCAATGCTGCGCCCACTGGATCATCCTGGCGGAGGAAAGGTGGTGCGCGCAGCGGTTTGGGGCGCGGTATGCGGCGTATTGCAGGCGAGTGAGGCGGTATCTATGAATCGACGCTCAGGGGAAGAAAGGAGCGGGAGGAGATCATGATCGGCTACAAAGTGGGGGACGAGTCCGTGAAGGCCGGGGAATTTATCCCCTTTGTCAACCGGATATGGCCGGGAGACTACGACGCGGACAGGACGAGTGCGGCCTTGAGCCGGACCTTGAACATTACGGCATATGACGGCCCCAGGTTGGTAGGGTGCCTGCGCATCCTTTCCGACGGATATTTCTTTGGCACCATTACGGAATTGCTGGTGCTGCCGGAATATCGGAGGCAGGGCATTGGAAGCCGATTGCTCCAATTGGCCAAGGAAAACGCCCCCACGCTGCTGTACTTTGGATCGCAGCCGGGCCTGGAAGGGTTCTACGAAAAAAACGGCTGTCAAAGGAGCTTGCAGGCCTATCAGCTGGGCAAATCCCTGTAGACCGGCGGCGGGGGGGGAAAAGAGCGGGAAAAGATGGAGCGCAGGAGGAAAATTCACCATATTATGGTTGCGAAAAAGCCGTGATTCTGCTATATTTTTCCTGACTATGAGCCAAATGGGGAGGAACGGCTATGAAATCTTTCATGCGCGTGTTTTTGTTGAGCCTGGCGCTTTTGTGCCTGTGCGCTGCGGCCCAGGCGCTGACCAAGTCGGGATACGAGGTGGAGCCTCCGGTGCCCGAGGATTACGATATGCCCTATACCATTACCGTGTACCTGCCCAACCAGATGGTGGTGGTATACGATGCCGATACGCTCAAGCCGGTGCGCAGCATGATCTGCTCCAGCGGCACGGGCAACCTGACCCCCCGGGGCACCTTCATCATGCCCAGCACCTATACCAGCGGCTGGGATAAGTGGGGCAACGTGTACGTGCGCTATCCCACCCGCATCAAGGGCAGCTACTATTTTCACTCCATCCTGTATAACGCTTCCAACAAGTCCCTGAACGTGGAATCCTGGAACAAGCTGGGGCGGAAGGCCTCCCACGGCTGCATCCGCCTCACCCCGTTGGACGCCCAGTGGATCAACTACAACTGCAAGAAGGGCACCCGGGTGCGCATCGTCAACGCCCGGGGCGAGGGGCTGGCCGCCCTCCACGATCAGATCAAGGCCGAGCTCAAGCGCAACGGCCACGCCTCGGTGCAGCCCACCTTAAAGCCCACCCCCACCCCCATTCCCGACACCATCAGCCAGAGCGAGGGCAAGAAGGCGGCCATCAAGTCGCTGCAGAGCAAGCTGCGCAGCCGGGGCTTCTACCCCCGCGTGCCCGACGGCGTCTACGACGCGGAGACCATCGCCGCCTGGAACGCCTATCAGAAGGCCAGGGGCTGGGAGGAGGACTCCATCGCCACCACCCAGGAGCAGATCGAGCTCACCAACGACCAGGATACCATCGGCTATGCGGTCAACCTGTCCAGCGGCTTTGAGGGCATCGTGGTGAAGAAGGTGGAGGAGCGGCTCAAGGAGCTGGGCTTCTTCACCGGCACCCCCAACAACAAGTACGACAGCGCCACCGTCCAGGCGGTAAAGCGCTACCAGCAGGCGGCGGGCATCACCCCGGCCAACGGAAAGCTGCCCGCTTCCCAGCAGCCCGCCTTGTTCTCCAGCGCCGCCCCCACCCCCACCCCCAAGCCGCCCCTCCAGCTGGGCAGCCAAGGCACGCTGGTGAAGAACCTGCAGACCCGGCTGTACTCCCTGGGCTTTTACGCGGGCTCCGCCACCGGCAAGTACCAGGTGGCTACCCAGCGGGCGGTGAGCGATTACCAGCAAGCGGCGGGGCTGGCGGTCACCGGTACGGCGGATGCGGCCCTGCAGGCCCGCATCCAGAGCGACAATACTTTGGTGGGCACCGCCCGCCGGCTCACGCTGAAATCCAAGGGCGTGGTGGTCAAGGCCCTGGAGGAAAAGCTCAAGGCCCTGGGCCTGTTCCCCGGAACGCCGGATACCTTGTACGACAAGGTGACCCGCCAGGCAGTGGCATCCTACCAGCGCCAGCAGGGGCTCACCCCCAACGGCGTGGCTACCGGCTCCCTTCAGCAGAGCATTTTCGCGCAGCCGCTGCCCGGCCAAGAGGAGGCCGCGGCCTGAACGGCGCAAGAGTAAGACAGGCAGGAGGAAAAAAGCGATGCAAACCCATGTGACCCGGGACCAGGCCCTGGCCCTGGTCAAAAAGTACAACAAACAGCCCTTTCACCTGACCCACGCCCTCACCCTGGAAGCGGTGATGGGTTGGTTCGCCCAGGACATGGGCTACGGCGGCGAAGCCGAATTCTGGTCCCTGGCGGGGCTGCTCCACGACGTGGACTTCGAGGCCTATCCCCAGGAGCACTGCCAGAAGGCGCCCCAGCTGCTGGCCGAGATTGACGCCGAGCCCCAGCTGGTCCACGCCGTGGTGTGCCACGGCTACGGCCTGTGCTCTCAGGTAGCGCCGGAGCATCCCATGGAGAAGGTGCTCTTCGCGGTGGACGAGCTCACTGGCCTCATCGGCGCGGCAGCCCTGATGCGCCCCTCCAAGAGCGTGTCGGATATGGACGTATCCAGCGTCAAAAAGAAGTTTAAGGACAAGAAATTCGCCGCCGGTTGCTCCCGGGACGTGATCCTCCAGGGCGCCCAGATGCTGGGATGGGAACTGCCCCAGCTCTTTGAAAAGACCCTGGCAGCCATGAAGTCCTGCGAATCCGCCATTCATGCCCAGGCTTAACCCCCCCTGCGGGACCGCTTTTTCCGGCGGCCCCGCTTTTTTTTGCGGCCATTTTAACCAAAACATTGCTTTTACAGCGGCTTTTGTTACGATATACTAGAGAAAGATACACAGGATAACCGACGAGGTGAAGGCCGATGGATATCTTTACCCTGCTCACCCTGATAGGGGGCGTGGCGCTGTTCCTGTTCGGTATGCACCAGATGGGCGATTGCCTGGAAAAGGCGGCCGGCCCCAGGCTGGAATCCCTGCTGGAGAAGATGACCCGGGACAAGGGCCGGGCGCTGCTGCTGGGCATCATCGTCACCGCCATCATGCAGTCCTCCAGTACCACCACGGTGATGGTGGTGGGGTTCGTCAACTCCGGGGTCATGCGCCTGAGCCAGGCCATTCCCATCATCATGGGAGCCAACGTGGGCACCACGGTGACCTCCTGGATTCTGAGCCTGTCGGGGATAGACTCCAGCGCCCTGTGGCTGCAGCTGCTCAAGCCCTCCTCCTTTACGCCGGTGCTGGCGGCGGTGGGCGTGGCGATGCTCACCTTCAGCCGTGTGGAGAAGCGGCGCACATTGGGCGGCGCGCTGGCCGGCTTCTCCATCCTCATGTTCGGCATGGACATGATGACGGGGGCCGTGAAGCCCTTGGCCTCGGACCCCTCTTTCCAGAGCTTTTTCCTGCTGTTTGAAAACCCCTGGCTGGGCATGCTCACCGGCGCGGTGCTCACGGGGATCATCCAGTCCTCGGCGGCCTCCATCGGTATCCTCCAGGCCCTGGCGGCCACGGGGGGCATCACCTACGGCATGGCGCTGCCCATCATCATGGGCCAGAACATCGGCACCTGCGTCACCGCCCTGATCTCCTGCGTGGGGGCCAACCGGGCGGCCAAGCGCACCGCCATGGTCCACCTGTACTTCAACATCATCGGCTCCCTGCTGTGCATGATCCCCTTCGTGCTGGTGCGGGATATGGTGCCCATCTTCGCCCAGTCCACCACCCTGCTGGGCATCGCCGTGATCCATACCCTGTTCAACCTGCTCACCACCGCCGTGCTGCTGCCCTTCACCGGGGCGCTGGAAAAGCTGGTGAACCTGACGGTGCGGGAGGCCAAGCACAAGGGCGAGGACCAGGTGCTGTTGGACGAGCGCCTGCTGGCCACCCCCACCTTTGCCCTGGCCCGCTGCCGCGCCCTCACGGCCCGCATGGCGGAGATGGCCAAGCACTCCGTCACCGAGGCCCTGGGCCTGGTGGACCATTTCGACGAAGGCATCGCCCGGCGCATCGACCAGGCGGAGGACGATGTGGACCGGTATGAGGACATGCTGGGCACCTTCGCGGTAAAGCTGAACAACATGAGCCTGTCGGAGAGCGAGGGCCGGGACGTGAGCCGCATCCTACACGGCATCGGGGATTTTGAGCGCATCTCCGACCACGCGGTGAACTTGACGGAAACCGCCCGGGAGATCGCCGAGAAGCAGGTGAAATTTACCGAGGACGCGGAGAAGGAACTCAAGGTGCTGTTCCTGGCGGTGGGGGAGATCTTGGACATGGCGGTGGACGCCTACAACCGGGGCGACGTGGCCCTGGCCCGAAAGGTGGAGCCCCTGGAAGAGGTCATAGACGATTTGATCGACGAGCTCAAGCTGCGCCACATCCACCGGCTCCGGGAAGGGCGCTGCACCGTGGAAACCGGGTTTGTGTTCGGCGATCTGCTCACCAACCTGGAGCGGGTGGCGGACCACTGCTCCAACCTGGCGGTGTGCGTCATCGAGCTCAGCGAAGGCGCCTACAACGCCCACGAATACATTCGGGAGGCGGGCCATGAGCGGGCCTTTGCCGACGGCTTCGCCCAGATGCGGGAAAAATACCGTCTGCCCCAGGAAGCCCACTGAGGCGGGCGGCATTTTTTAGCCCCTTGACTCTCCCCCAAGGGCAGGGCTTATAATCAGCTTGTGCTTCGAAGCCGCGTAAGAGAGGGAACCAGCTATGTTGACCATTGGACAGTTTTCCAAAGTGTGCTGCGTCAGCGTGAAGACGCTGCGCCATTACCACCGCATCGGCCTGCTGCCCCCGGCCCAGGTGGACCCGTGGACCGGCTACCGCTACTACGACGAAAGCCATATCCCTGCCATGCTGCTGATCCAGCGCCTCAAGGGCTACGGCTTTTCCCTGGCGGAAATCCGGGAGATGCTGCGCCCAGATCAACCGCCCCAACGCCGGATGGATGCCCTCAGGGCCCAGCGGGACCAACTGCTCCAACGCATGGAGCAGCTCCGCCTCACCCTGGCGGAACTGGAACAACACTTGCTCAGCTTTGAAAGGACGGGAGATATGATGGATTATCAAAACCGGTATCAGGTGGCGCTGGAACAGGCTCAGGATATGCCCATTCTCTCTTTGCGCCGCAAGATGGCCATCAGCGATTTCGACAGGTATTACGCCCGGCTGTGGGAGCGGGCGGCCCGGGACAAAGTGGATTTGACGGGTGTCATCCTATCCATATACCACGACGAGAGCTTCGACCGCCAGTGTACCGATATCGAGTTGGCCCTGGGCGTGGGCGACCCCGGTCAGGCTTCCGGGACGCTGCCCGGAGGGCTCACCGCTGTCACGCTGCATACCGGCCCCTATGCCGGGCTGAGCGACGCCTACGGCGCCATCACCCGCTGGCTGCCCCAGAACAACCTGACCATGGCCGGAGCGCCCTACGAAATCTACCTGAAGAGCCGCTAGGACGGCTTGCCCCCGGAATCCTGGCAGACCAAGGTCTGTTTTCCTGTCAAGCAGATGAAATAGTCGTCCCTTTTTCAGGGCGAGGGGTGGATGCCGCCGGGCATCCACCCCTCGCCGCAGGTATTTCCGCGGCTAAAAACGTGGAGGCATTCCCAGGTTCCGCCGTTGGAAACGGCGCTTTATTTCCAGACGCTTGCCTCCACACCGCCGGATGTTTTATCCCTGTGCCGCCCGGCACTGGCGAGATAGTCCGTGGGGAAAAGCTATTGCAGCGCCGCGCCCAGGGCCCGGCAATCGCAGAGCGCTTGGCTGTCTGGGTCATCCTGACAGATGACGCTGCCGGCGGCCAGCACGGCTCCTGCCTCCCGGCATTCCTGTTCCCAATTGCGCATCCATTCTCCGTCTCCCCAGCCATAGGAGCCGAACAGGGCCAATTTCTTGCCCGACAGATAGGGCTTACAGCTTTGGAACATGGGGTCAAACTGGGTTTCCTCCAACTGTTCCGCGCCCATGGAAGGGCATCCGAAGGCCAAAGCGTCAAAGGAACCTACCTGCTCCGGATCGAACTCCTCCGCCGTAAACAGCGTGCCGCCGCAGCCTTGGGCCACCGCTTCGGCCATGGCCTGGGTATGGCCGGTCCCGCTCCAGTACACCACCGCGATTTTGCTCATCGTCCTAGCGCCTCCTTAGTATATTGTGGTCCAACGTAAGAAAAGAATTTCCCAGCCGGCCCGTCAGGCCGGCCACAGTATGTCAAGCGGCCACAGTGAGCCGCAGGACATCGAATCCCCGCCGGTAACAGGACAAGTATACCTCCCGGCACTTGCGGTACAACTGAAACCGCTTGCGGGCGGCTCCCTGGTCTCCGTAGGCCTTCCAGCAGCCTTGACAGCTGTAGCAGGCGCCCTGATGGCGGATGAATCCCACCACATCTTCCAGGGGATAATCCAAGAAAATTCCGATTTCGTGGGGAAACAGCTCTCCCTTGAGCAGATTGGCCGATAGCTGCCCCAGCAGCGATTCCAGGCCGCCGCTTTCCTCGTATCCACATGCGGATAGGAAGGCGCCTACGCCCGGTTCCGCCAGCCGGGCCAGCAAAGTCCTGGGCCGGTATACGTAAACCAAAGTGCCGCCTTCCTGGGCCTTCAATAAACGGACTTGCACGCCCTTTTCCGCCAAGAGGGCGCTGGCTTCCAGAGCCCATTGAGCGGCGCGGTCGGGGCAGCCGCGCCAGGTGAACAGGCTGGCGCATTTGTGGCCGGCCAAAGTGGGCGCGCAGTGGACGACCATTGCCCGCTCAAATACTTCGCACACTGGAATATCCCCCCTTTTTTATTGCAGTTGTCCGAGAAAGAAGTAAGTTATAACTAACTATACGAGAAAATAAAAACGCGGGTGCGATTAGCCGTGACTAACTTCGTACAGATTACCAGATTCCATAGCCTCTGTCAATGGGAAACGCAAAATTTACATTTGGCTAGAAAAAACCGGTTGACAGAATGAGTTAGTGGTGGTAAACTTCATCTTGCCAAAGGTTAGATATAGCTAACCTCATGCATTTCCCAAAAGGGGAAAACGCACACGAAAGGGAAGGGGGAAGGCAAAGCCTATGATGCCTCTGGGGATGGCGGCGACGGGGGACGTAAACATCATCCGCAAGATTACCGGCCGGGACGAGGTGCGCCAGCACTTGGCGGAATTGGGCTTCGTGGTAGGCGAGGAAGTGCGGGTGGTAGCCCGAATGGGGGGCAGTGTGATCCTATCGGTAAAGGACAGCCGCGTCGCCCTGGACCAGGAGATGGCTATGCGCATCATGGTATGAGGGAAGGGGAAAGGGATACGATCCCCTTTGGCCAGACGGGGTGGCTGCCATGAGCGGTTACCGGCCTCTGGCAGCGGGAGAAAAATCGACCAGAAAAGGCGTAAGGAGGAGAGCGGCATGAAGACGCTGCGGGATGTGAAGGTGGGGCAGAGCGCGGTCATCCAGCGGCTCCACGGCGAGGGCGCCCTGAAACGGCGCATCATGGACATGGGCCTCACCAAGGGCACGGAGGTTTACGTGCGCAAGGTGGCCCCTCTGGGCGATCCCATGGAATTGACGGTGCGGGGATACGAGTTGTCCGTGCGCAAGGAGGACGCGGCGCTGATCGAGGTAACCTGAGGGGAAAGCGCCCATTTGCGCAGATAGGTTAGTTATGTATAACGCACGGCGGCCCTGTCTTGGGGAGAAGGGCCGCATTTGACGGAGGTATGGTTAGTAATTCCTAATCGATAAGGAGGAAGGGCCCATGGCCATCAAGATCGCTCTGGCGGGCAACCCCAACAGCGGCAAGACCACCATGTTCAACTACCTGACCGGTTCCAACCAATATGTAGGCAACTGGCCGGGCGTCACGGTAGAGAAGAAGGAGGGCAGGATTAAGGGGATGCAGGAGGCGGTCCTACAGGACCTGCCGGGCATCTATAGCCTGTCACCCTACACCTTGGAAGAGGTGATTGCCCGGGGATATTTGGTGAATGAGAAGCCCGACGCCATCATCAACATCGTGGACGCCACCAACATTGAGCGCAACCTGTACCTGACCACCCAGCTGGCGGAGTTGGGCATTCCCATGGTGGTGGCGCTGAACATGATCGACGTGACCCGAAAAAACGGAGATCGGATCGACTTGAGCAAGCTGGGCGAGGCCCTGGGCTGTGAAGTTGTGGAGACCTCGGCTCTCAAGGGCGATGGCAGCCGGGAGGCGGCCCGGATAGCAGTGGAACTGGCCCAAAAGGGCGGACACAGGGAACCGCCTCACGTGTTCGCAGGCAGCGTGGAGCACGCCCTGGCCCATATCGAGGACCTGATCACCCACCAGGACGGCCAGGAACAGACCCACCACCATCACGAGGGAGGCAGCGTCCATCCGGGCAGCATCGTGGAGCCCCACCTCACCCGCTGGTATGCCATCAAGCTGTTCGAGCGGGACGAAAAGGTGCTGGCGGAGCTGAACCTGCCCAAGGGCATTCGGGATCAGATTGAGCAGACCATTCGGAGCTGCGAGGCGGAGATGGAGGATGACGCCGAATCCATCATCACCAACCAGCGCTACGCCTACATCAATAAGCTGGTGACGGTGTGCGTGAAGAAAGGGCGTCCCAAGGGAGCGCTGAGCACTTCGGACAAGATCGACAGGATCGTCACCAACAAGTGGCTGGCGCTGCCCATCTTTGCCCTGGTGATGTTCCTGGTGTACTACATCTCCTGGACCACCCTGGGCACCATCGTCACCGACTTTACCAACGACGTGTTCGTGACTCAGTGGATTCAGGAACCGGTACGGGCCTGGATGGAGGGCGTGGGCGCTGCGGGCTGGCTTACCGGCCTGATGTGCGACGGCATCATCGCCGGCGTGGGCGGCGTGCTGGGCTTCGTGCCCCAGATGCTCATCCTGTTCATCCTGCTGGCCATCCTGGAGGACGTGGGTTATATGGCCCGCATTGCCTTCATCATGGACCGCATCTTCCGCAAGTTCGGCCTGTCGGGCAAGAGCTTCATCCCCATGCTCATCGGCACCGGCTGCGGCGTGCCCGGGGTCATGGCCTCCCGTACCATTGAAAACGACCGGGACCGGAAGATGACCGTCATCACCACCACCTTCATCCCCTGCGGCGCCAAGATGCCCATCATCGGCCTCATCGCCGGGGCGCTGTTTCACAATTCGCCCCTGGTGGCTACCTCCGCCTACTTCATCGGCGTGGCTGCCATCATCATCAGCGGCATCCTGCTGAAAAAGACCCGGATGTTCGCCGGAAACCCGGCGCCCTTCGTCATGGAGTTGCCCGCCTACCATGTGCCCAGCGGCAAGAACGTGGTACACAGCATGTGGGAGCGGGGCTGGAGCTTCATCCGCCGGGCGGGCACCGTCATCCTGGTATCCGCCATCCTGATCTGGTTCGGGCAAAGCTATGGCTGGGAAATCAAGCAGCCCGAAATGCCGGCCCCGGCCAGTACGGCGGTCCAAACCCTGACCCCGGAAGAACAAGGAGGAGAAGTGGTCTTTGGCGCGGTAGAGGACACCGACAACAGCATTCTGGGACGCGTGGGTTCGGCGGTGGCCCCGGTATTTGATCCCCTGGGCTTTGCCGACTGGAAGCCCACGGTGGCCACGGTGCTGGGCTTGGTGGCCAAGGAAGAAGTGGTGAACGTATTCGGCATCGTATACGGCACGGACACCGACGACATGGATACCGCTACATTGCTGGAGGAGGGGTCCGCGGAGGAAATCGAACATGGCTTGTCGCCCATCGCCCAGGGCTTTGAGGAGACCAGCGGCGGCTACGGCGCCATCGCGGCCTACGCCTTCATGATCTTCAACCTGCTGTGCGCCCCCTGCTTCGCCGCCATGGGCGCCATCAAGCGGGAGATGAACAGCGGCAAGTGGACCTGGTTCGCCATCGGTTATCAGTGCGTGTTCGCCTACGCAGTAGCCATGATCGTGTATCAGGTGGGACGGCTGTTTGCCGGAGGCGGCTTCGCCCTGGCCACGGCTATCGCCCTGGCGCTGCTGGCCGGCCTGTGCTGGATGCTGCTGCGCAAGAACAAATATAACGAGGAACACCTGACGCAAAAAGTACGGGTGGGCGCGTAAAACCGCCAGTCCCCTTGGAAAGGCATAAAACACCCGCCAACGCTCATTCCCTAGCAACGGGGAACCCCGGGGGGCCGGGTGGGCTGCGCCCCCCCGGCCCCCCGGGGCGCGGCAGGGCTATGAAGCATCGCTGGGACTATGGGCGAACGCCGGAAAGAACTACGCAGCAAAAGCCGGATCAAACCAGAACAAGCCGGGGCATGGCCGTTGCGGGGGGTCCCGGGGGGCGGAGCCCCCCGGGCGCGATGGCCCCGCCGCCTTTGGCGGCGGGGCCATCGCCAACACGATCCAGAGCGCGATAGAACGCAGGACGTGGAGAAACGCTAGTAGAGGAGAGGGAAAAGCAGGGCTTCTCCATAGGTAAAGAAGCGGATTCGCCCCGCATGATTTCTTGCTTTTCCTCTGCCTCGCCCCTGCCATTTCCACCTGTCGGACTTTACCCGTTCTGTCAGACGGAGTCCGGACGCCGCCCAGAAAGGCAGGCGAAATACCGGCATTCTGCGGCATGACCCGGATCTGCATTCCCCCGGGCCCCAACCCGATGGGCCGGGGCGCACATAGGGGCCTGGGAAGGAGAGCTCCCGGGCCCCTATGCGCAAGAAAGGTGCAGGACGGAATCAGACCCGCGCCCACAGCAGCATGTTGTCCTGAAAGCGGACTTCCAACCGACCCTGGTCCTTTAGCCAGGCCAGGTAGGAGCGCACGGTGCTGCCCACCAGGGCGTATTGCTCAAAATTCATGGTGAGCGCGTAGTGGGCAAAGAGCTTTTGCAGGATGGACTCAAAGCATAGGGGCTGGGCGCATAGCGCCGTGATGCGTTCCCCGATCTCCAAGACCTTGTCTCGGTTGTATTCGGCCAGCGCGCCAATTTCCTCCGCCACAGGGGCATGGGCGGGCACGAAAAAGCTGGCATCCAGTTTTTTCACCTTTTCCAATGTATCCAGATAGGCCCCTACGTCGTAAATGAACACGATCTGATACTTGTCCAGCGTCTCCCGGCTGGACAGGCAATCGGCCAGGTATACCACGCCTTCTGGGGTGCGAAAGCCCACCATGTGGAAGAAATGGCCGGGCAGAGGAATGATTTCAAAGCCCCGGGGCAGCGCCTGAGCGGTCAGGGGCTGAACCTCGCTGTCCTGGGCCATCAAAAACTTGTGCCGAAGTTCCTTGCAGGGGAAACCGCCATACAAAAAGGAGGGCTCCAGCACTGGGTAACGGGTAAAGGCAGCCTCGATGCCCGGCGCATATATCTTGCACCCGGTCTGGGCTTGCAGGTATTTGTTGCCGCCGATGTGGTCGGCGTTGGAATGGGTATTGTATATGGCGGTCAGCCGCCAGCCATTGGACGCAAGAATCTGGCGCACCTTTTTCCCAGCGTCCTTATCGTTGCCGCTATCGATGAGGCAGACCTCTTCCGGGCCCAGCCGCACCAGCCCGATTTTGGCTGGACTTTGGATGTAGTAACTGTCGCCTCGCACCTGTACCAGTTCGTACACGCCTTACGCCCCCTCTTCCATAGGCCGCGCCGGGTTGGGTCCCGGAGCCGGCTCGCTTGGCCTCATTATACCATGCCCCTTCATGCCCTGCAAGGGAGCGATCGGTTGTCCGGACATAGCCCCTTTCCCAGAGCCGCGAGAAACGGCGCTGGCCTTTACCGGAAAGCTGGGACCTGCTAGGGAAACGGTCCCCATTCTCCGAGGGCGTCCCCCTGAACCTGGAGTTCAGGGGGACGCCCCGGCCGGGCCGTAACCGTAAGGCTACGGCCCGGCCGGGACTGGCGCGCAGACCGGGGGCAGGCCAATTTGCTGCAGGCGCTGGGCGGGGATGAGGGTGTGCATGGATTGGGGGACTTGGTCCCAGGGCACGGCGTAGCCTGCGCCGTGGGCGCAGAATACCGACCAGGCGGGGTGCTCTGCGTCCGCGCCGGGGTCGTAGCCCGTCCCTTGGATCACTTCTTGGGCGTCGTGGCAGGGCTGGGGCGGCATGGGCTGGGTGAGCATGGCGCCTTCGCCCTTGGCGTATTGGGCCAGCGTCAGGGGATAATCCATCAATGTCTTTAAAGGGCCCGAGCCGCGCAGCAGGCACATGCCCTCGCCGGCGGGCTCCTGGCCTTCCACCTGGGCGCTGAGCCGGCGCATATCGGCCATAGCCCGGCCGGCCAGGGGAAGGGGCAGGGTGATCTCAAAGCTGACCCAGGGCTCCAGCAGCGCCATTTGGCCGTTGGCCCTGGCGGCCATCATGGCCTGGCGCAGGGCGCGGAAGGTGGCCTGGCGGAAATCGCCGCCCTCGGTGTGCTTCAGGTGGGCGCGGCCCCCCAGCAGCACCACGGTGACGCCGGTGAGGGGCGCGCCGGTGAGGACGCCGGGGTGGGGCCCCTCGGACAGCACGTGGGAGCGGATGAGCCGCTGCCAGTTCAGCGCCAGCTCGTCCACGCTCACCAGGCTTTGAAAGAACAGGCCGCTGCCCGGCGGGGCGGGGAGCAGGGCCAGCTGCACCTCGGCGTAGTGGCGCAGGGGCTCGTAGTGGCCGCAGCCCCGCACCGGAGCGCAGACCGTTTCGCTGTAGCGTATGCCGGGCGGGCCGGCCTGCGCCGGGATGCCGAAGCGGCCCTTGAGCACCTGGCAGACCACCTCCAGCTGCACCGGCCCGGCCACCCACACGTGGACGCCCTCCTGCCCCTGGGGCGCGGCGGCCAGCAGGGGCTCCTCCAGGGTCATCAGGGACAGCGCCCGGGCGAGGGCGGGCAGGGCGGCCTTGTCCAGGGGCCGGATCAGCGCACCCAGGCTGGCGGAGAAGTCGGGGGCGGCGGGCCCCTCCAATAGGCGGCGGGCGCCGTCCTCCCAGACGATTACGTCGCCCACCTGGGCGGGGATGCCCACCAGACCGGCCACGTCCCCCGCCGCGATGCGCTCTGTAGGCTGGCAGCGCCCGCCTATCCAGCGGCGGATTTCGCTGATCTTGCAAATTTGGTCCTGAACCAGGACCTGGTCCCGCACCGCCAGTTCCCCGGCCAATACCCGCACAAAGCATACCCGTTGGCCGCCCTCGTCCACCCGCACTTGATAGACCGGGGCTTCCAAGGGCTCCCGGGCGGGGCGGCGCTGGGTCAGCAGGCGGCCCAGCAGGGAGAGCAGCTCCGGTATGCCCTGGCCGGTGAGGGCGCTTACCGGCGCGGCCAACAGGGCGCCGCCCCGGGCGAATATGCGCTTTGCGGCGTCCCACATGTCCTGGGCGCAGAAATCCTCCGCCAGGTATTTCTCCATAAAGGGGTCGTCCGCCTCGGCCAGGGCTTCGGCCAGGCTGTCCTGGCAGGCCTCCATCCCCTGGCAAGACAGGGGGATGGCGGGTATGCCCAGCCGGGCCCGGACCATGGCCAGAGCGGCTTCTTGGCAGAAGGCGGGGCGGTCCGCCTTGGTGAGCACCAGCAGCGTGGGAATGTTGGCGGCGGCCAGCTTGCGGTACAGCGCCGCGAAATGGGCGCCGGGGCGGCTGGTTCCGTCCAGCAGCAAAAGCGCCCCGTCCAGAATGGACAGGGGGCGCAGGGCCTCCGCGGCGAAATCCACGTGGCCGGGGGTATCGATGAGGGTATAGTCTTGGCCTTCAAAGGAAAAATCCGACTGGGCGGTGTACACCGTAATGCCCCGGGCCCGCTCCACCGGGTCCGCGTCCAGCGCAGCGGTGCCCTGATCCACCCGGCCCGCCCGGCGTATGGCGCCCCCGGCCAGCAAGATGGCCTCGGACAGGGTGGTCTTGCCCGCGTCCACATGGGCCAAGATCCCGATAGCGCGGCCCATGGTTTATTGCTCCAGGGCTTTGCCCTTGTCCTTGGAGGCGGGCTTGGCCGGGCGAGGGGGGTCCAGGGGCTCGGGCGGCCGGTCCACCTCGTTCAGGGACGCCAGGTAGGCCTCCGCCAGGGGGGACGCCCGATCCTTTCTGGACCGTGGCTCAAAGCCGGGCTCGGTGGCAATATGCAGTTCCCGCTCTCCCGCCACGTATACCCAATCCTCGTGCTTGCCCAGCCGCTCCCGCTGCCGCCAGCGGGCCAGCCACTTGGGCTGGGGAAGAGGCGCTGCCTGGCCGCCGATGGCGCCGGACAGAATCAGCGCCAGCTTGGCGCTCACCGGGCCGATCATTTCGTACAGCACCGAGGAGGACAGGATGATGGTGGACAAAAGCTGTCCGCTGCCGCTGGGCAGAATGCGCGCACCCAACACCGCCAGGCCGATGGACACGCCGGCCTGGGGAATCAGGGCCAGGCCCAGATAGCGGCGCACTTCCGGGGGACGCCCGCCCAGCCGCGCACCCACATAAGCGCCCAGGATCTTGCCCACGATGCGCACCAGAAAATATGTCACGCCGACGAGCCCGGCGGTGGCCAGGGCGGGCACGTTGAGCCGCATACCCGACAGCACGAAGAACATGAGCAGAATAGGCGGGGTCATACGGTTGAGTTGCTTGAACAGGGACTTGTCCTCATGGAGGTTGGCGTATACCGTGCCCATCACCATCATGCTCAGCAGGGGCGAAATGTCCATGGCCGAGCACATGGCCGCCACGCCAAAGATGAAGGCGCAGGCCAATACCAGCCGGTGATCCTTGCTGCGGCCCTTGTTGATCAGGCGATTGAGGAGGAAGCCCAGCCCCACGCTGACGGCAAGGCTGATGAGGTTTTCCAGCAAGGGCAGCAGCACCACGGAGGCGTCCATGGCGCCGCTGTGCTCCGACGCCTCGGCGATGGCGGCGCATACGCTGAAGGCGATGAGGGCCACCGCGTCGTCCAGGGCCACTACCTGGACCAGGGTATCCACGAATTCGCCCTTGGCCCGATACTGGCGTATGGTCATCAGGCTGGAGGCGGGCGCCGTGGCCGACCCGATGGCGCCCAGCAGCAGGGAGAAGGAGAAGGAAAGATGGAACACGCAGTACATGGTGGCCGTCACCAGGGCGGCCGCCACCAGGGCCTCGAATACCGTCAGGATAATGATGCCTTTGCCGCTCTTTTTGAGCCCGTCCAGGCGCAGATAGCGCCCCACGCCAAAGGCGATAAAGGACAGGGCGGCGTCGGTCATGAAGTCCATCCCCGAAACGATGTTCTGGGGAATGAGGTTGAGCAGATACGGGCCAATGGCCACCCCGGCCAGAATATAGCCGGTCACGTTGGGTAGGCGCAGTAGCTTAGTCAAGCGGGTCGTTAAAAAACCGGCGGTCCATATTACCGCCAGACTGAGCAATACCAGCGCCGTATCGCTGATGGGAAGCCATGTGCCCAGCACGGGATCACCTCCACTCCTTTGAGGGATTTATTATAGTAGATTGCGCCGAAAAAAGCAAGTAAAATACTGGACGGAATACCAGGATAAAAATTGGTGGGTTTACATAAGTAAGGACAAAGCGCTTTGCCCAGTACGGCGGCGCGTAGGCAGGAATGTGGGAACAGCGGCGCACGAACGGGTCATGAGCGCGGCGCGTGGGCGGCGGCGCATGGACGGGCGCGAAGCGGGGCAAGCTATGTCCGTCGCGAGACGGCGACCATTTTGTTCAGCGAGGTGTATTGTCATGGCCAGGAAGGAAGCCAATACCGACATCCGGTGCAACGTGGAGAGCTGCGCTTTCCACTGTGGAGAGCAGAACTACTGCTCTTTGCGCTCCATCCATGTGGACGCTTGCCAGGGCTGCGAAGGCCAGGGCCAGCGGGAGAGCTGCTGCGGCAGCTATCAGTGCCGCTAAAGGGGCCCGCCAAGGGTCAGCCCCGCCCGGCGAATGCCGGGCGGGGCTGACCCTTGGCGGGCCCCTTTTTTCCGGTTCCCCTCCCCAGGGATAATCCTCCGGCGAGAGAGCAAGAATCGCCGCAGGGGACCTTCCTCCGGATCAGCCGGTTTCGGCGGCGGCGAAATCCGCCATCAGATAGGCCACTACCTGACCGTAGCCGTTGTCCCGCATCCCCGTGGCCTGGGCAAACACCTGGGCCGCCCCCGCTAAGGGGCCGGGGGTGGATTGACTGGCGGCGATGGCCGCCACGTCGGCGCGTACCTTGGGGGACAGGCTTTCCAGAATTTCCAGCTTAGCCGCCTGGTCCCATCCGCCCAGGGTCTCCAGGGCGTAGTAAAGCATGTAGGCGGTAGCCGAGTAGGCCATGGCCCCCTTTTGTCTCAGGCAGGCCCGGTAGGCCACATAGCTGGCCTGGCTCTCGCTTCCGTAGCCCAGCTGATGGGCTCCCTCGTGGGCGGCCACGAAGGGCAGAGAAAGCCCGGATAGGTCGCCCCGGAAGATGGCCTCTCCCGTCCAGGGGAAACACAAGCCAGCCAGGTTCAGCGCCTTCAGGACCTCAGGGTACCGGGCCGCCTTGATGGTGGGCAGCCGCCCTGTCTCCTCCAGCAGCAGCCGGGCCGCCTGGGCCGCAGTCTGGGCGGCGTCGGGGAAATCGTCCGTCCACAGGGCCTGGGCCTGAGCGGCCAGGGACTGGGCCAAGGCCCGGTACCGTTGCGGACCGGACTCAGGGCTGGGCGGAACCTGGGCCCGGGCCAGGGGCGCCCACAGCAGGGCGTAGCTCAACAGCAGAAAGGCCAGGAAGACGGCCAAACCGCTGGCGTACCGGCCCAAGGCGGCCAGGCGTCCCCCGGCGGGCCGGAGCAGCGCTCGGGCCAAGGCCGCCGCCCCAGCCAACCCCAGGCACAGGCACAGCGGCTCGGCCAAGGGAAAGGGGACGCCAGCCGACAGCGCCGCCAGCCAGCGCTGCAGGGGCGCACACAAAACCCGGGCTAGCCAGTGGGCGGGCGCCAGTTGGACCGCACAAGCGGCCAGGGCCATGCCCAAAGCCCATTTCAATCGCCGCACAGTCATAAAACCTCCCGATTGCACCATATGGACCTGTGGTTTTCATTATCCCACAATGAAAACTTTCTTGCAAATGTATTATATGGTATCGATTTAACATTGAATGGCTATAATAGCAACATAAGGAGGGAGAAGTAGATGAGTCAACCGATTAAGCTGGATATCAATAACATGATGGCGGATATCATCGGCGCCCGTGGCATCACCCCCACCGCGTTGGAGGAGTTGACCCCCGCCCTGTCCAAGGCCCACGCAGCCGTGCAGCTCAAGCGCGGCCAGGGCATGCAGGGCTGGATGGACCTGCCCTATAATCAGGACGAAGTGGTAGCGCGCATCGAGGCCACAGCGGCCCGGGTGCGGGAACAGTTCGACGCCTTTGTGGTGCTGGGCATCGGCGGCAGCGCCCTGGGCCCGGCGGCGGTGCATCAGGCCCTGTGCCACCTGCACTACAACGAGCTGCCCAAGGAAAAGCGGGGCGGCCCCCGGCTGTACATCGAGGACAACATCGACCCGGAGCGCATGGCGGCGCTGCTGGACGTGATCGATCCGGCCACCACCTGCTTCAACGTCATCACCAAGTCCGGCGGCACGGCGGAGACCATGAGCCAGTACCTCATCGTGCTGGACGTGCTCAAAAAGGCGGTGGGGGACGACTATAAGCGCCACATCATCGCCACCACCTCCCAGTCCCGGGGCTTCCTCATTCAGATCGCCCAGCGGGAGGGCTACGAGACCTTCTACATCCCCGACGGCGTGGGCGGCCGCTTCTCTGAGCTGTGCCCGGTGGGCCTGCTGGCGGCGGCGGTGTGCGGCATCGACATCCGGGGGCTGCTGGAAGGGGCCAAGGCCATGGACCAGCGGTGCAAGGGCCAGGACATCTGGGAGAATCCCGCCCTGCTGGAGGCCGGGCTCATGTACTTGTCCATGAAGTGGGGCGCCAACATCTCCGTGATGATGCCCTACGCCGATTCCCTGAAGCTGATGAGCGACTGGTACGCCCAGCTGTGGGCCGAAAGCCTGGGCAAGAACGTGACCCTCAGCGGCGAGCGGGTGAACGTGGGCCAGACCCCGGTAAAGACCCTGGGCGTCACCGACCAGCATTCCCAGCTGCAGCTGTATACCGAGGGCCCCTACGATAAGGTGCTCACCTTCCTCAAGGTGGAGAACTTCCGGGCCACGACCCCCATCCCCCACGGGGTGGAGGACATCGACACCATCGCCTTCCTGGGCGGCAAGAGCCATAACCAGCTCATCGAGGCCGAGCGCCAGGGCACCGAGTACGCCCTGTACCGCTCCGGCCGCATGAGCCAGACCATCACCCTGGACCAGGTGGACGCCCATACCGTGGGCCAGCTGCTCTACTTCTTCGAGATGGTCACCGCCTATACCGGTGCGCTGCTGAACATCGATACCTTCAACCAGCCCGGCGTGGAGGAGAGCAAGGTGGCCGCCTACGCGGTGATGGGCTACGAGAGCGAAAAGCACAACGCCAAGCGGGAGGAAATGAAGACCAAGCCCGCCAGCAAAGCCAGCTATATCCTGGGGTAATCGGGAAACCGTGGGGAAACGACGGGGGAAGCCCGGGCCGCTGGCCGGGGCCTCCCCCCTTTGCGTTAGGGGTTTCCCCTTGACAAGGGCCCATCCAGGGCCTACAATCCTGTAGGAAAGGCAAGTGAAGGGCAATGGGTTCCTCGCTGCGGGCGCGATTGGCGGCCATGGGTTCTCAGGGCGGGCAGCGCGCCCCGTCCGGAACGAGGGGGCTCAGCCGCCTGTCCTGGGCCTTTCCCCTGCCGCCCGGCCTGGAAAGCCCGAACCCGGCCGCCCTGAGCCGCATGGGCTTTGACGGCGGCTGGCCGGGTCTGGAACAGGCGCTGTTCCTGGATACCG
Organism: Candidatus Excrementavichristensenella intestinipullorum; assembly: GCA_018711685.1. GTDB lineage: Bacteria > Bacillota > Clostridia > Christensenellales > Aristaeellaceae > Excrementavichristensenella > Excrementavichristensenella intestinipullorum. The sequence continues at coordinate 2,792 of DVHZ01000008.1, read as the reverse complement.
AAACCACCGGGCTGGCCGGGGGTGCGGGCACCATCGCCTTTATGGTGGGACTGGCCTACGTCCAGGATGGGCGGCTGGCGCTGGAGCAGTTTACCCTGGGGGATTACGGGGACGAGCCCCAGATGATGGGAGAACTGGCCCGCCTGCTGAACAGCCATTCCCTGGTGGTCACCTTTAACGGACGGACCTTCGACCTGCCTTTGCTCAAGAGCCGGTTTACCATGCTGCGCATGGCGCACCTGTGGCGGGAGCCGGAACAGCTGGACCTGTTGCCCCCCGCCCGCCGGCTGTGGAAGAAGCGGCTGGGCAGCGTGCGCCTGGCGGTGCTGGAGGAAAAAGTGCTGCGCGCCGGCCGGGAGGAGGACCTGCCGGGCAGCGAAGCGCCCCGGCGGTTCTTCGATTACCTGAAGACCGGGAACCGGGAGCTGCTGGAGCCGGTGGCGCAACACAACCGGCTGGACGTGCTGGCCCTCCCCAGGCTGCTGGGCGAACTGCTGGAGGCCTACGGAGGCCCGGCTCCCCAGCGGGAAGCGGAGGACCTGCTCAGCCTGGGCAGGGTGCTGGAGCGCCGGGGGGAGCGGGGCGAGGCGGCCCGGTGTTACCACATGGCCAGCTTGCCCAGGCCCGTCACCTGCCTGGCCGGACTGCGCCAAAGGCGGGCGGCTGGGGAAGCCGCCTTCGCCCTGGGGCTGCTCTATAAGCGGCTGGGCGAGTACCAGCGGGCGGCGGAGGTCTTTGAAGGGCTGGCCGCCCAAGGCCAGATGGGGGCGATGCCCCTGGTGGAACTGGCCAAATACTGGGAGCACCGGGCCCGGGATTACGGCGCGGCCCTGGACTGGACCCGGCGCGCCCTGACCCGGACGCCGGACGAGGAAGAACGGGCCGCCCTGGAGCGGCGGGCGCTACGCCTGAACAAGAAAATGGACCGGGAGGAAAAAAGCCATGGGATTTCGAGCGAGGATGGACGGCCATAGGGCCTATCAGCAGCACGTGGCGGGCAACCGCCTCTACGACGGGCGGCGGTTTCAGGAGGCCCAGGAGAAATTCAACCGGGCGCTGGAACTGTATCAGCAGGCGGTGGACGGCGGCTGCACCGACGTGCGGGTGCTGATGGCCTATGGGGTTCTGCTGCTCAAACAGCGCAGGTTCGACCAGGCCCACGAGCTAATGCTCAAAACCGAAAAAATGCCGGGCATTACCAGCGCGGAAAAAAAGCAGCTGCGCATCAATTACGCGGTGTGCGAGTGGAAGCGGGGAAGGCTGGACCGGGCTATAGAGCTGATGGAGCAGGCGGCCCAGGACGGCGTCAACTCCATGATCTACGGCTCCCTGGGCTATATGCTCATCGAAAAGGCCAGGCAGACCGGGGACTTCTCTAAGGCGGAGGCGTTCAACGCCCAGGCCTACGAGTACGATGACGAAGACCCGGTAACCTTGGACAACTTGGGCCAGCTGGCCCTGGCGCAGGGCAAGCGGGAAGAAGCCCTGGATTATTTCCGGCGCGCCATCCAGCAAAAGCCCACCCAGGTAGACACGCTGTATTTCTTGGCCAAGCTGGCCCACGAGGATGGAGAGGACGAGCAGGCCCGCTCCTATCTGGAAACGGCTCTGGAAAATCCCTTTACCGCCCTGTGTACCACCACCCGGGAGCAGGCCCAGGCGTTGCTGGAGCAGTTGGGAAGGTAAAGATGGGGAAGAACTGGGGAGAGGATCGCTGAGGGGGAAAAGGCGCGGGGGAACAAGGAAACTGGAAAAAGGCGGGAACAAAATCTCTCCGATAAAATTGGCCAATCCGGCATGAGTGGGGAAGCAGACGCATACACTTCTATCATTCCGACCTTATTTGCCCAAGCAAAAAACGAGGAGTGATACGATGGACAACCCCAACAACAGAATGGTGGCGGCCGGGCGGTTGGAAGCCCCTCTCGCCCTGAGTCACGAGGTCATGAACGAGCCCTTTTATACCGGCACATTGCTGGTAAAACGGCTCTCCGGCGCAGTGGACAAATTGCCGGTGACCATGCCGGGCAAGCTGATGCAGTTCAGCGAGCCCTGGGCCCCGGATACCCTGATCATGCTCCAGGGCCAGGTGCGCTCCTACAACAAAGTGATAGAAGGCGCGGGGCGATTGATGGTGACGCTGTTCGCCCAGCACATCTCCGATGGAGCGGACAACGATACCCTGAACCGGGTAGAATTGGCCGGCGCCCTGTGCAAGCCCCCGGTGTACCGGGCCACGCCCTTTGGCCGGGAAATCTGCGATCTGATGCTGGCGGTGAACCGGGCCTTTGGCAAATCGGATTACATTCCCTGCATCGCCTGGGGCCGCAACGCCCAGTACGCCGCCCGGTTCCGGGTGGGGGACAGGCTGCGGGTTACCGGCAGGCTACAGTCCAGGGAATATCAAAAGTTGCTGGACAACGGGGAATACATGGTGCGCAGCGCCCTGGAGGTTTCCTGCTTCACCCTGGAAGCGGAGCAAGCGCCGTCGGGCAAAATCGCCCTCAAGCCGGCGCCGGCCCTCAAATCCACCGCCGTCAAAGAAGAGATGGAGCACTCAGGGTCAAACGCCACCCCATAGTATCCCATAACGATACTTTTTATCAGGGAGCGCACGGTGGTGCGCTCCCTGAAATGAGTCATATCCGAAAGGGAATGCACGGCAGAGAGGGGGTGGGCTGACGCCGCCGCGCCCCCCCCAAAGGGCGTCGCCCCTGCTACGCGCCCCCATCCCGTTGCCAGGGGCGGCAGCGCTACCGGCGGGGGACGGGGTCAGAGACAAGGGGGGAGGG
>DVHZ01000063.1 GCA_018711685.1 Candidatus Excrementavichristensenella intestinipullorum | reverse complement strand
CCGATCAGTTTGTGGGCAAGACCGGCCCCTTCGCCTACGGCGAGAACGGGGTAGAGGCCATTACCGGAGCCACCGTCACCAGCACCGCCGTGCTGGAGGCGCTGAACAGCCTGTTCCCCGCTGAGGCGGCGCAGGAAGCTGGCGATGAGGGCAGCCTCACCGCCACGGCCCAGGGTTTTGGCGGGCCGGTAGAGGTCACCGTCACCCTGAACCAGGACGGCACCATCGCGTCCATGACCGTGGGCGGCGAGGGCTTTGCCGAAACTGCGGGTCTGGGCGCGAAAGCCCAGGAGGCGGAGTTTACCGATCAGTTCCTGGGCAAGGCGGGCCCCTTCACGTATGGGGAGAACGGGGTGGACGCCATCGCCGGGGCTACCGTTACCAGCGCCGCGGTGCTGGAGGCGCTGAACAGCCTGTTTTAGACCGCCTTTGGTCACAGGGAATAGCATTTGAAAGTACGAGGGGAGAAAGGCGATGCTGGAGATTTTGGAAGAGGTCTTCAGAACGGTAGTGGAGTATTGCGCCCTGGGCCTGGAGATCGTAGGGGTCATCATCGTGGTGTGGACCGCCATCAAGTGCGTGTACGAGATGTTTAAGCACGACGCGAACGTGCGGCTGGACCTGGCCGAGGGCATCGCCACGGCGCTGGAGTTCAAGCTGGCGGGAGAAGTGCTCAAGACCACCATCGTCAGCAACTGGAACGAGTTGGGCACCCTGGGCGCTATCATGCTGCTGCGGGCGGCCATCACGGTGTTGCTGCATTGGGAGGTCAAGAACGAGAAGAAGGCCAGGGAAGCCTGAGGCAATAAGAAGTGGAGGGTGTTGGCAGTGCCAAAATTGACATTTCGCGGGGGCGTTCATCCGCTGCACAGCGAGCATGAGGGAAAGCTTCCCACCCGCAATAAGCCGGTGCGGGACTTCGCGCCGGAGCAGGTATCCATCCTGATGGGTATGCACCTGGGCGCACCCAGCAAGCCCTGCGTACAGAAGGGCGACCATGTGAAGATGGGGCAGCTCATTGGCGAACCGGTGGGCGGCCTGGGCGTGGCGGTTCACGCCAGCGTGTCGGGTGAAGTAGTGGCTGTGGAGCCCATCAACTACATGACCGCAGCGCCCCAGATGTGCGTGACCATTAAAAACGACTTTAAAGACGAATGGGTAGAGCTCAAGCCCCTGGGGGATGTGGAAACCTGCGATCCCACCCAGGTGGTGCCGGCCATCAAAGCGGCGGGCATCTGCGGCATGGGCGGCGCGGCCTTCCCCACCCACGTAAAGCTGACCATTCGGGAAGGCGCTTACTGCGATACCATTATCCTCAACGGCGCCGAGTGCGAAACCTATCTGACGGCAGACTACCGGCTGATGCTGGAGGACTCCACGCGCATCGTGGACGGCCTGCGGGCAGTCATGCGGGCGCTGGATGTAAAGAAGGGCGTCATCGCCATCGAGGACAACAAGCCTGAGGCCATCGAGGCCATGGAAAAGGCGGCCCAGGGCCGCGCCGGGGTGCAGGTGGTTACCCTGAAGACCAAGTACCCCCAGGGCGGTGAGAAACAGCTGATCCAGGCGGTGACTGGCCGGGAGGTGCCGGTGAAGAAGCTGCCCCTGGACGCCCATGTGATCGTGCTCAACGTGGGCACCGCCCACGCCATCGCCGACGCGGTGATCGAGGGCAAGCCCCTGGTGCAGCGCATCACCACGGTGACCGGCTGCGTGGTGAACCCGGACAACCTGCGCACCCGTGTGGGCACGCCCCTGCAGGAGGCCATCAACGCCTGCGGCGGTTATAAGGAAGAGCCGGGCAAGATCATCTGCGGCGGCGGCATGACGGGCAATTGCGCCCCCAACGACACCATCCCCACCACCAAGGCCACCAACGGCATCGTGGTGTACAACGAAAAGGAAGCCAAATCGGTGGAGGAGGGCCCCTGCATCCGGTGCGGCCGGTGCGTGGAGAGCTGCCCCATGGGGCTCAATCCCTACCAGATCAAGCATTTCTGCGATATGGACAGGCTGGATGAGGCCCAGAAGCTCGACGTGATGGACTGCGTGGTGTGCGGCAGCTGCTCCTACATCTGCCCGGCGCAGCGCAGTCTTACCGCCTCGTTCAAGGTTGCCAAGGAGAAAATTGCAGCTGCAGCGAAAAGGGGGAAGGCGTAATGAACCTCAGGCTTTCCATTGCGCCCCACATCCGCTCCGGGGAAACCACCAGCAGGCTGATGCTCAACGTGATCATCGCCCTGGTGCCCTGCGCGATTGCGGGCATCTACAACTTCGGCGTGAACGCCCTGGTGGTGCTGGCCGTGTCCATGGTCACGGCGGTGGCGGCGGAATACCTGTTCCAGGTGATCGCCCGTCGCCCGGTGCGGGTGGGCGACCTGTCCGCCCTGGTGACCGGCTTGATCCTGGGCCTGAACCTGCCCCCCACGGCGCCCTGGTGGATGGCCATGGTGGGCTCCGCCTTCGCCATCATCATCGTGAAGGAGCTGTTCGGCGGCATCGGCTCCAACTTCATGAACCCGGCGCTCACCGCCCGGGCGGTGCTGCTGGCCTCCTGGCCGGTGTTCATGACCACCTTTGTGAACCCCACCTACTGGGCTGAGGGCGTGGACGCGGTGACCACCGCTACCCCCCTGGCTACCGGCGGCGTGGCGCCCCTGGACCTGCTGCTGGGCCGCATTCCCGGTTCCATCGGCGAGGTGAGCAAGATCATGATCCTGGTGGGCCTGGCCTACCTGCTGATCACCCGTACCATCTCCTGGCGCATTCCCGTCATCATGGTGGCCACTACCGGCCTGCTCAGCTGGGCCTTCGGCTCCGATCCCCTGGCGGCGGTGCTGTCGGGCGGACTGCTGTTCGGCGCGGTGTTCATGGCGACGGACTACACCACCAGCCCCATGACGGCCAAAGGCCAGGCGGTGTACGCGGTGGGCTGCGGCCTGATCGTGGCGGTCATCCGCGCTTTCGGCAACTACCCGGAGGGCGTTACCTACGGCATCCTGGTGATGAACGTGGCCACGCCGTTGATCGACAAGTTCATCCGCAACAGGGTCTACGGCCATAGGAAGGAGGAGAAGGCGCATGCCTAAGGACAACAAGAGCCTGGCCAGCGTATTCTTTAACGGCGTTATCAACGAAAACCCCACCTTCCGCCTGGTGCTGGGCACTTGCCCTACCCTGGCGGTGACCACCAGCGCCATCAACGGCCTGGGCATGGGCGCGGCGGCCACCTTCGTGCTGCTGGGCTCCAACGCGGTGATTTCCCTGCTGCGCAACTTTATCCCCGATAAGGTGCGCATTCCCGCCTTCATCGTGGTCATCTGCACCTTCGTAACCATGGTGCAGATGCTGATGCAGGCCTTCGTGCCCAGCCTGTACGACGCCCTGGGCATGTTCATTCCCCTGATCGTGGTGAACTGCATCATCCTGGCCCGGGCGGAAGCCTTTGCCAGCAAGAACCGGGTGCTGCCCTCCATCGTGGACGGACTGGGCATGGGCGTGGGCTTCACCCTGGCCATCACCGTGATGGGCGCCATCCGGGAGCTGATCGGCGCGGGCACGGTGTTCGGCATCCAGGTCATGAGCAGCGGCTATCAGCCCATGCTGCTCATCGTGATGGCCTCCGGCGGGTTCCTCACCTTTGGCCTGTATCTGGGCCTGTTCAACCTGATCGTCAACCGGATTGAGAAGAAGAAGAAAGGAGGCGCAGCGGCGTGAGCGAGTTGACGAAAATCCTTTTGTTCATGGTGAGCTGTATCCTCAGCCATAACTTCATCTTTTCCCGGTTCCTGGGCTGCTGCCCGTTCCTGGGCGTATCCAATAAGGTATCCACCGCGGCGGGCATGGGTCTGGCGGTGACCTTCGTCATGACGCTGGCTTCCCTGTTCACTTACGGCGTGTACCACTGGCTGCTGGTGCCCCTGGGACTCAAGTACCTGGATACCATCAGCTTTATCCTGGTCATCGCCGCCCTGGTGCAGTTCGTGGAGATGTTCCTCAAAAAGAGCAGCCCCAGCCTGTACGGCGCCCTGGGCATCTACCTGCCCCTGATCACCACCAACTGCGCGGTGCTGGGCGTGGCGGTGCTCAACGTGAGCGAGGGGTACAACCTGGTCTACAGCGTGCTCAACGGCACTTTCGGCGCCCTGGGCTTCATGCTGGCCATCGTGCTCATGGCGGGCGTCCGGGAGCGGCTGGAGACGGCCAATATCCCCAAGTGCCTGCGCGGCTTCCCCGCCAGCCTGATCATGGCGAGCATGATGGCGGTGGGCTTCATGGGCTTCACGGGACTAGTGTAGGAAAGGGGGAGCGAACATGCAGATACTATTGGCGGCGCTGGTGCTGGGCGGACTGGGCTTGGTGCTCGGCATACTGCTGACCATTGCCAGCAAGATATTCTACGTGGAAATCGACCCCCGGGTAGAGGAAGTACGGGCCTGCCTGGCAGGCGCCAACTGCGGCGCCTGCGGCTACGCGGGATGCGACGCCTGCGCCCAGGCGGTGGTCAAGGGCGAGGCGGGCATCAACTGCTGCCCCCCCGGCGGCGCGGCGGCGGCGGAGGGCATTGCCAAGGTCATGGGCGTGGCTGCGGAAGTGGCCGAGCCCAAGGTGGCTCGGGTGCTGTGCCAGGGCGCTACCGGCGTGGCTGCCCAGCGGTATATCTACGACGGCTATAAGAGCTGCCAAGCGGCGGCGGGGCTGGCCTGCGGACCCAAGGAGTGCCGCTACGCCTGCATCGGCTTGGGGGACTGCGTGGAGCGTTGCCCCTTTGGTGCCATCAGCATTCAGAACGGCATCGCCCATATCGACGAGAAGCTGTGCAAGGCCTGCGGCAAATGCGTGGCGGCGTGCCCCCGGTCGGTGATCCAGATGATGCCGGCCAGCGCCAAGGTGCTGGTGCGCTGCCGCAATATGGATGCGGCCAAGCCGGCCTTTGCGGTGTGCACGGCGTCCTGTATCGGCTGCGGCCGGTGCGTGAAGGCCTGCGCTCAGGAGGCCATCCAGGTGGTGGACGGCTTTGCCCATATCGACGCCAGCAAGTGCACCCAGTGCGGCGAATGTGCCAAGGTTTGCCCGCGCAAGTGCATCACAGTGGAGTAAGTATGCCCGGAGTAAAGGAACGGATGCCCAGCGCCGTGGCGCTGGGCATGTTTGACGGCATGCACATCGGTCACCGCCAGGTGATCGCTCAGGCGGTGGCCCTGGCCCGAGAGAACGGCTGGCAGAGCGTGGTGTACACCTTTGAAAACCACCCCAGAAGCGTGTACGCCCACCCCCCTCAGCAGCTGATGAGCGCCCAGGAGCGCCGGGCGGCCATGCTGGACATGGGCGTGGACCGGGTGGACATGGTGCATTTCGATATGCAGATGGCCCGCACCACCCCCCAGGCGTTTCTGGATGAGCTGGCTCAGCGCTATCAGCTGAAGGCCCTGGTGGCGGGCAGCGATTATACCTTCGGCTATAAGGGGCTGGGTACGGTGCAAACCCTGCGGGAGATGGAGCCCCGTTACGGCTATATCCTGCAGGTGGTGCCCTTCGTAATGCTGGAAGGGGAAAAGGTGTCTTCCACCCGCATCCGGCAAGCCCTGGACCGAGGGGAAAGAGCCCTGGCGGATCAGATGCTGGGTAAGGAGATTCATTCGGAGAAGTAAAGCACAGGGAGAGCCGGCCTGAAGATGGCCGGCTCTCCCTGCGCAATGAGCCCTTGGCGGCTGCCGCGTTTGCGCATGGGCTTGTGGGCAAGGCGGCCTTTTTATGGGCAGAGGAGCGGCGTTAGGGGATCTACGCAGCGCGGATAAGGCGCGGGGCTCCCGGCGTTGAAAAACGGAGTTTTTCAACGCCGGGTGG
>DVHZ01000062.1 GCA_018711685.1 Candidatus Excrementavichristensenella intestinipullorum | reverse complement strand
CCTGGGCCCCCCGCCCTTCTCCCCAACAAAAAAACGCCGCCCCCAGGGCGTCCCCGCCGGGGACGCCCTGGGGGCGGCGAACCGGTTCATCCCTTGCGCTCGCTGCCCAGATAATAGGTTCCCTCACCGTAGATCATGCGCAGCAGGTTATCCCGCACCGTGCGGGGAAACAGCCTGCCCCCCACCGCCTCGCTCAGCTCCACCCATTCGCTGGACAGCTGATAGGCGTCCCGGTGGGTGGGCCTGGCCATCTCGCCGCCGCAGGGCTGGCACAGGAACAGAAAATAAATCTTGTGGTCGGGGGCGCCTCCCTGCCGGCGGGTCACCTGCTCGTATATGCCCGCCAACCGCTGGGGCAATACTGCCAGACCGGTTTCCTCTAGCAGCTCCCGCCGGATGGCCTCGGTGAGGGTCTCACCCATTCGCTGGCCGCCGCCGGGCAGGGCGTAATACACCCCGAACCGGGAACGGCACCGGTTGAGCAATATCCTGCCATCCTGGACCACCAACGCCTTGGCCGAATTGCGTACCGCCATGCTCTGGCCCTCCGCATTCATCGTGATATGCCCATTATAAGCCCTATCGGGCCAAATGGCAACGCTCCCGGCAAATATTGCATGCAACGGCTCAGGCTTCCAGGCTCTCCTCTTTTTTCAGGGCTGGCCACACGGTGAGCAGGAAGGTGACGAAGCAGGCGGTAGAGCCCACGAAATCGCTGATGGGTTCGGCGGCGAACACGCCCATCACCCCCAGGGAGGTGAAACGGGGCAGCAAAAGGGCCATGGGCGCCACGATGAAGGCCTTGCGCAGCAGGGAGAAGAAGGTGGCCTGCCGGGACTTGCCCAGGGCCACGAAGGAGTACTGCCCCGCCATTTGCAGGGAGAGCATAAAGAACAGACAGAAGTACAGCCGCAGGGCGGGCACGCCGGCCTCCACCAAGGCCGGATCGGCGTTGAACAGGCGGATGAAGAATTCGGGGAACAGCAGGGTAGCCAGGCAGACGCAGGAGGCGTACACCGCGCTGACCACCGTGGTGAAGCGGAAGCAATGGCGCACCCGGTCGTAGCGCTTGGCGCCGTAGTTGAAGCCCATCACCGGCTGCATACCCTGGCCGAAGCCGCTCACCGGCATCATCAGCACCTGGCGCACCGAGCTGATCACCGTCATCACGCTCAAATAGGTTTTGTCGCCGAAGATGGACAGGGTTTGGTTGCAGGCGATGGACACGATGCTCTCGGTGATATTCATGGTGCAGGTGGACGCGCCCAGGGCGGCCACCCGGCCGATGATGGCCTTGTCCAGGCGGATATATTCCCGCCGCAGCCGCAGGATGCACTGTTTGCCCCGCAGAAAGGCCACAACCCATAGGGCAGAGGCGGCTTGAGACAGGATGGTGGCCAGGGCCGCGCCCCGCACCCCCATGCCCAGGGCGAACATGAACACCGGGTCCAGGATGATGTTGATCACCGCGCCCAGGGCCACGGTGATCATGCCGGTACGGGAAAAGCCCTGACTGTTGATGAAGGGGTTCATGCCCAAGGTCATCATCACGAACAGGCTGCCCAGCAGGTATATGGAGATGTATTGGTCGGCGTAGGCGTAGATCTCGGGGGTAGCGCCGAACCAATACAGGGCCGGCCCCTTAATGGCCAGGGACAGGACGGTGACGCCCACCCCCAGGGCCAGCAGGAAGGCCATGGAGCAGCCCATGATCTTTTCCGCGCCATCGATATCCCCTTCCCCCCGGGCGATGGAGCACAGGGGCGCGCCGCCCATGCCCGCCAGCATGGCGAAGGCGGACACGATCATGATGAAGGGGAAGGTGATGCCCACCCCCGCCAGGGCGTCGGCCCCGATATCCGGCAGGCGGCCGATGTACATCTTGTCCACCACCGAGTACAGGGCGTTGATGATCTGGGCGCCGATCATGGGCAGGGCCAGCCGCATCACCGCTTGGGGAATACTGCCCTGGGTAAAATCGTTTTTGCTCTGCATGGCGCTACGCCTTTTCTTCGTTATTTGTCTGCTGTGTCTGCCGGTCGATCCCCTGGCCACGCCCGCCGCCGGAAGCGCCGGCCGGTTTGTCCAGATAGGTCTCCAGGATATACCGGGGCCGGTGCTTCACCTCGGTGTAGATTTTGCCCACGTATTCCCCGATGAGGCCCAGGGCCATCAGCTGCACCCCGCCGATTACCCATACCGACACCATGATGGAGGCCCAGCCCGCCACCGTATGGCCCGCCGCATGGCGGATAATCACCCACAGGGCCATGACCAGCCCGGCCACCGCGAACAGGATGCCCAGCAGCAGCACCAGGCGGATGGGCTTTACGCTGAAGGAGGTGATGCCCTCCATGGCGAAGGCCAGCATCTTCTTCAGGGGATACTTGCTCTCTCCCGCGAAGCGCTCGCCCCGCTGGTAGTACACCTCCTTGTGGGGAAAGCCCAGCAGGGGCACCATGCCCCGCAGAAACAGGTTGCTCTCGCCGAACTGGCTCAGCGCCTCCAGGGCCTGGCGGCCCAGCAGGCGGTAGTCGGCGTGGTCGTACACCAGCTGCGCACCCAGCCGTCCCATCAGGGCGTAGTACCAGTGGGCGGTATTCCGCTTGAAGGCGGTATCGGTCTTGCGCTGGCTGCGCACCCCGTACACCACCTGGCAGCCCTCCCGATAGGCTTGGAGGAATTGGGGAATGGCCTCCACGTCGTCCTGCAGGTCTGCGTCGATGGTAATCACCGCGTCGGCCCGGTCCTTCACCGTCATCATGCCGGCCCACAGGGCGTTCTGGTGCCCCGCGTTGTGGGCCAGCTTCAGCCCCTCTACCTCCCCGTAACGCCGGGTCAGGTCCTGTATCACCGCCCAGGTTTGGTCCCCGCTGCCGTCGTCCACCAGCGTTATCCGGCTGTCCGCCGCCGCCTGGCCCGACTGGATCAGCCGCTGCATCAGCCCGTGCAGCCGCTTGGCGGTTTCCGGCAACACCTGCTCCTCGTTGTAACAGGGCACCACGATATAGATTCTGGGCGCTTTCATAGATCCGTCCTTTCCGCGTCATAGGGCAGCGCCGGAACCGGGGTTTTTTCCCCTTCCGGCGATGGTTCCGTTTCGCCGCCGGGGGCCTTTCTCCCGGCGGCTGGGCTAGGGCGTCAGCCCGGCCACCTGACCGGCCCGGTAGCCCAGCAGGGCCCGCAAGGGCTGCTGGTTGGGGGTGCTGGAGCACAGGGCGCTGAGCTGCCCGCTCAACACCGCCCCCTCCAATCCCGCAGGCACCAGCGCCGTCTGCCCCGGCCCCAGCTCCAGCTGGCCCTGAGGCCAGCGCAAACGCCCGCAGCCCATGGCGGTGATGAGCAGCATCCTGCCCGCGGCCAGGGGCATGTCCCCGGCCACGTTGAGCCGGCTCAGTTCAAAGTGCCGGTCGGCGATGTAGTAGGTGACGCTGCCGCCCTGGCACAGAACCGTGGCGCCGCTCACCGGGCTCAGACTCAGTTCAGCCTTGGCTACGGCCAGGGCCTGCTGGGTGTGCAGTTCCCGGGGCCTGCCCTGCTGGTCCACCCGGCCCCAATCCCAGAAGCGGTAGGTGATGTCGCTGGACTGCTGAATCTCGTACACCACCAAATCGCCCTGGCAGCCGCCCAGGGCGTGGACCATGCCGCTGGGAATGTACAGCACGTCTCCCGGATACACGTTTACCCAATTGAGGGCCTGCTCCAGGCGGCCCTGGGCCACGATCTGCTCCAGGGGCTCCTCCCCGGCCCGCAGCCCGTACACCAGCTTGGCTCCCGGCGGGGCGGACAGCACCACCCAGGCCTCGCTCTTGCCCAGCTTGCCGAACTGGGCGGCGTAGGCGTCGTCCGGATGCACCTGCACCGACAGCGCCTCCCGGGCGGCCAGCAGCTTGACCATCAGGGGGAAGGGCTCTTCCCCCTCCAGCCCGGTGAGCCGGGCTCCCCACAGGCTGATGGCCTGGCTCAGGGGCGCGCCGGCCAATTCTCCGTTATCTACTACGCTCTGCATACCCGGCAGGGCCGATACCTCCAGGGCCTCGCCTGTACGCCGGTCGGGAATGGCCTTTCCGAACAGACTGCCCAGGGCGTCGCCGCCCCAGGGGGTCTGCTCTCCATGGCGAAAGTAGGGGTTCAGCTTGAGGGGATACAGCACGGCCGCCACTCCTTTATCCGTAAGCATGGCCCAAAACGTTTGCAATTTGCCCTCCATGGGGGTAAAATGAAGGGCATGAGCCTATTCAGTATTGTATGCCCTGAATCCGGCCCTGTCAATAGACGGTTTTCCCCAGGGACCGGGAAGGAGGAACTTTTATGCTGCAAAAGCGGGTGAGCGTAGGGGCTTTGGCGGAATTCGCCCACCTGTCCGGCGACCTGCGCCCAGCCCAGCAGGGCGCGGAGCGGATGCAGGAGGGGCTGCGGGGCCATCAAATGCGCCAGGGCGGTTATCCGCCGGGCTTTGAAAAGGAAGTGCCCCTGCGCCTGACCCGCCAGGTGGGGCCGGTGCGCCTGACCGTGTACGGCCGGTGCGACGGGCTGTGCCGCCACAGCGTCCCGCCCCTGGTGGAGGAAATCAAGACCACCCGCCTGGACCCTCAGCGCATCGATCCCGCCCAAAATCCGGCCCACTGGGCCCAGGCCCTGCTGTACGCCCACATGCTGGCCCAGGAGTTGGGCGCGGCCCAGGTCAAAACCCGGCTGGTCTACATGGACCTGTCCGGAGCCCACAAGGATCGGGAAGAGGTGCTGGACGCCGCAGCCCTGGAAGACCACTTCCTGGGCTGCGCCCTGCCCTATGCCCGGTGGCAGGCCCAGCTGGAAGCGGCTCGGGAGAAAATGCTGCCCACCCTGCGGGCGCTGTCCTTTCCCTACCCGGACTACAGGCCGGGCCAACGGGAGCTGGCCGCCCAAACCTACTTGGCCCTCAAGCGCCACAACGCCCTGCTGGCCCAGGCCCCTACCGGCATCGGCAAGACGGCGGCGGTGCTGTTCGCCGCCCTCAAGGCGTTGGGCGAGGGCCACGTAAACCGGGTGTTTTATCTCACCGCCCGCACCACCGCCCGCCAGGCGGCCGAGTCCGCCCTGGCTCGGATGCGCCGGGATGGGCTGTGGCTACGGGCCATCACCCTCACGGCCAAGGAAAAGCTGTGTCCGCTGAAGGAAGCGGGGTGCGACCCCTCCCTGTGCCATCTGGCCCAGGGCTATTACGACCGGCGGGGCCAAGCCCTGGAGGAGGCGCTGGACCTGGACAGCCTGACCCGGGAGCGGGTGTTGGCCCTGGCCCAGCGCCATCAGCTGTGCCCCTTCGAGATGCAGCTGGACATCGCGGAGAACTGCGACGTGGTGATCTGCGACTACAACTACGCCTTTGATCCCCGGGTGCGGCTCAAGCGCTTTTTCCAGGAGAAATTCGACGGCGCGCTGCTCATCGACGAGGCCCACAACCTGCTGGACCGGGCCCGGGAGATGCTTTCGGCCCAGGTGCGCCTGAGCGATTTCCGGCGCCTGGCCGCCCATCTGAAAAAGCTGGCCGGGCCGGAGGACGGGCTGCTTCAGCGTATAAACCAAGTGGTCCAGGCGCTCAAGGACCTGAAGGAGAGCCATCCCGCTCCGGACTGGGACGAGGAAGCGCCTCAAGCCTTGGAGGAGGCGCTCCAGCTATTTCTGGACGCGGCCCGGCCCCTGCTGGGGGCGGCGGGAGCGCTGAACCAGAGCCTGACCCAATTGTACTTCGACGGCATGAACTTCGTCCGGGTCGCCGGGGAGATGGGGCCGGGGTACCGGGCGCTATATCTGGGGGAGGAGCGGGACATGGCGGTGCGGCTGTGGTGCTTCGCCCCAGCCTCCTACCTGGGCAAAGCGTTGGGGCGCACCCGGGGCGCCGCGCTGTTTTCCGCCACCCTGGTCCCCCTGTCCCATTACATGGCCAGCCTGGGGCTGGACGAGGACCGGGGCGACGCCCAGCTGGACCTGCCCTCTCCCTTTCCCGAGGAAAACCTATGCGTGCTGCGGATGCCCCTGGCCACCACCCTGCGCCGCCGGGAGGAAAGCGCACCCCAGGTGGCCCAGGCCATTCTGGCGCTGTGCCGGGCCCATAAGGGCAATTATCTGGCCTGCTTCCCCTCCTATGCCTATCTCAACCTGGTGGGCAAATACCTGGCCCCTCAGGCCCAGGATATGGACCTGATGGCCCAGCGCCCCAACATGAGCGAGGCGGAGCGGGAAGCCTTTATCGCCGCCTTTACCCCCGAGCGTCCCCGCCCCCTCCTGGCGCTGGCGGTGATGGGGGGCGTATTCGCCGAGGGGATCGACCTGCCCGGCGAGCGCCTCAGCGGCGCAGCCATCGTGGGGGTCGGGTTTCCCCAGATCAGCCTGGAGCGGGCGGCGCTGGCCGCGGCGCTGGAGGAGTCCGGCGAACCGGGGGACGGCCTGATGGGCGCCTATGTCTACCCAGGGCTTCAGCGGGTCCTGCAGGCGGCAGGCCGGGTCATTCGAGGCGAGGAGGACCGGGGCGCGGTGCTGCTGATCGACGAGCGCTACTTTCAGCCGGCCTATGAAGCATACCTGCCCGGACAGTGGCAGGTGCGGGACGCCCTGACGGTCCAACAAGCCGCTCGCCATCTGGCCCATTTCTGGGCAACTTAAGGCGGCTCCCGCCAGGGGATGGGCGATCTTAAAGAGAAAAGAGAGGCGTCGCCTCTCTCCAGCAGCCTCTCTCCAGCAGCCTATCCTCCGCCGTACCATCGTCCCGCCGGTCCCTGAAACCTGATTCAGGCGCAATTCAGGCGATGGGGGCCAAGCGCTTGTCTATTCCGGCGGCCAATAAACGGCCGGCGGCCAAAGACAGGGCGTCCTTCACGATATAGGGTAGGCTCACCACCAGGAAGGTTTCGGTCAGGCTCCGCCCGCCCAGCAGGGCGAACTGGATGACCCCGGCTGCGTGGCACAGGAGGAGGCCCAGGGCCATATACAGCCAGGGGGCAAGGCCGGCCTTCCCCCGGCCCAGGCCGCACAGCGTCGCCAGGAAAATGAAGCCGATCAGAAAGCCGCCGGTGGGACCGGCCAGCTTGCTCACCCCGCCGGTAAACCCGGCGAACACGGGAAGCCCCGCCATGCCCAACAGCAGGTACACCGCCACGCAGATAGCGCCCCGGCGTACCCCCAACAGGCACCCGCACAGGGCCATGCCCAGGGTTTGCAGGGTCACCGGTACCCCTGAGGGCAGGGGAAAAGATATCTGGGACAGCACGCATAGCACCGCGGTGCAGGCCGCCATCCGGGTCATGGAACGCACTTTTTCATTCATACGCTTGATATTACTCCTTCTTACGGCCGGGCCATGCCTTGGGCCGGATATTGGTTCTGCTCTGGCTTGGGTTGGTTGGAGCCGGCGTTTTCCCGGCAGGGCCGCCGCCGTAGGGCGGCGGCCCTGCCGCGCCCGGGGGGCCCTGCCCCCCGGGACCCCCTGACGCGATAGGCGCGGCTTTTTTTGGGGTTCGGTGCGGCGCCGGTTTTGCTGCGGTGGGCGGCGGGGGTGTATCGCTCTATCGGGGCTTTTTGGGGTGTGGGTCATCGGGGAGGCGGTGTTCTGGCGGTCCCCCAATGCCGCCCGCTAGGGCGGCATTGGGGGAGCTCAGCGTATTCGGGAGGTGGGCTCCGCCACATTGCTGCGGCTCGTGGCTCCGCCCGAAGTTACTGCCGCCCATAGGCTCCTCGCCCGGGCGGATGTGGTTTTGGCTCCTGCTGTTGTGCTCGTCCTTTTTCTGGAGCCTATGGGCGGGGAATCAGGTGACGGGGGTTACGGGGGAACGGGGTGACGGGAGGAAGGGGTGCCGG
>DVHZ01000061.1 GCA_018711685.1 Candidatus Excrementavichristensenella intestinipullorum | reverse complement strand
CCCCCTGCCAGGGTGTTTTCCCTGGCTTTGCCAGGGAAAACACCCTGGCGGTACGCCGGCCGAGATCGAGCCGTGGGGCGGATGGCGTTTGAGGCCACCCCTCTGGGCGCGGGTACGCCCGCTCTGTCCGGCGGCGCCGGCCTGGATAGAGGAGGCGAAAACGGATGGTTTTGCAAAATCCTCCCATGAGCGACACAAAGGCGGCTATAGAGGGTTATTGCGCAATCCGGCGTTTTCTGTTATAATGAAGTACACCGCAAGGAGGTGCTTTTGCCCATGACTGAAAATCTTCCCACCAATGTGCAACTGGATACCAACCAAAATGGTTCGGTTTCCTTTGCCACCGACGTCGTGGCCACCATCGCCGGATTGGCGGCTACCGAGGTGGAGGGCGTAGCCAGCATGGTGAGCGGCGGCGGGATGCTGGACATCCTGGGCCGGCGAGGCCAGTCCACCCGCAACCTGACTCGGGGAGTCAAGGTGGAGGTGCAGGACGGCCAGGTCAACGTACAGGTATCCATCATCATCGATTACGGTATTCCCGTGCCCGAGGTAGCCGCCAACATCCAGGAAAATGTGAAAAAGGCCATTGAGACCATGAGTGGGCTCACCGTGGCCAATGTGGACGTACACGTGCAGGGCGTGAGCTTTGAGCGGGAGATGCGGGCCACGGCAGAGATCGAGATGCAGCAGCGCATCCTGTTGCAGAAGCGGGAAGAGGAGCAGCAGGAACGGGAAAAGGAACTGGAAAGGGAGTCGGAGCCGGAGCCCGAGGATGAACCGGAAGAAGGAGCCGAGCCGGCGCAGGCCATTTCCGGTCAGGATGAGCAGGCGAAGGAACAGCAGGCGGAAGAGCCCTGAAAGGGGGAGGAATATCCATGAAGGTAAAGATGAAATGGAGCGACAGGGTGCTGCTGGCGCTGTACGGATGCCTGGGCATTGTGGTTACGCTGCTGATCGCCGTGGGCATGTGTACGGGACTGGAGCTCACCTTGATGGGCTATAGGATTTCCCTAGGCGAAGGCGTGTGGCCCATGGTGGCGCTGGCGGTGATCGCTGCGGTGCTGCTGGTGTGGTCGGTGCAGATGATCCGTCTGGCCCTGCGCCGGGAGCCCTCGGTGGAAAAGGGTAGCGTGTCGGTGCAGAACACCGAAAACGGCGCGGTGCGCATCTCGGTGCAGGCCATGGATACCCTGGTGAAGCAGGCCATTGGCCAGGCCGACGGGGTGGAGGAGATCAAGACCAGCATCGTCAACCACGAGGATTCCATCTCGGTGAACATCGATATGACCTTGCGCAGCGACGTGCATATCCCTAACGTGACCATGCTGATGCAGCGCTCCATCAAGAACTTCATCGAAGAGTTTTCCGGCATTGCCGTGCGGGACGTCGCCGTACTGGTGAGCCGCATTGTGGAAAGCCAGCCGCCTCAGATGACCGCCATTCAGGCTGAGCCTCCCAAGGCGGTGGAAGCGCCCAAGGCGGAGGAAGTTCAGCCGGTGGTAGAGATTCCAGAAGAGGAAGATGGCGAAGCAGCCCCCTCGGATGCGCCGGAGGCGGAGGCTCAAGCGGCGGAGGAGACGCAGGACCCGGCTGGGCAGGCCATAGAATACCAGGCTTCGGAGGAACCGGAAGATCAAGCGGCGGAGGAGACGCGGTACCAGGCTGAGCAGGACATAGAATATCAGGCTTCGGAGGAACCGGAAGATCAAGCGGCGGAGGAGACGCGGTACCAGGCTGAGCAGGACATAGAATATCAGGCTTCGGAGGAACCGGAAGATCAGGACCAGGCCGAGGCGGAGCACCAGGCCCAGGAAGAACCGGAATACGAAGTCCAGATCCAGTCGGAGCCGGAAGAGCAGGATGAGCGAGGCCAGGCGGACCAGGCTGCGCCTCAGGGTAAGGATATCTGGTAAAGCGAGGAAGTACCGATGAACAGGATACAGGCGCGGGCCGCCGCCATGAAGCTGATCTACGAGTGGGAGATGGGCGGCGACGGCGGGGAGGACACCCTGCGGGGCATTCTGGAGATCGAGCCCGGCGAGGCGGAGTACGACTATACCCAGCAGATGGTGGAGGGCGTGAAGCAGAACGCCCCTCAGCTGGACGCGCAAATCGAGCGCTACGCCGCAGGCTGGAAGCTGGACAGGCTGACCCGGGTGGACCTGGCCATCCTGCGCCTGGGGGCCTACGAGCTGTCCCTGGGCCGGGTGCCGGCGGGAATCGTCATTAACGAAGCGGTGGAGCTCAGCCGCATCTATTCCACCGAAAAGGCGGGCAGCTTCATCAACGGCGTGTTGGGGGGCATTTCCCGCACGGAAAAAGCGTGATGGCCGTTTTGGGCATCGATACCAGCTGCTACCGCACCTCGCTGGCCATTGTCAGCGATGGTGCGATTTGCGCTGACCAGCGCCGGCTGCTGCAGGTTCCTCTGGGTGGACGGGGGCTGCGGCAGAGCGAGGCGCTTTTTCAGCATGTGGCCCACCTGGGGGCGCTGTGCCAGGCCGCCTTTGCGGAAGCGGGGCCGGTGGAATTGCGGGGCGTCTGCGTCAGCGCCCGGCCCAGGCCGGTGGAGGGCTCCTACATGCCGGTGTTTTCCGCCGGCGAGATGGCCGCCCAATCGGTGGCGGCCGCGCTGGGCGTGCCGCTGATGCGCACCAGCCACCAGCAGGGGCACCTGCGGGCCGCCCTGGTGGACAGCGGATTGGCGCTGGGACAGCCCTTTCTGGCCATGCACCTGTCCGGGGGCACCACCGAGGTGCTGCGCTGCGCCGGGGACCTGGGCCAAGTGCTGTTGCTGGGAGGAACCAGCGACCTGCACGCCGGGCAATTGGTGGACCGGGTAGGGGTGGCCCTGGGGCTGGAGTTTCCCGCCGGGCCCATGCTGGAGGCGCTGGCGGGCCCGCCGCCGGAGCGCCCCGCAGTGCCCACGGCGGTAAAGGGGCTTCAGGTGAGCCTGTCCGGGGCGGAAAACCAGCTGCTGGGGATGATCCGCCAGGGCGTGCCCCCGGAGCAGGTGGCGGCCCAGACCTATTCCTTCCTGGCCCGCACCCTGGCCAAACTCATCCAGCGGGCAGGGGAGCAGACCGGCCTTAAGCGGATACTCATCGCCGGCGGGGTGGCGGCCTCGGCCCGGCTGCGGGGCGAATTGGCCCAGCGGCTGGACAGGCTGGGCGCTTCCATGGACCTGTACTGGGCACGGCCCGCCCTGTCGGGAGACAACGCGGTAGGGGTGGCGCTGATGGGAGAGGACCTGCTGCGCCGGGGCGGAGAGGCCCTTTCGTAGGCTGGCCCGGCCCCCCAGGAAGCGAAAGCGCCGGGGAAAGCGGTTGGCCGAAAGGTCAGGCAGTCCGCAGGCGATGGATCAAGAGCGGTTGACCGGGAAATGGGACAGTCCGCGGGCGATGAATGAAAGGCGGTTGGCCGGCAGGCGAGGGGCTTGCGGTGCGGTGTGCGGGCAGCGCCGGGGCGGCGATGCGCAGAGGAGAAGGAGAGCCCCCCAGGGGCGGGGCGAGAGGGCCATGAACGAGGATTGGGTGCTGTCGGTGGAGCAGCTGGGGGAGTACGTGCGCCGGCATCTGGCCGGGGACCCGCTGCTGCGGGCGGTGCGAGTGCGGGGGGAACTGAGCGGCTTTAAGCGCCACACCAGCGGGCACCTGTACTTTGCCATCAAGGACGAAAAGGCCCGGGTGCAGTGCGTCATGTTCCGGCAGAACGCCCTGTCCCTGGACTTTGAGCCCCGGGACGGGCAGATGGTGGTGGTGAGCGGCTCGGCCTCCCTGTACGTGGCCAGCGGCGCTTTCCAGCTGTACTGCCAGGGGATGCGCCGGGAGGGCGCGGGAGAGCTATTTTTGCGCTTTGAGGCGCTGAAGGAGAAATTGAGCCGGGAAGGGCTGTTCGATCCGGCCCGGAAGCGGCCGCTGCCCCTGCTGCCCCGCCGGGTGGGCATCGTTACCTCGCCCACCGGAGCCGCCCTTCGGGACATGGTGCGGGTGGCCCGGCGGCGGGACCCGGGGGTGGACATCCTGCTGTGCCCCGCCCAGGTCCAGGGCGCGGCGGCGGCGGGGGAGATCGTAGCCGCCCTGGAGGCGCTGAACCGCCACGGCGGGTGCGACGTGATCCTGGTGGGCCGGGGCGGCGGGTCCATGGAGGATTTGTGGCCCTTCAACGAGGAAAAGGTGGCCCGGGCCATCGCCGCGTCCCGGATACCGGTGGTGTCCTGCGTGGGCCACGAGACCGACTTCACCATAGCCGATTTCGTGGCGGACGTGCGGGCAGCCACCCCCTCCATGGCGGCGGAGCTGGTGGTGCCGGTGCGGGCGGAACTGCTCCGGGGGCTGGACCAGCTCCAGGCCCGGCTGAACCGGGCCCAGTTGGGCGGGCTGGCCCTGCGGGGGGCGGCGCTGGACAAGCTGGCGCTGCGGCTGGGCAGCCCGGTTCAGGCGCTGCTGTCCCCCCGGCGGGACCAGCTGGCCCAATGGCAGGGGCGGCTGGAAAAGGCCATGGCCCAGCGGATCGCCCGGGAATCGGGGCGGCTGGACCAGCTGGCCCGCACCTTGGAGGCGCTGAACCCCGGCGGGGTACTGGAGCGGGGCTACGCCCTGATTACGGCGGACGGGCGGGCGCTCACCCAGGCGGGGGAGCTGCGCCCGGACCAGCAGATCGGCATCCGCATGAAGGGCGGCAGCGCCCTGGCCCGGGTGCTTTCGGTAGAGGAGGAGAGGGCCCATGGCGGCCAGAAAAAAGCTGAGCTTTGAGCAGGGCATGGAGGAGCTGGAGGCGCTGGTGAGCGCCCTGGAAAAGGGGGAGATGACCCTGGACCAGTCCTTTTCCGCCTATGAAAAGGGCGTGGCGCTGCTGGGCGAGCTGCGCGCCCAACTGAAGGCTGGGGAGGGCCGGGTGATGGCGCTGACCGGCCAGGGCGAAGCGCCCTTGAAGGAGGAAATGCCATGAACGCGCTGAAGGAATACGCGGCCCGGGTGGAGAAAGCCCTCAAGGCCAAGGTGGAGGGCATGGAGGGGGTGCCGCCCCTGCTGCAGGAGGCCATGGCCTACAGCCTGATGGCCGGGGGCAAGCGCCTGCGGCCGGTGATGCTGCTGGCGGCGGTGGACATGCTGGGAGGCGACAGCGGGGACGCCATGGACCCGGCCTGCGCGGTGGAGATGATCCACACCTCATCCCTGATTCACGACGATTTGCCCGGCATGGACGACGACGTGCTGCGCCGGGGCCGGCCCACCAACCACGTGGTGTACGGGGAGGGCCAGGCCATTCTGGCGGGGGACGGCCTGCTGAACTGGGCGGGAGAAATCCTGGCCAGGGACGCCCTGGCCCATCCCGGCCAGCTGGAAAACCGGGTGCGGGCCATGGAGGAGATCCTGCGGGGCGCGGGGCCCCAGGGCATGATGGGGGGCCAGTGCCTGGACCTGTCCTGCCAGCAGGAGAACCGGGGCGGCGAGAAGGAACTGATGGAGATTCAGCTGGGCAAGACCTGCCGCATGTTCATCCATCCCCTCCGGGCGGCGGGGTGGCTGGCCGGGGCGGGGGAGGCGGAGCGGGAGGCCTTGGGCCGTTACGGCGAGGCCTTTGGCCGCATGTTCCAGACCGCCGACGACCTGCTGGACGTGGAGGGCAGCCAGGCGGAGCTGGGCAAGAGCGTGGGCAAGGACGCCCAGGAGGGCAAGCTGACGGCGGTGGCGGTATACGGCCTGGAGGGTGCGCGGAAGATGGTGCGGGACCAGATGGAGCTGGCTCTGGCGGCCCTGGAGGAATTTGGGCAGCAGGGGGCGTTTTTCCGCGAACTGGTGCTGTCCATGAAGGGGCGTAAGTCCTGAGATGGCGCGGGGCTGTGGAGGGAGGCTATGAGCTTTTTTCAGGAATTGTTTTCCAACCGGGTGCTGATGGTGGCGGTGGCGGGCTGGTTCTCCGCCCAGGCGCTGAAGGTTGTGTTCACCTATCTGCTGGAGCGCAGGTGGGATTTTGGCCGCTTTTTCGGGCTGGGGGGGATGCCCAGCTCCCATTCCTCGGTGGTGTGCGGCGTGGCGGCGGCGGTGGGAATACAAAAGGGATTTTATTCGGTGGAGTTCGCCATCGCCTTTGTGGTGGCCTGCGTGGTGATGACCGACGCGGCGGGGGTGCGCCGGGCGGCGGGCCGCCAGGCGGCGCTGCTGAACAAGCTGGTGCAGGACATGATCGCCAGCGGGCAGGGCTTTACCTACGAACGTTTGAAAGAGCTGCTGGGGCATACCCCCTTCGAGGTGCTGATGGGCGCCCTGCTGGGAGGGCTGCTGGCGGTGCTCATTATGTGAGGCAAACATGCTGGAAAAGATCCATACCAGGGCGGACCTGTGCGGGCTGAGCCGGAAGGAGCTATCGGACCTGGCCCAGGAAATGCGCCAGGTCATCATCGAGACCGTGGCCCGCAACGGCGGGCATTTGGCCAGCAATCTGGGCGCGGTGGAGCTGACGTTGGCGCTGCACCGGGCCTTTGAATTGCCCCAGGACAAGCTGGTGTTCGACGTGGGGCACCAGAGCTATGCCCACAAGCTGCTCACCGGCCGGTGGGAAAGGTTCTCCACCCTGAGGCAGCGGGGCGGGCTGGGCGGCTTTTTGCGCCCGGACGAGAGCGACTGCGACGCCTGCGTCACCGGCCACGCCTCCACGGCCATCTCCACCGCCCTGGGCATGGCCCGGGCCCGGGACATCATGGGGGGCCGGCACCAGGTGGTGGCGGTGGTGGGAGACGGCGCCCTTACCGGGGGCATGTGTTACGAGGCCCTCAACGACGCGGGGCAGTCGGGCACCCGGATTATCGTGGTGCTCAACGACAACGAGATGTCCATCTCCCACAACGTGGGGGCGCTGTCGGGGTATCTGACGCAGCTGCGCCAGTCCAGCCCCTACCGGGGCCTGAAACGGGCGGTGCGGGGCGGCCTGGACCGGGTGCCCAAGGTGGGTCCGGGAGTGCTGCGGGCGCTGGAGAAGGGGCGGGACGCCCTGAAATCCCTGTTCGTGGACGGCAAGTTTTTCCAGGCGCTGGGGTTTGAATACCAGGGTCCCATCGACGGCCACGACGTAGGCCGGATGGAGAAGGTGTTCCGCCGGGCCCGTGATAGCGCCGGGCCGGTGCTGATCCACGTGGTCACCCGCAAGGGCAACGGCTACGCCCCGGCGGAGCAGGCCCCGGACCAGTACCACGGGGTGGCGCCCTTCTTCGTGGATACCGGCAAGGCTCAGGATGCGGGGCACACCGCCTATGGGCAGATCATGTGCAGTGAGCTCAAGCGCATGGCGGAAACCGACGCCCGGGTGTGCGCCGTCACCGCCGCCATGCCCGGCGGCACCGGCCTGGCCGGGTTTGGCCAGGTCTATCCGGACCGGTTTTTCGATGTGGGCATCGCCGAGGAGCACGGGGTGACCATGGCGGCAGGGCTGGCCCTGGCGGGGATGCGGCCCTATGTGGCCATCTATTCCACCTTTTTGCAGCGGGCCTACGACCAAATCCTGGAGGACGTGTGCCTGCAAAGGCTGCCGGTCACCCTGCTGGTGGATCGGGCCGGGCTGGTGGGCTCCGACGGGGCCACCCATCAGGGGGCCTTCGACCTGGCCTACCTGTGCCAGATGCCGGGCATGACCGTAGCCGCGCCCCGGGACGAGCGGGACCTGCGAAGGCTGATGGCCCTGAGCCTGACCATGGATGGGCCCATGGCCATCCGCTATCCCAAGGACGCCTGCGACATGGGCCCGGGTATGCAGGAGCGGGGCCCCCTGCAGCCGGGGGAGTGGGAACTGCTGGCCGACGGCGGGGACGTGATGATCCTGGCGGTGGGGCGCATGGTGGAATTGGCTCTGACGGTGTCCATTGAGCTCAACGGCAAGGAACTGTCCTGCGGCGTAGTGGATGCCCGGTTCGTCAAGCCCATGGACGCCCAGCGGCTGGAATGGGCCGCCGGCCGGGCCGCGCTGCTGGTCACCCTGGAGGAAGGGGTGGCCCGGGGCGGGTTCGGCAGTCAGGTGCTGGGCTATCTGGCGGACAAGGGGCTGAAGGCCAGCGTCCTGACCCTGGGCTTGCCCGACCGGTTTGTGGAGCAGGGCAGCGTGGGGGAACAGATGGAGGACTGCGGCCTCACCCGGGATCAGGTGTGCTGCAAGATCTTGGAGCGACTGTGGGAGGTCCGCCATGGCGATACCCAGGATTGATCAGGCGCTGGTGGATCGGGGCTTGGCGGGCAGCCTGGAGGAGGCCCGGCTGATGGTGCTGGAGGGCAAGGTTTACCTGGGCGCGGGCAAGGTGAGCAAGCCCTCGGACAAGGTAAAACAGGGCCTGGCCCTGACGGTGCGCCAGCCGGGTATGCGCTACGTGAGCCGGGGGGCGCTGAAGCTGGAAAAGGCGCTGAAGGCCTTCGGCGTGGAAGTGGGCGGGCGGGTGTGCCTGGACGTGGGGGCCTCCACCGGCGGCTTTACCCAAGTGCTTCTGGAGGCCGGGGCCAGCAAGGTATACGCGGTGGACGTGGGCTTTGGCCTGCTGGATTGGCGGCTGCGCCAGGACCCCCGGGTGGCGGTGATGGAAAAGACCAACGCCCGCTCCCTAACGCCGGATTTATTCAGTCCCGCCCCCTCCCTGGGGGTCACCGACGTGTCCTTCATCTCCCTGCGGGCGGTGCTGCCCCGGGCCTTTGCTGTCCTGGCGGGGAAGAACCGGCGGTTTGTGGCCCTGGTCAAGCCCCAGTTCGAGGCGCCCAAGGAGCAGGTGAGCCCGGGAGGCGTGGTGCGGGACAGGCAGGTCCACCTGGATACCCTGGCCTATGTGGCCGGGGAGGTGGAAAAGCTGGGCTGGGTGTGCCAGGGAGTGGACTTCTCCCCCATCACCGGGGCCCAGGGCAATATCGAGTTCTTGATGGACCTGAAGCCTGGGGATACCGCCGGTCCCGCCATGACCGGGACGGACTTCCGGCGGGCGGTGGAGGCGGCCTGGCGGGCCCATCCCCAAAACCCCGGCCAGCCGCAGGACCGGCCCGGGGAATAGCCGAAAGCCCCTGGCACGGCCTTGAGCCGCAACCAGGCGGGAACCGGATAAGAATCAGACCGGGATCGGATGAAGACCGGAACCGGACTGGGGCTGGGCGGCGGGGCCTTCGCGGCATGTCCCGGGGGCGCGGCAAAGCATTGAAGATGAATATTTCTTGTGGATACTTGGCATGAATATTCATTTGTGATATACTAAGACACACCGAAGGAGCGGAGCCATGGCGCAGCGCAGGGTAGGGATATGGTATAACGATTCAAAGGAGAATAGCCTGGAGACCGCCTATCAGTTGGTGGGCGTGTTGCGCCGCCAGGGCGTAAAGCCGGTGATGGGGCCCATGCTGGCTCAGGCCCTGGGGGAGACCGCCAGCAGCCAGGGGGATTTCGCCGGGTGTGAATTTCTGTGCGTGCTGGGGGGCGACGGCACCCTGCTGGCGGCAGTGGACGCGGCGCTGGACCTGAACCTGCCCCTGCTGGGGGTGAATCTGGGCCGGGTAGGGTATTTAAGCGAGGTGCAGCCGGAGAACCTGGCCCGGGACGTGGGCCGGGCGCTGGCCGGCGAGGGGTGGCTGGACCGGCGGATGCTGCTGCGGGCCAGCACCAGCGATGGCGGCAGCGCACTGGCGCTGAACGAGGTGGCCTTCAACCGCTCGGAGAATTCCGTGGGCATCTTGGCCCTGGAGGTGAGCGCCGGGGGGGCCATGGTGGACCGGGTGGCGGGAGACGGGCTGGTGGTGGCCACGCCCACCGGGTCGACCGCCTATTCCCTGTCGGCGGGAGGGCCCCTGGTGGCGCCGGGGCTCAACTGCATACTGCTCACCCCCATCTGTCCCCATACCCTGCGCACCCGGCCGGTGGTGGTGTCGGCGGACCAGGCGGTGCAGGTGCGGCTGATGGACCAGCGGGGCGGCGCCCACGTGCTGCTGGACGGGTTCAAGCCCCTACCCATTCCGCCCCAGGACCCGACGGTGACCATCCGCCGGTGGGAACGCACGGTTTCCTTTTTGCGGCTGGGCCATCTGAACTTCTTCGACCTGATGCGGGACAAGTTGTCTGAATGGAGCCATTAGGAGGTAAAGATGAAAGCGACGCGGCAGGCGATGATCCTGGAGATCATCGAAAACCAAGATATCGAGACCCAGGAAGAACTGGCGGATCAGTTGGGCCGTCACGGCGTAAAGGTGACCCAGGCCACGGTGTCCCGGGACATCAAGGAGCTGCGCCTGCTCAAGGTGCTGGCCGCCAGCGGCCGGTACAAGTACGCCACGGCGGAACGGGCCGAGCAGGGCACCGGGAGCCGGTTCATCCGCATCTTTTCCGAATCGGTGCTGTCCGTGACCCCGTCGGACAACCTGATCGTCATCAAGACCCTGCCCGCCAGCGCCAACGCGGCGGCGGAAGCCATCGATTCCTTGAAATGGCCCGAGGTGCTGGGCACCCTGGCCGGGGACAACACCATCCTGGTGGTGGTGCGCTGCGACCAGGAGGCCCAGGAGGTGGCCGCCCGGTTCCGGGAGATGGCCAGGGCCCGGTAGGGCGCGGGAAATGATGGGGTTGGAGGGATACGCGTGCTGCTGGAAATCGCCATAGCCAATATCGCCTTGATCGACCGGCTGCGCCTGGAGCTGGGGCCGGGGCTCAACGTGCTCACCGGCGAGACCGGCGCGGGCAAGTCCATCCTGGTGGACGCCCTGACCCTGGTGCTGGGCGGACGGGCGGACAAATCGCTGATCCGTACCGGGGCCAGCCGGGCCCGGGTGGAGGCGCTGTTCGACATAACCGGCAACCAGGAGGCCCAGGCTCTGCTGGAGGCGTGGGGGCTGGAAAGCGACCAGGGGATAGCGGTGCTGGCCCGGGAATTGTCCGAGGGCGGGCGCAGCCTGTGCAGGGTGTGCGGGGCCACGGTGCCGCTGAACCAGTTTAAGCGCCTGGCCGGGGCGTTGGTGGAGCTCCACGGTCAGCACGAGCACCAGCTGCTGTGCGATCCGGAGCGCCATACCGCCTACCTGGACGGGTTCGGCGGGGCGGAGCACCGGGCGCTGGTGGATAAGGCGGCGGCGGATTACGCCCAGTACGCCGCGCTGGGCCAGGAGATGGCCCGGCTGAAAAAGGACCTGGCCGAGGGGGAGCGGCTGCGGGATATGCTGTCCTTCCAGCTGGAAGAGATCGACGCGGTAAAGCCCAAGGCCGGGGAGATGGCGGCGCTGGAGCGCAAGAACGTGCTGATGCGCAGCGCCCAGAAGGTGGCCCAGCGCCTGAACCGGGCCTGCGACCTGGTGTACCGGGGCGGGGGCCGGGGCCCCAGCGCCCAGGAGGCGCTGCAGAAGGCGGCCCAGGCGGTGGCGGACATCGGGGAGCTGGACCCCCGGTTCCAGCAGGCGGCGGCCCGGCTGGAAGAACTGTTCTACGCCGCCCAGGACCTGGGCTACGAACTGGAAGATATGTGCGAGAGCATGGACTTCGATCCCGGCGAGGCCCAGCGGGTGGCCGGCCGCCTGAGCGAGCTCAAGGGGCTGACCCGCAAGTACGGCCCGGAACTGGAGGACGTGCTGGCCTTTCGCGCCCAGACCGCGGCGCGGCTGGAGGAAATCCAGGGCGGGGATGAGCGGCTGGACCAGGTCCAGGGACGGCTGGACAAGGCCCGGGAGGCCTTGGAGCGCAGCTGCCAGGCGCTGGGGGAGAGCCGCCGGGCGCTGTCGGGAACGCTGTGCCGGAAAATCATGGACCAGCTGAAGGACCTGGGCATGGACAAGGCCCGGTTCGAGGTCCGCTTTAACAGCCTGCCCCAGAAGTACGGCCCGGCAGGGGCCGAAAAGGCGGAGTTCATGCTGTCGGCTAACCCGGGGGAGCCGGTGAAGCCCCTGTCGGCGGTGGCCTCGGGGGGCGAGCTCAGCCGCATCATGCTGGCTATGAAGGCGGTGGCTGCGGACCAGGCCGGGGTGGACGCCATGGTGTTCGACGAGATCGATACCGGAGTCAGCGGCCGCATGGCCCAGGCGGTGGGGGAGAAGATGGCCGCCATCGCCCGCCGCCGCCAGGTCATCTGCGTCAGCCATCTGCCCCAAATCGCCGCCCTGGCCGACCGGCAGTATCTGGTGGAAAAAAAGGTGGAGGATGGCCGCACCGGCTCCACCGTCCGGTTGCTGGACCGGGCCGGCCGCATCGAGGAATTGGCCCGAATGGTGGGCGGCGCGGGGGATATGGAAAGCTCCAGGGCCCACGGGGCCAACCTGCTGGACGCGGCCCAGGCCCTGCGCGCCTCCATGGAAGGCTGAGCCCAGGTCCAAGGTTTCCGCCCAGGAGCTGGGAAACGCCCCCGAAATCCGGAGGACGCCGAAATCATGAGAAAGCTTGAGCCGGGCCCGGCCCAACCGGTCATGGAAGGGGATACGGGCGCATAGACTGTATAAAACAGCCTTCAGGAATGAATTTATATGGATAAGCGAGAGCCCTATAACGGTCTGGTCCGGGCGGTCCGGTGGGTGGTTCGGCATTTCTCACCCGCACGGCAGGTGAGCGACGCGCCCATGCCCAAGCCCTGCGTGCTGGTGTGCCGGCACAAGAACGGAAGCGGCCCCCTGAGCACCCTGCTCCGCATGGAGCAGCAGGCCCGGCCTTGGGTGCTGGATTTGTTGTGCCAGCGCCGGGCCTGCCAGCAGCATTTTTACCATTTTACCCTGACGATGCGGGTGGGGCTGCCCGGCTGGCTGGCCGCGCCCCTGTCCCATATAGTGGGCTGGACGGTGCCGCCGCTGATGCGGGGACTGGGCGGTATCCCGGTGCACCGGGGCGGCATGCGGGCGCTGATTACCCTGCGGGAAAGCCTGAGCGCCCTGGAGGCGGGGCAGCGGATCATCATCTATCCCGATGTGGATTACGCCGACACCTCCCCCGTGGTGAAGGAGCTGTACGGCGGTTATTTGCTGCTGGCCCGGATGTACGAAAAGTGCCGGGGACAAGCCCTGGCCTTTGTGCCGGTGCGGGCGGAAAAGCGGCGCATCCACACCGGCGCGCCCATCTATGCCATGCCGGGAGAAAGCCGGGAGGCGCTGGGAGAGCGGGTACGTCAAGCCCTGGCCGCCCTGGAACAGGCATAAGGGAATCGCCTGGCGAATACCCTCTTATCGTGGCAAGGGGGTGTGGCTTGGGTGATTCGCATCAAGGTGATCAGGGCGTCCCGACTGGTATTGGCGGGGACGGTGGTGCTGCTGGCTGCGGCGCTGGCGGTGCTGGCCTTCCGGTATTTCGGCAGCCGGGCCGCGCCGGTCTCCCAGCAGGAGTATACCATCGGTCAAACCCAGGAAGCGGCGGCGGTGTTTGCCGCCGCTTCCCTTTCCCCCCGGGAGGTGGTGTTCGGTGCGCCTCAGGAGAACGAGCACACCGATCCCCAAGCGGAGGGCTTCACCGTGGAAGTGCTGTCCACGCCGCCGCCCAGCGGCGGGGCTTCTCCAGCCCCCGGCCAACAGGCGGCGCCGTCCCCCACACCGGCAGTCCGGAGGGTGCTCATCTATCATACCCACACCCACGAGGCCTATGAGCAGGTGGCGGGGGAGGAATATCAGGCCCTGGAGGCGTGGCGCACCCAGGACCAGAGCCATTCGGTGGTGCGGGTGGGGGAGGAACTGGCCCGGTGCCTGGAAGGGCTGGGCTTTGAGGTGGTCCACGACTGCACCGACCACGAACCGCCTCGGCTGGGCACCGCCTACACCCGGTCTCTGAAGACCTTGGAAGGCTATCAAGACCAGCGCTTCGACCTGTGCATAGACCTGCACAGGGACGCCTGGGATCAATCCATGACCGCAGAGCAGACGGTAGCCGTGGGCCAGAACCGGGCGGCCCGGCTCATGATGCTCATCGGAAACGGGGAAGGCTTTACGGAAAAGCCGGATACCCAGGCCAATCTGGCCTACGCCCAGCAGCTCACCGACCGGTTAAACCAGATGGCGGAAGGGATCTGCCGCCCGGTGCTGGTGAAAAACGGGCGGTACAACCAACATTTGAGCACGCCCTCCATCCTGGTGGAGGTAGGGCACAACAAGAATACCCTGACGGAGGCACTAAACGCCATGCCCCTGTTGGCGCAGGCCATCGCCGATACCCTTTAATCGGCCTTCCGTCGGACAACCCACAGAAACCGCGGCTGGGCTCATGTTCATGAACCCAGCCGCCGTCGTGGAAGGCCCGGCGGAGCCGGGCCTTCCACGACGGTGGGGGGGCTGCCCGCGTACCCAGCGGGGGAGAACGCGGTCCGCAGGGGTGTTCGGGGAAGCGGGAGGGATTGCGTCCGGGGGGCCCGGGGGGCGGAGCCTCCGGGCCCGCCGGAGCCCCGTCGCCGACCGGGGCTCCGGCGGGGGATTGACAGGGGATGGAGGGCGTGATATACTGCCAGCGGGTGTTTTGAGGGAGTAGTGGCATAGCGATATGCGGCAAGTCAACATGCTGGCCTTCGGCCTGGCTTGCCTTAATGAACCAGACTCATGCACGGTTACAGCCGCGCTTGAGTTTTTTTCTGTATGGGAGGGACGAGGATGGGCATTGCGGAGCTGTTTTTGATCGGCGTGGGGCTGTCCATGGACGCCTTTGCGGTGGCGGTGTGCAAGGGGCTGGCCATGGGGGACAGGATCGACAAAGGGCAGGCGCTAGTGACGGCGCTGTTTTTCGGCGGCTTTCAGGCGCTGATGCCCCTGGCGGGCTGGGCGCTGGGCCGCCAATTTGAGGGGTACATTACCCAGCTGGATCACTGGATCGCCTTCGTCCTGCTGGGCGTGATCGGGGGCAAGATGATTTGGGAAGCCCTCAGGGAGGGAGAGGAAGCCTCGGAAAAGGGGACGGGGCGGCTGGACCTGAAGGAGCTCACCCTATTGGCGCTGGCCACCAGCATAGACGCCCTGGCGGTGGGCGTCACCTTTGCCTTTTTGAAGGCGGATATCGCCCTGTCGGCCTCCCTAATCGGGCTGACCACCTTCTGCTTGTCCCTGGCGGGGGTATGGGTAGGGCATGTGTTTGGGGCGCGGTTTAAGAGCAAGGCGGAGGTAGCGGGAGGCGCGATTCTGGTGCTGATCGGGCTTAAAATCCTGCTGGAACACCTGGGGGTTTGGGGATAGGAACCCGGGGTTGATAAAGGCCGGGCATGGATAAGTATAAATTTTGTGAAAGTTGATGAGCGGCAATATTTCTCTGGTCTAGGACGGGGCAATTCCCTTGATTTGAGACGCCGATGGTGTTATACTATACTTTAGGCTATCCCAATTCCCCCTGAAATGGAGCGGGTCATTTTTGAAGAAATATGTTGCGGCGCTGCTTGCGCTCATGTTCGCCTTCACCGCCTGCGCGGCACAGGAGGACGCTGCCAAGCGCAGCGCTGTGGGTTTTTATTTCGACACGGTTGTTTCCATTACGGCATATACCGACGACGCGCAGCTGTTGGACCGGGCGCTGGAGCAGTGCCAGAAGTACGAACAGCTACTGAGCAAAACCATAGAGGGTTCCGACGTGTGGAACATCAACCACGCCCAGGGCCAACCCGTAGCCGTCGCCCAGGAGACCTTGGAGGTACTGGAAATCGCCCAGTACGTATCCGGGCTCTCCCAGGGCGCTTTTGACGTGACCATCGCTCCGGCGGTGTCCCTGTGGGATTTCGCCGCGGAGGACCCGGTGCTGCCCGACGGGGAGGCCCTGGCCCAGGCGGCGGCCCTGGCGGACTACACCAGGCTGGTGATTGAGGACGGCATGGTGACGCTTCCGGCGGATATGCAGATCGACTTGGGCGGCGTGGCCAAGGGCTACATCGCGGACCAGATTGCCCAGTTTTTGCGGGACAACGGGGTGACCAGCGCGCTGCTGAACTTTGGGGGCAACGTGGTGACCATCGGGGAGAAGCCGGACGGCCAGGGCCCCTGGCGGGTAGGCATCCAGAACCCGGATCAATCCCGGGGCGCGTATTTGCTGGCGGTGACCGCCACGGACATGGCGGTGGTCACCAGCGGCATTTACGAGCGGGGGTTTGACCTGGACGGGGTGCGCTACCACCACCTGCTGGACCCCGAGACCGGCTGGCCGGTGCAGAACGAGCTGAGCTCGGTGACCATCTTCGCGGAGCGGTCGGGCCTGGCGGACGCCTTGTCCACGGCCACCTTCGTGCTGGGGACCGAAGCGGGCATGGCCATGATCGAGGCCCTGGACGGGGTGGAGGCCATCTTCGTCACCCGGGACGAACAAATCTTGGCGACATCGGGCGCGGCTGCGCTCGTCGTATCCAACGGATAAATGCACAGAGGGGGAGAGACCATGAAAAAGCAACTACCGGCTTGGCTGGCGCTTTGCATCATCGCGCTGGCGGCGGGACTGCTGCTGGCATTGACCAACCAGCTTACCGCCGACCGCATCGAAGAGCAAAACGCCATCAAGGCCAACGCGGCGCGGGCAAGCGTACTGCCTGCGGCCACCGAGTTCAAGGCCCTGGAGCTCAACCAGGAATGGGTGGCGTCCCTGGGCGTGGACAACTGCTACGAAGGTTACGACGAGGCCGGAAACCTGGTGGGCTACACCAGCCAGATCACCGTCAAAGGCTACGGCGGCGAAATTGAAGTCGTCGTGGGTATGGATCTGAAGGGCGCGGTCACCGGCGTGTCCGTGGGCGGCGCGGACTTTGCGGAGACCGCCGGCCTGGGCGCGAAAACCAAAGAGCCCGCCTTTACCGATCAATTTATCGGCTTAGTGCCCCCCGCTGTGCTCAAGGAAAATGTGGACAGCGTCACCGGCGCGTCCATTTCCTCCGGCGCGGTGGTGTCCGCCGTGAACAATACCACTTCTTATATGTACTTCCAGTCCGGTTTGAAGGAGCCTGAGGAAGATCCGCTGGCCGGGGCCTTTGAGGTGCGCACCGCTACGGCCCAGGGCTTTGCCGGCCCGGTAACCGTGCAGGTAGCCCTGGACGAAAACGGCGTCATCACCGGCCTGGTGGTGGGCGATGAGAACTTCGCTGAAACCACCGGCTTGGGCGAGCGGGCCAAGGATTCCAGCTTCCGCGAGCAGTTCGTGGGCAAGAGCGGCACGTTGGCCTATGGCGACGGCATCGATGCTTTGGCTGGAGCCACCATCACCAGCAACGCGGTAATGCAGGCGGTGAACGAGGCCCTGGGCGGCGAAGCCGCTGCGGCCCAGCCCACCCCCGAGCCCGAACCCACCCCTGAGCTGGCCCCCGCTGTGGAAACCCTGACCGCCACCGCTCAGGGCTTTGGCGGCCCGGTGGAGGTCACCGTGGGCCTGGACGCCGACGGCAACGTGGTGAGCATGACCGTGGGCGGCGAGGGCTTTGCCGAGACCGCGGGCCTGGGCGCGAAAGCCCAGGAGGCCGCGTTCACCAACCAGTTCCTGGGCAAGACCGGCCCCTTCGCCTATGGCGAGAACGGGGTGGAGGCCATTACCGGGGCCACCGTCACCAGCACTGCGGTGATGGACGCGCTGAACAGCCTGTTCGGCGTGGAGCCCGCCCAGGAGGCTGAACCCGCTGAAACTGCCGAAACCGCCGCCGAGACCGGGGAGCCTGCCGCCCAGACGGCGGACGGCCTCACCGCCACGGCCCAGGGCTTTGGCGGCCCGGTGGAGGTGGCCATCACCCTGAACGAGGACGGCGCCATCGCCACCATGACCGTGGGCGGCGAGGGCTTCGCCGAAACCGCGGGTCTGGGCGCGAAAGCCCAGGAGGCGGAGTTCACCGATCAGTTTGTGGGCAAGACCGGCCCCTTCGCCTACGGCGAGAACGGGGTAGAGGCCATTACCGGAGCCACCGTCACCAGCACCGCCGTGCTGGAGGCGCTGAACAGCCTGTTCCCCGCTGA
>DVHZ01000060.1 GCA_018711685.1 Candidatus Excrementavichristensenella intestinipullorum | reverse complement strand
GACGGGCACAGCAGCAGAAACCCAAACCGCATCCGCCCAGGCGAGGAGCCTATGGGCGGCACTAACTTCGGGCGGAGCCACGAGCCGCAGCGATGTGGCGGAGCCCACCTCCCGAATACGCTGAGCTCCCCCAATGCCGCCGCAGAGGGCGGCATTGGGGGACCGCCAGAACACCGCCTCCCCGATGACCCACTCCCCAAAAAACAGCGATAGAACGATACACCTTCGTCCCCCTACCACAGCAAAACCGCCGCCCCACCGGAGCACCCAAAGCCGCGCCTATCGCGTCAGGGGGTCCCGGGGGGCGGAGCCCCCCGGGCGCGGAAGGGCCGCCGCGGTTGGGCGGCGGCCCTTCCGCGAAAACGCCGGAGCGACGAACAAACGCCGGATAGAACCCCCGCCACAAAAGCCGGGGCAAACCATAAATAGCTAGGGCAAAACCGTTGCGGGGGTCCCGGGGGGGCGCTCTGCCCCCCGGGCGGGTAAGCGCCGCCGCAGTCGGGCGGCGGCGCTTACCCGGAGGATCCAGGGGGCGGAGCCCCCCGGGACGGGGCAGGCCCGCCGACTGGGCGGCGGGCCTGCGTAGGCGCTGCGTCCCGGTCAACCTAGGAATAGCACAAAAACGCTCATGACCATGACGCACAGGGCGCTGGCCCGTTGGGCGAACAGGCCGGCCCGGGAGAGTTCCGGGGGCTGCCGGTAAAACCATCTGCTGCCCAGGAAGGCCAGCTTTTCGGGGAACAGCCATAGCAGCAGCCCTACGGCGAAGACCAGTGCCGCAGGAAATACCCGCTGCCAAGCCCACCGGTGCTCCAGGGATCCATAGCGCAGGCCCCACAACAAGGGCGACAGGCGCTCCGGCCCCCAGTTTTCCCGCTCCCCGCCGCTAAGCACGATGACGACGCCCATTCCGGCAGGTATCCCCTCTTGATCGAGCAGCACCCCGTTTTGCACCTGTCCGCGCCACAAGAGGCCCTCCCCATAATCTACCGTCACCTCGCCGCCGTCCACGGCCATGAGAGCCTGGCCCGAACCGGCGGCCGCCAGGTCATAGCGAAAGGCGGTCTGGTCCGGCCCCTGCTCCTGAACCCATACCCAGCCCGCCGCCCCGGCGTCGAAGCGGCCGTCCGCCTCCCTGCGGAAAAAATTCTCTCCCCACCACAATCCCATGGGCAGGGCCAGGGCCAGGCTCAGGGCGCTCAGGAGCACAAAAAACGCCGCGAAAAGCAGCGCGGCGCGGTTATGTTTGTCGGTCAACCAATCCTTCATACACACAGTTACTCCATAGCGTTTTTCGTCACAGGTCAAGTGGCCGGAAAACATACCTGATGCCAGGTTTACAGTTTCTCCATCAGCCCCAATAGGAAGCGGGTAAAGGCGGGGCGCACCCGGGCCATGGTGTCCAGCACTTCCTGGTGGCTCAGGGGCTGGTCCAATACGCCTGCGGCCATATTGGTCATGCAGGAGGCGGCAGCCACCCGCATCCCCATATGCCGGGCGCAGATGACCTCGGGCACGGTGGACATGCCCACCGCGTCGGCGCCCAGAACGCGAGCCATGCGGATCTCCGCCGGGGTTTCGAAAGAGGGGCCGGTCATCCAGCAATACACGCCCTGGCGCGGAGTAACGCCCGCCTCCAGCGCGGCCTGCCGGGCCAGCTCCAGCAATTCCGGATCATAGGCCCGGGACATATCGGGGAACCGGGGGCCCAGCGCCTCATCGTTGGGCCCAAAGAGGGGATTGGCCCCGGTAAGGTTGATGTGATCCACAACCAGCATCAGATCTCCCGGCTGGAAGGACGTGTTCACCGCTCCCGCAGCGTTGGTGAGCACCACGGTCTCCACGCCCATGGCCTTGAGCACCCGCATGGGGAACACCACGTCGGCCAGGGAATGGCCCTCATAGTAGTGCAGCCGCCCGCTCATCACCGCCACGGGGGTGCTTCCGATCTGGCCCAGCACCCATTCCCCGGCATGGCCGGGCACAGTGGACACCTTCATGCCGGGCACTTGGGCGTAAGGCACCCGCACCGCGCCCCGCAGTTCGCCGATGAGGCCGCCCCAGCCCGAGCCCAGCACCAAAGCCGCCCGGGGCTGAACCGGCGTCCTGTCCAGCAGAAACCGGGCCGCCAGGCCCGCCCGTTGGGATTCGCTCATAGCCGCCGCCTCCTCGTCCTTATAGTTTGATATCGCCCCAGAAGGACTTGCCGTCCAGGGTATTGCGCACGCCCAAAGCCTCCAGCACGGTGGCCGACACGTCGGCGAAGGTATCCCGCTGGCCCAGGTTCACGCCCTCTTGGGCGGCCAGGCTCCAGCACAGCACCGGCGTATACTCCCGGGTATGGTCGGTGCCCGGGAAGAGTGGATCGCAGCC
This sequence comes from Candidatus Excrementavichristensenella intestinipullorum, assembly GCA_018711685.1. GTDB lineage: Bacteria > Bacillota > Clostridia > Christensenellales > Aristaeellaceae > Excrementavichristensenella > Excrementavichristensenella intestinipullorum. Next base: position 12,216 of record DVHZ01000060.1, on the reverse strand, counting down.
GTGGTCGCCGGTGACGATGAGCATCCCGTCCTCTCCCAACAGCCCCATGATCTCCGGCAGCCGCCGGTCGATCTCCTCCAGGGCCCGGGCATAGCCTTCCGCGTCGTTGCGGTGGCCGTACAGCATGTCGGTATCCACCAGGTTGACGAACACCAGTCCGTTGAGCCGGGGCTTTTTCAGCGCCTCCGCCAGGGCGTCCAGGCAGGCGGTATTGCCTGCGGCGTGGTTGGAGGCGGTAAGGCCCCGGTGGTTGAAGATATCCTCGATCTTGCCGATGCCGATCACGTCCCGGCCGGCTTCCTTGAGCAGGTCCAGCATGGTCTTGCCCACCGGGTCCAAGGAAAAATCCTTGCGGTTGGCGGTGCGCTGGAACTCGCCCGGATTGCCGATGAAGGGGCGGGCGATGACCCGGCCCACGGCGTGCTGGCCGGTGAGCACCCGTCGGGCCAGGCGGCAGATGTGCCACAGCTCGGTGGGGGGAATGATGGCCTCATGAGCGGCGATCTGAAACACGCTGTCCGCCGAGGTGTATACGATGGGCTTGCCGGTGCGCAGATGCTCCGAGCCCAGCCGCTCGATAATCTCTGTGCCCGAAGCGGCCACGTTGCCGATGACCTCCATGCCGATTTCCTGTTCCACCTGCTGGATCAGCTCCGCCGGAAAGCCGTCGGGATAGGTGGGGAACGGCTTTTTCAGGGTGAGCCCCGCCAATTCCCAGTGGCCGGTGGTGGTGTCCTTGCCTGCGGCAGCCTCCCGCAGCTTGCCGTAGCAGCCCAGGGGCTCCTCGTCCCCTTCAATGCCCGCCGCCGCCAGCAGGCCCAAGTCCGCCAGGTTGGGCAGGTCGGGCTGGCACTGGCGGTACACGTGACCGAAGGTGTCGGCCCCCGCGTCTCCGTAGGCGGCGGCGTCGGGCTGTGCGCCGATGCCCAGGGCGTCCACAACGATAAGCGCAACTTTTTTCATCTTCATGATTCTATCTCCATTCCTGTGCGAAGCAGTTCGGCCATGCGGGCGATCATGCCACCTGCGGTGGGCTTGCCCCGCTTCGCCTCTATCGTATTGCCAAACAGCCTATACTGGGCCTCCCTGGGGCCGCCGGCCCAGGCCGCGTCGATGGCCCTGCGGATGGCGTGTTCCACCCGCTGGGCGCTCTGCCCAGCCTTGCGGGCCACCAGGGGATACACCGTCCCCGTAAGGCGGCCGCACAGCGCCATGTCCCTGCCGCACAATTCCGCCGCCATGGCCAGGTACCGGGTGCCCCGGCTGGCCGCCGAAAAGCCCAGCTGCCACAGGGCCCGCTCCACGGCGCCCACCGTCACCTGCCGCCGGGGCAGGCGCTGGTCGGGGACGAGGGACTCAACCGCGTGACACAGCCAGGGGGCGGGCAAAGGCTTTTGCAGCACCAGGCAGGCCCCCGCGTTCCGGGCAATCCGCTCCATGCCTTCCATGCCCGGCAAGCTCAGCCCCACCGCCCAAGGCAAGGTGGGCAGGGATAGCCGCCCCACCCGCTGGAAAAGGGCCGCGCCCTCCAATCCAGGCAGGGCCAGGTCCGCCGCCAGCAGGTCCGGCATCTCCCGGCGCACCAGGGCCAGGGCGGCGGGGCCGTCCGGCGCCCAGCACACCTGGGCAGGGGGACTAGAGGCTTGAGATAGCCCTGCGGCCAAACGGGCCGCGCTGCCGGGATCGCTCATGGCCAGCACCCAGCGAAGACCGGTTCCGCCCATCCGCCTTCCCTCCCTTTCCCGCGGCGGCAGCCGCCGGCAGCCATCGCGCCTATTGTTGTTTCGACGCCCTTCACAGTTTTTCCTGCCCGTCAACGTTATCCCTAGTATAATTCCCTGCGCTGTTTTCTCAATGAGCCCATTGCCTGGCGCACACTCCATTCGCAGCTCCTTCCCGCCGCCCCTGGGACGGCCTTTCCGGTGTCGTGTTCATCCTGGGCCGTCCATCGCCCTGGGGCCGCCGCTGCCGCCGGGCCGCTGCCGTCTCCGGGCCGCCGCTCCGCCGGCCCTGGGGACCGCCCGCCACGGGCCCTGGAACGGACCCCCTTTCAACGCCTTGCGGCGCGCCGCCCTATCGGGTGTGCCGCGCCGCATTTTTCCTCACGCCGCCGGGTCCATCTGGGCCAGGGCGTCGGATTGCTCCAGCATCCACTGGGCGTACATGCCGTAGCCCTGGGTGGCGTCCCCCAGAAATACGTGGGTTACCGCCCCGGCCAGCTTGCCGTCCTGGAGGATGGGTGAGCCGCTCATGCCCTGGACGATGCCGCCGGTCTTATCCAGCAGCGCCTGGTCTGTAATTTTGATAATCATCCCCCGCTGTCCCGCTCCGTCCTGGCGGAACAGCTTGGTGATCTGGCAGTCATAGGCCTTGATTCCCTGATCATCCAGGGTGGTCAAAATCTGGGCCGGGCCCTCCCGCACCTGGCTGCTGGGCAATACCTCCACCCCATCCGGGTACAGGGGATTGACCAAGGGCTCGCCGCACTGGCCGTAGATGCCGTATTCCCCGTTCACCAGCACGCTGCCCAGCTGAGTGGGATGGCTCATGAACTCGCCCAGCACTTCTCCGGGGCTGTTCTCATCCCCCTTGAGCACGCCCACCACCTGGCTCTGGTAGATGGCCCCTTCCGACAGGGTGAGCAGGCTGCCGGTATCCGCGTCGGTGATGGCGTGGCCCAGCGCGCCGAACACCCCATTCTCCCCGTCATAATAGGACAGGGTGCCCACCCCGGCGGTGGAATCCCGCACCCAGGCCCCCAGCCGGTAGGTCCCGTCCCGCTGGTCCTTTACCGGGGTCACCGCCACGGTTATGGCCCGGCCGTTGCGGCTGATCAGCAGTTGGCGCTGGCGGCCTGCGGCCATGTGCTGGCTGAGCTGCTGGGCGCTGGTGATGGCGGAGCCGTCCACCGCCATGATCAAATCCCCCGAGCGCAGCCCGGCGGCCCGGGCGGGACTGGGCGAAGCGCCCACGTCGGAAGCCCCCACCACCAGCACCCCCGCCATGTTCAGCGCCACGCCGATGGACTGCCCTCCAGGCATCACGTAGCGCTGAGGCGCCACGGTGACGCTCACCGTCTTAACCGGCACCCCCAGCAGCTTGAGCACCACCTGGGCGCTGCCCTCCTGCTCGCCCGTCAGGGCGATGCCCTTGCCCGACAGGGTCTCATCCTGGCTGGTGAGCACCTGCTGCCCGGGGTTCAGGATCTGCGCTTCCAGCCCCGCCAGTTCCAATTGCGTGGTCCCTCCCTGGCTCAGGATGATATCTCCCGGCATTTCCCACAGCGCCCGAACCGGCTGGGCCAATCCTACCGACAACGCCAGCGCCGCCAGCAGCCAGCCGGCCCCGCGGCGGGCGCCCCGCTTTTGCATCCGTTGGTCTCTCATAGGATATCCGCCCCTTTTTTCGCCCATTTTTTTGCCAAGCCCACCTCGCTTGCGCCCTCTTAACCTCTCCCTGGCGGCAAAGCGCTATGCTGGGAATTGCCTTGGCGAAATGGAAGGAATCCGGCATATCTTTCCAATTTGACCGGCAAAAGCCGCCGTCTCCGCCGCCTCTCTTGGACGTCCGGCAATATTTTGCCCTTGACGGATAAACCGCCTTGTGGAAATGTTTGAGGAAGGACCCATACTCCAGATTTGCGCCTAAGCATCCTGGACAAAAATCCGGACCCCATTGGGCACAAAGGACGCCGGGGCTTTGGGGACAACGCCGCCGGACAATAAAAATGCCGGTAGCAATGCCGTCCACTGGACTTTTTGCTAAAAATACCATATAATATTTAATAATCTACTTATTTCCCCGTTTGGGGGCTGCCAGGAGAGGAACATGGAGAACTTTACCATATTCGGTACCCCGCGCAAGCGAATTTTGTTCTTTCTTATTCTCGCCGTTGCGGCGCTTTTGCCCTTGGCGGCGGCTTTGCGCTATAACACGCCGCTGAGCGGTCTTCCCAGCGTGCCGGTCGGGCGTTTGGATTCAGGCTGGCTTTACCGAGACGTCTCTGGGCTACAGCCGCTGGCGCAGCTGCCCTGTGAGCTGGCGCTGGAAGGGGATGCGCTGGAGCTGGTGCGCGATCTAAAGGATGTGGCGCTCTCCCCTGGGGATGTGCTGGTCTTTCAGACCCGGTACCAATCCATCCGGATGTGGGCGGACGGCCGGCTGATATACGAAGCGGCCCAGGGGAAGGAGCACGCCTTGAGCTCCATGTGGCACTGCGTTGCCTCGCCGGCCTGGGACGGCGCTTCATCCCTGCGGGTGGAGCTGGTCAAGTATGACGCCGGCGCCCCGTGGGAAATCCCCTCGGTCTTGCTGGATCATCCCGACGCCATCCGCCTGTACCTATTTCACGTGTATATGCCCGCCATCCTGGTTTGGCTGTGCTGTATGCTGTTTACTGTGCTGCTGGTGTTTATCCTCCTCTTTTTCCTGGCTACGGGAAAAAGAGAAGGGATGGCGCTGGTGGCGTCCCTGGCCGCCTTCATTTTCCTTTCCGGCATGTGGATATTGCTGGATTGCAAAGTGACCACCCTGGCCGGGGGCAATTATGCCCTGACCTATTTTTTCAGCTACTGCGTCTTTTACCTGCTGCCCGTTCCCCTGCTGCTCTATTTTCAGCTCATCCTGGAAATGAAGAGCAAGCCCCTGCGCTATCTGGTATGGATCGCCTCGGTGAACGCCGGCTTGTGGATGCTGCTGCATCTGCTGAACCTGGTTTCCCTGCGCACTACCGCCATCACCGTCCACGCCCTGATCGTCTCCTTTGTGGCGGTATTCGCGTGGGAGTTTTTTCACAACGCGGAAAACCGGCGCAAGCGCCGGCTGGTGTATACGTTCTGGGGCATCGTCCTCATGTTCGCCATTGCCCTGGTCTCCATTACCCTGTACTATGCCGGCCTGCTGCGCCCCACCAATAACGCAATGCTGTACGCCTGGGCGCTGCCGGTGCTGATCCTGTGCATGACCATGGACGCGGTGGCGATGGTGGGCGGCCTGTGGCGGGAAAGGCAATACATCCAGCTCTACCGGCAGCTGGCCATCCAGGATAGCATGACCGCCCTAGGCAACCGCAACGCCTATGAGCTGCGGCTGCGGGAGCTGGTGACCGATCCTCCCGAAGAGCTCAGCTTCATCATCTTTGACATCGATCAGATGAAGGAGATTAACGATACCTACGGACACCAGGCGGGGGATCAAGCCATCGCCTTGGCTGCCCAATGCATACGGGAAGTTTTCGCCTCCCGGGGCGACTGCTATCGCATCGGCGGTGACGAATTCTGCGCAATACTGGCCCAGTCCCGGGAGATTCCCGCCAAGCTCAGGCAATTCGACGAGCTGCTCCAAACCCGCAGCCAAGGCCACCTGCCGGTCAGGGTCTCTTACGGCTGGGAAACCCAGCGGTTGAAAGGGAAAAAGACGATGGCGGATATCGTGGCGTTAAAGACGGCGGCGGACAAAAAGCTGTACCGGGAAAAGGCCGCCCACGGCTAGAAGCAGCCCCTCCTCAACGCCAATGCGCCGTCAGGCTATCCAGCCTGACGGCGCATGATTTCTGGCGGGTCTCCCGCCGCATGAAGGGATGCTCTGCCTATTTGGATTCTTTCCGGCGCGATATCCGCGCTTTACTTGCCCAAGGCAGCGCTGGCGCCGGCGATGCGGCCAAAGACGGTGAAGTCCACGATGGCGTTGCCGCCCAGACGGTTGCCGCCATGGATGCCGCCGGTTACCTCGCCCGCGGCATACAAGCCGGGGATAGGTTCATCCTGGGTATTCAGCACGTGGGCGTCGGTGTTGATCTTCACGCCGCCCATGGTGTGGTGCGCAGCGGGGGCGCGGGGGTAGGCGTACCAGGGGCCTCCCTCCAAGGCGGTGGTCAGCAACTCCCGGCCGAACTCGTCCACGGCGTCGCCGTTGCTTATGTGGGCGTTATAGGTATCGATGCTGGCCTTTAGGTTATCAAAGGGCACATCGATCTTTTCGGCCAGTTCTTCCAGGGTATCCGCCTCTACGAAACCATACAGCCCTTCTTCGATGAGGGAAGTCACCGTGCGGCCGCCCAATGTGGTATAGGTATCCGGGTCATCCACCACGGTATAGTTGTGGATGGTGTACATCCTGCCGCCGGTCTGGGCCAGAATGGCGGCGCTGATTACGTCGCGGCGGCCATCCTCCCGCACAAAGCGGTTGCCTTCCTGGTTGACGTAGATGCAGGCGTCCACACCGCCGGTAATCACATCGGACGTGACGCCGGTCCAGGGATTGCAGACCTGGAGCAGCTGAATCTGATCCATATCCACCAGCGCGGCGCCCACCGCTTCCGCCATGAGGATGCCGTCGCCGGTGATGGCGGGCATGTTGGAGGTGATGAGGCCCGGCCCCAGATCGGGCCACTTCTCGCCCTGGCAGTACTTGACGCGCATCTCCACGTTGCCGGCAAAGCCGCCCGTGGCCAGCACTACGCCCTTATTGGCATGGAGGGTGATGGTTTCTCCATCCCTGCCCTGGGCGATTACGCCCACTACGGCGCCACTTTCATCGGTTATCAGGCTCTTGCCCTCGGTTTCCATGATGATGGACACGTTTTCCTTCTGGGACAGATTGTCGGTAAAGCACTTGATGTAGCCGGTGCCGTTGGGCATGACGGCGGAGTGGGTGCGCCGGTAGAGAGAACCCACGCCTTGGGTGATGGTGCCGTCGAACTCCATGCCCATGCTTTCCAGCCAGTGCAGCCCGTCCAGGGCGTTGGAGCACAACACGGTGACCAGGTCTAAATCGGCTACCTTGTCGCCGCCCTCCCAGGTCTGCTGAATATGCAGCTCAACCGAGTCCTCAATGCCCAGGGGCTCCTGCAGTTCCGGGTCCGCCGCGTTGTAGATGCCGCCGGACACGATGGAGTTGCCGCCCAGGAATCCGGCCTTTTCGATGAGGATGACGGACGCGCCCTGGTCGCTGGCGGAAACCGCCGCCGCAAGGCCCGCGCCGCCGCCGCCCACGATGACCACGTCCGCCGTCAGTTCCTCATCCTGGGCCGGTTCCCGATCCAGGGGGGCTTTCAGCGCTTCCACGTCGCCGCCCGCCTGAGCCGCGCAATCGGCCACCGCGTTGAGAATGGCATTGCTGGTCATGGTCACTCCAGCCACGGTATCCACGGCCAAAGACTGGGCCTGCAGGATTGCGCCGGGCATTTTTTCGATGGCCACGTCGCCTACACCGGGGGTTTCGATATGGCCTTCCTGCACCTCAATGGAATCGATGGCGTCTTGGGTGAAAGTCACCGACACCGTCACATTGCCATTGAGGCCCCTCGCCGTGGCCTGATAGGTCCCCGGCGCGTACTGCTGATCCGCTTGGGCCAAGCCGGTTGAGGCCAGTCCCAGGCATAGAAGCCCGGCCAACAGTACTGCAATCAGTTTTCTCATGGTATCCCCTCCTTGATGGTTATGAAATGGCAGGTCGGGGGCTTGCTCCCTGGCCTGCCGCCGTACGGCTCCATTGTAGCACATTGGACGCGGAGTATTGTTCAAAAAATAGCAATCTTTGCGCCTAAAAAGGAAATGATCTATAGCGCATCGCAAAAATAGGGCAGGAAGTGGGCCGGATCCCGTTGGATCTGCTGATGGGCATACTGGCGGCAATAGCGCACCAGGGATTGTCCTATGGGACTCAATGCGTCGTAGCTCCGGTACACTACCTGGGCCTGCATCCAGATGTCCTCCTCCGCCAAGGGAATCACGCGCAACCCGTACTGGGCGGCAAACCATCCGGTAGCCGAATGCTGCAGTGCTACCGCCCTATGTCCCTTGCGGATCTTCTCCATGACCAGGGAGACAGCGCCCAAATATTGCACCGGCCCCAGGCACACTTCCCGCTCTTTCAGGCACCGCAGAATGGAGATGACTGCGGGACAATCGTCGTGGGGAAGGACGAAGCCCAGTCCCGCCAGATCCTCATAGCGCCAGGGCCCTCCTTGGGTCAGGGGATTGTCGGCGGTGGCCATCAGCCGGATGGGTTCCTGAAACAGGGGTTGATACTGAAGGCCCGACAGGCGCTGGGCGCCTATGTTATAGTATATGCCTACGTCCGCGTCCCGTCCCCGCACCATATCGGGCACGCTGGCATTGGCGGCGTTGCGGATGCGCAGGCGAACTTGGGCGTTGCGGGTGGCAAAGGAGGAAAACAACTGCACCAGGCCGCTGCTTACCGTCATCTCGCAGCCGCCCACCACCAGGGTATCCGCTCCTTGTCCGGCATACAGGACGCTCTGCATGGCCGAATCATAGTCCTCCAACAGCTTTTGCGCGTGAGGGCGGAAAGCGGCGCCCTGAGGGGTAATTTCCAGGTGGCGCCCTTCCTTGGAAAAAAGGGCCACCCCTAATTCCTGCTCCAGGGATTGCACGTGCTTGTTTAACGTGGAAGGCGCATAGGACAGCCGCTGGGCCGCCTTGGGGTAGTGCAGCGTCTCGCAAAGGGTCAGGAATGTGCGCAATTCTTTAATGTTCAAAGGTTACCTCCATCCACCGGCTGGTTGCCAGGGCCAGGACATGCTTTGTGATTTTCCCAGGGCCAGTCCAAGTCATCGCCGCCCCAGGTACGCCTCGTGCCAGCCGCTATAGCGCGGCACAGGCTCGATAAAATTATAACATATATGGCGATAAAAGGTCAAGCCGGGGGGGCGATTATCCAGCGTAGAGCCAGGACGGCATCCGCTTCCCCCGGCAAACAGAGGCCCGGCGGCGCTTTCGCGCCGCCGGGCCTCTGTTTGCCGGGCATTTAGGTGGGGTTTTGGACGGCGATGTGCAGCTCGGTAAGCTGCTCCGGCCGCACGTCGGCGGGGGTATCCATCATCAGGCAGTTGGCGCCCTGGGCCTTGGGGAAGGCGATCACGTCCCGCAGGCTGTCCTTGTCCGCCAGCATCATCACCAGCCGGTCGATGCCGAAGGCAAAGCCGCCGTGGGGAGGCGTGCCGTACTTGAAGGCGTCCAGCAGGAAGCCGAAGCGGTGCTGGGCCTCCTGGGGGGTCAGGCCGATGAGCTCGAACATCTCCGCCTGCCAGTCGCTGCGGTGGATACGGATGGAGCCGGAGCCCATCTCGATGCCGTTGAGCACCAGGTCGTAAGCCTTAGCCCGCACTTCGCCGGGCTGGGTCTTCATGAGCTCCCGGTCCTCGTCCATGACCATGGTGAAGGGATGGTGCATGGCCACGTAGCGCTTTTCCTCCTCGTCGTACTCCAGCAGGGGGAACTCGATCACCCAGAACAGGTTGAACAGGCTGTGGTCGATGAGGCCGTGGCGGCGGGCGATCTCCTTGCGCAGTTCGCCCAGGGATTGAAGCACCACGCTCTTTTTGTCCGCCACGAAGAACAGCGCGTCTCCGGGCTGGGCCTCCAGCGCCGCCGTCAAATCGGCCAGCAGCTGGGGGGTGAGGAACTTGTTGAAGGAGGACTTGGCGGTGCCGTCGGGGTTGAGCACCACCCAGGCCAGGCCCTTGGCCCGGTAGGTCTTGACGAACTCGGCCAGGGAGTCGATCTCCTTGCGGCTCATCTTGCCGCCCAACCCCTTGGCGTTGATGCCCCGCACCGTGCCGCCCTCCGCCGCGGCGCTCTCGAACACGCCGAAGCCGCAGTGGGCGGTCTGCTGGGTCACATCCACCAGCTTGAGGCCGAACCGGGTGTCGGGCTTGTCGGAGCCGTAGCTCTCCATGGCCTCCTTCCAGGTCATCCGGGGCAGGGGCAGGGGCAGGTCGATGCCCTTCACCGCCTTGAATACCCGGGCGAAAGCGCCCTCGATGACGCCCTGAATGTCCTGGGGCTGGATGAAGCTCATCTCCACGTCGCACTGGGTGAACTCGGGCTGCCGGTCGGCCCGGTTGTCCTCGTCCCGGAAGCACCGGGCGATCTGGTAGTATTTGTCAAACCCGGCCAGCATCAGCAGCTGCTTATAAATCTGGGGGGACTGGGGCAGGGCGTAGAAGGCGCCCGGGTGCTGCCGGGAGGGCACCAGAAAGTCCCGCGCCCCCTCAGGGGTGGACTTGGTGAGGATGGGGGTTTCCACCTCGGTAAAGCCGTTTTCGTCCATATAGCCCCGGATGGCGCTGACCACCCGGCTGCGTAGGCGCAGGGTGTTCTGCATGGTGGGCCGGCGCAGGTCCAGATAGCGGTACTTCAGGCGCACCAGCTCGTTCTCGTTGGCGTTGTCGTCGATGTAGATGGGGGGCGTTTCGCTCTTGTTCAGCAGCAGCGCCTCCTGGACGAACACCTCCACGTCGCCGTTGGGCAGCTTGGGGTTGACCGCCTCGGGGGCCCGGCGGCGCACCTGGCCCACCACGCTCACCACGTATTCCGAGCGCAGAGACGCGCCCAGCTTAAAGCACTCGCCGCCGCAGGTGGCCTCGTCGAACACCAGCTGCACCAGGCCCTCCCGGTCCCGCAGCCATACGAACACCACGCCGCCCAGGTCCCGGGTGCGCTGCACCCACCCCGACAAATGCACCTGCTGCCCTTCCAGGGCCGCGCAGACCTGGCCGCAGTAATGGGTGCGCCTATAGTTGATCGCCATGTTCTTTTCCTCCCAGCTTGTCTAAGATCACCCGTTCCAGGGCGTTCAGGGGTATCTCGGTTTCGGTGCTGGAGGCCATATCCCGCAGCTTGCAGGCGCCCCGCTCCAGCTCGTCCCCGGCCAACACCGCCACCAGGGGCGCGCCTACCTTATCGGCATACTTGAATTGGGCCTTCAGCGACCGGGCCGCGTGGTCCAGGTCGGCCCGCACCCCCAGGCTGCGCAGCTTTTCCGCCAGGCGCAGGGCCTCCAGCCGGGCCGGAGCGCCCAGGGTACACAGGAACACGTCGTACAGCCGGGGGGCCGCCGGGGCCGTGCCCTCCATATCCTGCACCAACAGCAGCCGCTCCACGCCCATGCCAAACCCGATGCCGCAGGTGGCCGGGCCGCCTATCTGCTGGATCAGCCCGTCGTACCGGCCGCCGCCGCACACGGTGAGCGTGCCCGTGGGCAATTGGGTGATGATCTCAAACACGGTCTTGGTGTAATAATCCAATCCCCGCACGATGCGGCTGTCCACCTGATAGTCCACCCCCAGGGCGGCCAGGTAATCCTTTAGGGCCTGGAAGTGGCCGGCGCAGTCCTGGCACAAATAATCCAGCATACTGGGCGCGCCCTGGATGGCGGCCTGGCACTGTTCTACCTTGCAGTCCAGGATGCGCAGGGGATTTTTTTCAAACCGTTCCCGGCATGTGGGGCACAGCTGGTCCAACCGGGGGCGCAAAAAGTCCTTTAACGCCTGGTGATAGTCTCCCCTACAGGTAGGGCAGCCGATGGAATTGATGGTGAGGGCCAGGCGGCTGAGGCCGGCCCGCTTCAGCACTTCCATGGCCAGGGCGATGACCTCCGCGTCCACGCTGGCGTCCTTGGCCCCGAACACCTCCACCCCCAGCTGATGGTGCTCCCGCAGCCGCCCCGCCTGGGGCTTTTCGTAGCGGAACACCGGGCAGGAGATATAGTACATCTTGCAGGGCAGGCTCTCCTGGTACAGCTTGCCCTCCAGAAAGGCCCGGGCCGCCCCCGCCGTGCCCTCGGGCTTCAGGGTGATGGAGCGGCCGCCCTTGTCGTTAAAGGTGTACATCTCCTTCTGCACCACGTCGGTGGTGTCCCCCACGCCCCGCAGGAATAGCTCCGTGTGCTCGAATACCGGCGTGCGCACTTCCCGATACCCCCGCAGGGCGCATACCTGCCGCATAATCTCCTCTACCGCCTGCCAGCGAAAGCTCTGCTGGGGCAGTACGTCCTGGGTGCCCTTGGGCGCCTGTGTCAGCATAATCCATCCTCCATATTCTTTCCTCAAAGAAAATAAGCCCTCCATCCCCAAGGGACGAAAGCCTTTTCGCGGTGCCACCCTTATTAAGCGCCAAACGCCGTCTCCCAGGCCGCCCCGGGGCCCCTGCCCCGCTCCTTGGCGGCCCCTTCGCCAGCCTGGCGCTTCACTCGTGGCCTTAACGCGGCCAACGCCCTGGTGGGAAGCTCGGGGGCGTCCTTCGCCGGAGGGGCGCGGGGACGCTTGCAGCCATGGCGTCCTTCTCTGTGCGCGCCGGGACCGGTTACTGTTCCCGTCATTGCCCGGTTGATATGCTTTTTTCATTATACCCCAGCCCTGTGAAACTGTCAAGGGCGCCCCGGCCCGCCCGGCCCCGGCCCGCCGGCCCTGCC
>DVHZ01000059.1 GCA_018711685.1 Candidatus Excrementavichristensenella intestinipullorum | reverse complement strand
GGGCCGGCCGGGCTGACGGGGCGCTTGCCCCCAGGGCAGATCCTTTACGGGAAGGGAAAGGGAGGAGGAAATGGGCTTGAGCGCGTATTTGTGGGCGGTGAACGCCGCCGCCTTCGCCCTGTGCGCCTGGGACGCCGCAAGCCGGGGCAAAAAGGGCAAGACGGCCAGGGGATGGGCCCATCTGGCCATTGTGGCCGGGGGTTCCTTGGGGGCTGCGATCGCTTGGGCGGTGTGGGGACCCAGGGCTCCCCATCGGATGAAAAACGCCTTGGCCTACGCCTTCGCCTGGATGAGTCTCCAGGCCACTATCCTGTGGATGGCGGCGGGGCCGGCCAGTCCTCAGATTCAGAACTGGCTGGCCGATTTCTACGCCCGGCACAAGGCGCTGTGCCTATACGTAGGCGCGGTCAACCTGGCTGCCTTCGGGGCCTTTGCGGTGGATAAACTTCGGGCGCTGAGAGGACAATGGCGGATACGGGAGGCGGTATTGCTGGGACTGTCCCTAGCGGGCGGCGCGTTGGGCGGCATGCTGGCCATGGATTTGTGCCGCCACAAGGTGAATAAAAAGCGTTTTAGGGTGGGGCTTCCCCTCATGTTGATTCCCCACCTGGCGTTGCTGCTGATCTGGCTAGGCAGGGCGGGCGGCTGAGCCCAGCCAGCATGGCAGGGACCCTTGAAAAAGGGGATGGGGTATGGTATCATGGGGACAAGAGAGCCGGGGGCGAGGGGAGGAAAGCGCAAATGCCCAATCCGAAGAAAACCCGTAAAGTGCAGTTTTTTCCCAAAGTAAACTGCTTTGTGCCCCTATCGCCGGACGCTCAGGACCGGGAGCCCGTCATCCTCAAACTGGAGGAGATGGAGGCGGTGCGCCTGAAGGACCTGGTGGGCCTGGATCAAGAGGCCTGCGCCCGAGAGATGGACATATCCCGCCAAACCTTTCAGCTCATTCTGGACCAAGCCCGGAGCAAAATGGCCCAGGCGCTGTGCCAAGGGCTGCCCCTGCGCATTTTGGGCGGCGACTACGTGACCCCCATATGCCGCTTTGTGTGCGCCGATTGCGGCCAGGAATACGATATCCGCTACGCCAAAGACCGCCAGCGCTGCCCCCATTGCGCTTCCCCCAACGTCTACTGCCCCAAAAAAGCGGAGATCTGCCGCAGCTGGTGCCCATCTCCGGAAAAGCTTCACTGAGGCCGTGGTGGGCGCTGCTTTCGTGGAAACGTAAAACTGTATATGGATGGGAGAAACGGCGCCCCTTCTGTGGGCGCTAGGTAGGGAAACGGCGGATTTTTCCATGCCCGTGCCTCCTGGCGGATGAACACCGGAAAAGACCGCAGCGGTGTAATGCGGGGGAAGAGGGGAGAAAGGCCTCCCTGGCGGCTTGCCAGGGCCAGGCTTTTTTTATTTATACAGTGTATAGGGCGAGGGAGCGGCCGAAGTTTCCCCAACGGGATCCATGGCCGGACGCATCCGGGCGCATACCTATGCGTCCGGCGAGAGCGGAAAGGAAGAAAGGCTTCGGGGGCCCGCTTCCGACGGCGCCGGGCCTTGATCGAAATGGCGCAAAACGGTATTGTCTGGAGAAGTAACTTGTGATAGAATAAATTGACTTGTAGTAATATTTTATGAGAAAAGGAGATGAGGGAATGAGCTCATTGGGAGAGAATATCCGTCAGGTGCGAAAGAAGAGAAAAATGTCGCAACAAGAATTGGCGCGGAAGGTAGAAGTTACATCTGGATTTCTATCCCAAATAGAAAATGGAAAGAACGCGCCGTCCTTGGTTACGCTGAAAAAATTGGCCAGCAATTTGGGGGTATCGGTGGGATACCTGATGGGCGAGGAGGAGCAAAAGAGCCGCTTGATGGTGCGGGCGCGGGAACGCTACAAAATGGAGGATTTTTCCGAAGGAAAGCGCTGCATCGAATACCTGACGGACGTGGATGCCCAGAGCAGCGTAGAGGTCAGTATCCATACGCTGCGGCCGTTGGGGCAATCGGGGTCGCCCAATAGCGTCCACGAAGGTCAGGAAGTTTGGCTGTTGCTGGAGGGCAGCGTTCAGATTTCGGTGGACAGCCAAGCCTATACCATGTCGGCGGGGGACTGCTATTATATCAAGGATTGCATGACGCCCCATACCTATGTAAACCTCTCCGCCAATCAGGAGGCCCGCATGTTGTGCATCGCCACGCCCCAGTTCTCCGGAGCGGCGCTGGAAAGGGAAATCCCCATGGGCCTGTAAAGGGGTGGGAACAACATCTTTCTGGATGACCAATCGTGGGGGCGCACCGGGAGGCGGGAAAGCCCCTCTAAGGGTCAATCAACGGGCAGATGAAAAGCAGCGGCGGAAAGCTCCCAGGCCGGATTCCCAACGTCGGATAAAAAAAGCTTAACCTATATCCCCAATAAATCGAAGTATGAGGTATTTTCAAGAAAAAGATGGCGAATGCCATCTTTTTTATTGCGAAAAGAACAGACCGCCAGGGGCGAAGAAACGGGCTGCCGGGTTTGTTCATATACAGATTCATATTCCATAACTTCTTCCGGGGGAAACGGGGGACTTTGCATGTGGAGTGCGCTTGAAAGTAATTTTTTTTCTTAACAGGGCAAAAAGCGTATTGACAGCAGATAAAGTACGGCCTATAATGTTTATACAGAGTAATAATTCTACGGAATATTACTCGATACAGTGGAAGCCAAATTTTGTGTCAGTAAAGAGGACCGGAGGAAGGGGGGGGATAAGGGAACACAAACGCGGGAAATCGAGGCGGCGGGGCGGGCCGCCCGCGAGAGATTGCATACTTATAAGCGGGCGATGCCGATGCGCGGCGTGTCAACCGGCCTCAAGGGCCCAGGGTTGGCGAGGGGACGGTGCGGCATCCCTCCAAAGCCTCCGGGAGAGCGGCTATTATGTAAGATCAGGGTATTCGCGACGAGAAGACAGGAGGTACGAGATTCCATGAAGAAGCGCTTTATCACTCTGGTGGCCCTTTTGCTCATTGCCTGCTTGCTGCCCGGTACAGCCCTGGCCGCGGACCTGGACGAAATTCTCAGCAATGGCGTGGTACGCATAGGTATGTACAATCAGGACCCGGGACGGATGTTCCTGGACCCCATGACCAACGAACTGATGGGCCTGGAGCCCGACATCGCGGCTGATTTCGCGGAATATCTGGGCGTGGAATGCGAAATCGTCCAGATGGAGTGGGACGCGCTGATTCCCGGTCTGCTGGCGGACAAATGCGATATCATTATCGCCAATATGAACCGGCTGCCCAGCCGGGCCACTACCGTGGACTTTACCCTGGCTTTTGAAAATTACGACGGCACCTGCATCGCGGTGCGGGAAGGCGACGACCGCATTCAGGGTTGGGAGGACCTGACCGAGGGCATTAAGGTAGGCACCGGACGGGGCAACAGCGCGGAGGCTTACGTGGTCAATAACTATCCCGAGGTAGAGATCGTGCCCTTTGCCAGCCCCCAGTTGGCCATTCAGGCGATGCTGGCCGGCCAGGTGGACTGCGTCATTGAAGATTACGGCGGAATGATCGGATACGAAGCCCAGTTTGAAGAAGTGAAATTAATCGAGACGGAAAATCTGGTCAACATGGGCACCACCGGTTTCGCCGTCAAGCCCGGCAATTTCCGGCTGTGGCTGTGGGCCAATATCTTCCTGATCAACTACAAAAACTCCGGCGATTACGCCGAGACCTATTCCAAGTGGTTCCCCGATCTGCCCGTCAAGAACAACGCCTTTGACGTCAATTGATCGTTTAGCGGAAAAGGGGAATCCCCCGGGGTTCCCCTTTTCCAGGAGGGAGAGAGCCAATGGATATGAGCAAAGTGGTGCTAGAATGCACCGATCTCTGCAAAGATTATCAGGGACATCAGATCCTGCGGGACGTATCCCTGCAAGTGCATAAGGGCGAAAAAATCGTCATCCTGGGGCCCAGCGGCGCGGGCAAGTCCACCCTGATGCGCTGCCTGCACATGCTGGAGCCGGTCAAATCCGGAAAGATTTACCTGGAAGGGGAACTGGTCAACGGCTGGGAGAAGAACGGCCGCTTTGTACAAAAGAAAATTCGGGAAACGGTGGCGGCGCGCCGCAAGATGTCCACGGTCTTTCAGCACTTTAACCTTTTCCCCCACATGACGGTCAAGCAAAATATCATCGAAGGACCGGTGCGGGTACTCAAAAAATCCAAAGAAGAAGCGACGGAAACAGCCCTCAAACTGTTGGCGAAGATCGGCTTGGAAAATAAAGCCGACGCCTATCCTTCTCAGCTGTCCGGCGGCCAGCAGCAGCGCGTCGCCATCATACGTTCTATAGCCATGAACCCGGTGATGATGTTCTTCGACGAGGTGACATCGGCCCTGGACCCCCAGCTGGTCAGCGAGGTGCTGGACCTGATGCGGGAGCTGGGCGACGAAGGCATGACCATGATGATCGTTACCCATGAATTGGGATTTGGCCGGGAAATAGCCGATAACATCCTGTTCATGCAGGATGGACGGATCATAGAATCTGGGCCGCCGCAAAAGATCTTCTACGATGCGGATTGCCCCGAAACGCGCGCGTTCTTTGAGGGCGCCCTTAGGGGCAAGATCGATTGGTAGGGAGGTGACACCATGGCGTTTCGGTGGAATATCTTTTTTACCTACCTGCCCATATTGGCCCAGACATCGGTGGTCACCTTTCAAGTGGTAGGGCTTTCGGTGCTGTTTTCCGCGGTGCTGGGGCTTGGCCTGGCCATGCTGCGCATGAGCAAAAATAAAATCATATCGGGGATTGCCCGAATTTATATCGAGGTCATTCGAGGGGTCCCGCTGCTGGTGCAAATCTTGTGGCTGTTTTTCGGGCTGACGCTGTTGTTTGGGCTGGACATGGAGCCGGTGCCCGCCGGCGTGCTGAACATGACGCTGTGGGGGTGCGTGTATTTTGCCGAAATCTACCGCAGCGGCCTGAGCAGCATTCACCGCACCCAGTATTACGCGGGCTATTCCCTGGGCATGAGCCCCTTTGAATGCTTCCGCCGGGTGATTTTGCCCCAGGCGTTTCGCAAGATCGTTCCTCCCTTTATCAGCCAGGTGATCGTCATGACCAAGTCTTCCTCCCTGCTCAGCGTCATCAACGTGCAGGAGATCACCAAGCGGGCCGATACCATGTCGGTGGCCCTGTACGCGCCCTTTGAGATCTATCTGGCGTGCGGCGTGGTGTACTTCGTCATTCTGTTTACCATCGCCCAACTGGGCAAGCTGGCGGAAAAGAAACTTCGCGTGAATTTGTTGGAGGGATGATATGGATTATGTATTTCATTTTGACGTCTTCCGCAATTACGCCGCTTCATTTTTCCAGGCTTGCCTGCTGACGTTCAAGCTGGCCGGAATTTGCATCGTGTTTACCACGGTGTTTGGCGCCATCTGCGGCGCGCTGCTGACCTCGGGAAGCAAGGTGGTCAAGGGCGTGGTGAAGGTATATGTGGAGGCGTTTCGCCTAACCCCGTTCCTGGTGCAGCTTTTGTTTTTCTATTTCGGCATTCCGCTATTTTTAGGCATCAAAATTTCTTCCAGCGTGGCGGGAGTGGTGACGCTAAGCCTGAACGGTGCGGCCTATGCTGCGGAAACCTTCCGGGCGGGCTTTCAATCGGTGCCTACCACCCAGATGCAGGCGGGCCTGTCCCTAGGCTATACCAAAGCGCAAACCTACATGCGCATCATCTTCCCCCAAGGGCTGCGCATCGTGCTGCCTTCCTTCATCAGTTCGGTCATTGAAATTTTTAAGGACACCTCGTTTTTCTCCATCATCGGCGTTACGGAGGCCACAGGCCAGATGCGCTACGCGGCCTCGATGACGTACAGAAATTTTGAGCTGTTCACCATACTGGCGCTGTTCTATTTAGTCTGCACCACCGTCATTGGCCAGCTGGGCCATATGCTGGAGCGCAGGCTGAGCAGGCACAAAACGAGTTAAAGGATGGAAATGTATGGAAAGGATATCAGACGTACTGATTATCGGCGGCGGCATTATGGGATGCTCTTTGGCGTATAACCTGGCCAAGCGGGGCGCGAGCGTGACGGTGCTGGAAAAGACCACCTGTGGAAGCGAGGGTTCCGGGCGCAATTCCAGCGGCGTGCGGGCCCAGTGCCGCGACCCCAAGGAGCTCAAGTTGGCCATGCAGAGCGAGGAAATGTGGCTGACGCTGTCGGAAGAACTGGATTACGATGTGGAATACCGCCGCATAGGCAACTTGCAGCTGGCCTTTGACCAGGAGCGCATGGAGGAATACCGCCAGCGGGTGAGCCGGGAGCAGGCGGCGGGACTGCCCGTGCGGATGCTGGACATGGACGAAATCCGCCGGCGGCTGCCCAACGTAAACCTGGACGACGGCATAGACGGCTGCCAGTTCCTGGGCGGAACCCTCTGCGACAGCGACGGAACCGCCGATCCCCTCAGGGCCACCAAGGCCTTCCACTATGCCGCGGTGCGCCACGGCGCGGTGGTACTGCCCCACGTCACCGTTACCGGCATGACGGTGGAAAACCATAAGGTGACCAGGGTCCACACCACGGCAGGGGACTTCAGCGGCGGCATCGTGGTCAACGCGGCGGGGGCCTGGGGATGGGAAATCGGAAAAATGGCCGGCGTGGACGTGCCCATTACCCCCTATCTTTGCCAGGTATGCATCACCCAGAAACTGCCGCCGGATACGCTGAAACACTATCTTTGCATCCATCCCTACGCTTTCTGGAACCAGACCGCTCACGGGAACCTGCTCTACACCAACGCCCACGCGCCTCTGGAGCAGTTCCCCCGCCACGACGTGGGATACGATGTGGTGGAATACCTGTGCCGCGTCACCCAGAAGCTGTTCAGCCCCATTGGGCTGGGCAAGCTGTCCCTGATCCGCACCTATTCGGGGTGGAACGAGGTGACCCCCGACGGCTGCGCCATGATCGGCTTTGCCGGCGACCCGGAGAACTTCTTTGTGGACGCGGGATACTCGGGACACGGTTTTTGCCTGGGTCCGGCCAGCGGCGTGGCCTGCGCCGACCTGATCCTGGAGGGCAAGACCGACCTGGCGGTGTCCGAGCTGGCCTTTGCGCGGTTTGACAAGACGAGATAAGCGAGGTAACAAAAATGAACAGAATTCCCGACCACCCCATTCTGGGGAAAGAAGAACCGTCGAGCTTTGTTACCATTATCGTCGACGGGAAGCCCCTCAAAGCCAGAGAAGGGCAGATGATCGCCGCGGCGCTGATGGAAAACGGATATGAGAAATTCCGCACCACCAGCCGCCTGGGGGAGCCTAGGTTTTTCTACTGCGGAATTGGCCAGTGCACCGACTGCATGATGGAAGTGGACGGGGTGCCGGGCATCCGCACGTGCATCACGCCGGTGCGCGAAGGCATGACGGTGAATACGCTGCGCGGACTGGGGACATGGAGGAAGACAGATGAAAAGGACTGAACTGGCCATTATCGGAGCGGGTCCTGCGGGATTGTCGGCGGCTTGCCAGGCGGCGCGGTTGGGCGTTCAAACGCTGCTCATCGACGAGTATACCAGGCCGGGCGGCCAGCTCATTAAGCAGATTCACAAGTTTTTCGGCTCCGAGGCCCATAAGGCAGGGGTACGGGGAATCGATATCGCGGCAGGGTTTCTCAAGGAACTGGAGGAGAGCCCGGTGGAAATGATGCTGGGGGCCAGCGTGTGGTCGATCTTCCCCAACAGGGTGCTCAGCGTGGCGGTGGACGGGCGTACCCAGCAGATCCGCGCCGAGAAGATCATTCTGGCCACGGGGGCCAGCGAAAACGCCTTGGGCTTTCCCGGGTGGACGCTGCCCGGCGTAATGACCGCAGGCGCGGCCCAGACCAGCATGAACATCAACCGGATTCTGCCCGGCAAAAAGGTGCTGATGATCGGCGCGGGCAACGTGGGCGTCATCATTTCCTATCAGCTGCTCCAGGCAGGCGCCCAAGAGGTGACCATCATCGAGGCCAAGGACCAGATCGGCGCCTATCAGGTACACGCCAGCAAGGTGAAACGGCTGGGCGTGGACATCTTGACGGGACATACGGTGAAAGAGGTGACGGGGAACGGCCGGGTGGAGAAGGCGGTCATCACTGCCGTGGACCAACGCTATCAGCCGGTACCCGGAACCGAGCGGACGCTGGACGTAGATTTGGTGTGCCTGGCTTGCGGCCTGACGCCGCTGAGCGACCTGGCCCGGCTGGCGGGCTGCCGGTTTACCTGGTCCCCACTCATGGGCAATTACATTCCCCTGGTGAACGACAAGATGGAGACCACGGTGGACGGCGTCTATGTGGCGGGGGACTGCGGCGGCGTGGAAGAGGCCAGTACGGCCATCGAGGAGGGAACCGTGGCGGCGATTTCCGCGGCGGAATCGTTGGGTTTGGTGTTCGCGGCGCGGGCGGCACAGCTGCGCCAGGAGGCGCGCCAGCGCCTGTGCGACCTGAGGAGCGGGGCCTTTGGCGAACCGCGTAGGCTGGCCAAGGATGCGTTGAATGAGGAGTATAAGGCATATGAGCGAGTTTAGAAAACGGGGCTATCTCACCCAGGAAGAGGCCATGAGCCTGGCCAGCTACCCCAGTCAGGAGCGCATGGAAAAGGGCCCTGTGGCCGTCATCGAATGCCCGGAGGGCATTCCCTGCAATCCGTGCCAATGCGCCTGCCCCCACCAGGCCATCACGGTGGGCACGCCCATTACCAACCTGCCCGCCTTGGATGTGGCAAAGTGCGTCGGCTGCGGGCTGTGCATTGCCCATTGCCCGGGGCAGGCAATCTTCGTGGTGGATATGTCCGGGGAGCAAGCCACCGTTTCCCTGCCCTACGAGTTCTTGCCCATGCCTCAAAAAGGGGAGCAAGTGCCGGTGCTGGACCGAGAAGGCCGTCAGGCGGGGATGGGAACCGTGATTCGCGTGCTCAATCCCACCTCCTTTGACCGGACGGCGGTGGTGACCGTGGCAGTGGACAAGGAATTGGCGCATAGGGTGCGCGCAATCGAACGGAGGAGAGAACATGTGCCAGAATGCTGAGCATCAATGTACCTGCGGCGGCCACAAAGACGGGGACTATGTGGTGTGCAGGTGCGAGGAAGTCTATTTGAGCGAAATCAAGGAGGCCATCGCCAAAGGCGTGGATTCCTTTGGAGAGCTTAGGCGGCTGACCAGAGCCGGCATGGGGCTGTGCCAGGGCCATACCTGTGGTCGCTTGGTACGGGCCATACTAGCCCAGGAAACCGGCTGCGCCCCCAAGGACATCCAGCCTGCAACGGTGCGCGCCCCCGTCAAGCCCCTCCCCGTGGAAACCATTGGCAGCGGCGTGGCTGCTGAAGAGTTCCAGGATCCCCAAGATACCACGAACCGGGAGGCGCCCCGCTACGCCAATCAGATCTTTGAGGATGCCTACGGCGGCGACGGACCGGTGGTGCTGTGACCCATATCTTTGTTCATCGGGCGGCGCGCCGCCCCTTCGCCCTGAAAAAGGCCGCGTGAAGCGGCCTTTTTATTTACATCGCGGGGAAAGGACAAGGGCGGGACCCACCGTGCCGCCGGGCCTTTCAGGATGCCTGCGGCGGCGCTGCTCCCCGCCCTTTTGCAAGAGGCGGCGCGTATATTGCGCCGCCATTTTACCTAAAAGAATTTTGCGTGAATCCACCTTTCCCGATTGCAAAATATTGAGGGCAAGATAAACGCTCAGGGGCGAAATGCACAATATAAATTTTTTGGTACCTGATTTGCCCACCACGATTCTTGTATTATATGTCCAGGAATAACAAAAAATTTTCCACCAGATATTGACAAATTGGAGTCAAAGTTCTATACTATGGACGATGGCATATGCCATATTTAAGGAGGAGGGTTCATCATGAGAAAGCTGTTGGGTATCATGCTGGTATTGGCGCTATTGCTGACCAGCACCGCTGCCTTTGCCGAAGCCTATGAGGGCGCGGGCCAGGGCAATGGCGGCGAGATCAAGGTGGCCGTAACGGTGGAAGATGGGAAGATCACCGACATCCAGGTGCTCAGCCACAGCGAGACGGCGGGCCTGTCCGACCCGGCCTTTGAGAACATCCCGGCGGCGGTTATCGCCAATCAGTCCCTGGCGGTGGATACCGTATCTGGCGCTACCAACACCTCCAACGGCCTGCTGGCCGCCATCGAGGCTGCCTGCGCTGCGGCGGGGCTGGATGTGGAAGCGCTGAAGGCCGCCGAGGTGGCCCAGGAAGAGGTAACCTATGACAGCGAGCTCACCGCGGACGTGATCGTGGTGGGCGCGGGCGGCGCGGGCCTGTCTGCGGCCACGTCGGCCATCCAGAACGGGGCTTCCGTCATCGTCATCGAGAAGATGTCCACCATCGGCGGCAACTCCATCATCTGCGGCGGCATCTACAACACCCCCGACGAGGAGCTGCAAAAGAAGGTCGAGATGACCGACAGCGTGCGCTCCCTGGTGGAGGACGCCCTGGCGGAGGAGCCGGTGAGCGAGGAGCACGCCCAGCTCATCGAAGCGGTGAAGGCCGATTATGAGGCCTATCAGGCGGCGGGCAGCCAGGGGCTGTTCGACAGCGTCAACTGGTACGCCCTGCAGACCTGGAACGGCGGCGACAAAGTGGGCCGCCTGCCCCTGGTGCAGACTCTGGCGGAGAACGCCTACGCCGACCTGCAATGGCTCAAGTCCATGGGCATGGAATTCTCCGATACCATCGGCCAGGGCGCGGGCTCGCTGTATCAGCGCACCCACTCCTCTCTGGATTCCATGGGCACCGGCTACATCAAGACCTTTAGCGCCCAGGTAGAGGCCGACCCCAATTCCTGCATCCTCACCGACACCAAGGGCGAGGCCCTGATTCAGGACGAAACCGGCCGCGTGGTGGGCGTAGAAGCCACCAATCCCGACGGCTCTCCCCTGATCCTGCACGCCAATAAGGGCGTGGTCATCGCCACCGGCGGCTTCTCTGCCAACGTGGAGATGCGGGAGAAGTACAACACCTCCGGCAAGTGGCCGGTGCTGGGCGAGGACGTAATGACCACCAACGCGGCGGGCATCACCGGCGACGGCATCGTGATGGCTTCCGCCATCGGCGCGGACCTGGTGGACATGGAGCAGATCCAGCTGCTGTACTTGGGCAACCCCTTCAACGGCGGAATGACCCGCTACACGCCCCGGGACCTGTCCGGTACCGACCAGATCATCTTCGTCAACCAAGAAGGCGAGCGCTTCGTCCAGGAGGATGGCCGCCGCGACGTGATCTGCTGCGCCCTGATCGAGCAGACCGACGGGCTGATGTACATCCTGGAGTCCGGCGACGGCGACGCGGTTGACCCCGACGAGCTGATGACCGGCGACGGCTATCCGGCCCGTCAAGCCGAGGCCGAGGGCTACCTGCTCATCGCCGATACCCTGGAGGAGATGGCCGAGAAGATCGGCTGCGACTACGCCACCCTGCAGGCCACCGTGGATGCCTTCAACGAGGCCGTGACCAAGGGTGAGGACGAGTTCGGCCGCAAGCTGTACTCCACCCAGCTGACCAAGGGCCCCTGGATCGCTTGCCCCCGGGTAGCCTGCGTGCATCACACCATGGGCGGTATTGCCATTAACACCGAGACCCAGGTGCTGAACACCGAAGGCGAGATCATTCCCGGCCTGTACGCTGCCGGCGAGGTAACCGGCGGCCTCCACGGCGCCAACCGCCTTGGCGGCAACGCCATTGTGGACTTCGTAGTGTATGGCCGCATTGCCGGCGCCAACGCTGCCCAGGCCAAATAAATCCTCCTTATCCCTGGTATTGGACGGGGAACCTCTTTCGCGAGGGGTTCCCCGTCCATTTATTTATCAGGGGGGAAAGAGAGGCGGACAACGCCGCCGCGCCGCTGAAAGCCGCTACTTCATCCTTATGGCGATTCCAGGGGCAGGCGTCCCCCTGGCAAGGACTAGAGAGACAGAGCCTCTGGCGTCCACCCCATCGCCCTTTCCAACCGCACCGCATCCCCCATAGCGCCATCTCCGCTGGCGCGGGGGTGGGGCAACGGCCTGAAGTGGTGCGGTAGGGGCACGCGCTGCGGTGTTTTAGACTGTGGGGGGATGCGGTGCGGTTGGAAAGTTCGGTTGGGTGGGTAGGCGGTTGGCTCGGCCCCGGAGGCAACGCCTCCGGGGCCGAGTTAGGGACGTCTCGTCCTTGGGCCTACGCCGAAGGGGCTTGGAATCATCATGTGCGCCGGCGCGTAGTTGAGGCAAAATGGGGGATTATTGGGCGGATTCTAGGGTCACCACGTCGGATATGTCGTTGCGGACGCTGGCGCCGGATGAGCCGTCTACGGCGGTGTCTTCTACGCCTAACAGCAGAATGGCAATGGCTTCCATGTCCTCCGGAATGCCTAGGTAGTCCTTCCACGCTTGGTTGGCATTGATGGTGTCGCAGGGCGCGGCCACGATCTTGGAGCCGTAGCCCAGCGCCCGGGCGGCAATGGACATGCGGTCGCAGGCGCCGCCTGCGTCAAAGCTGTTCCACTTCAGCGCGTCGCCGGTGGAGATGACGATGGCCGCCGCCGCATCGGCTACCGAGGCCTTGGCCGTATCCGATGCGGCCGGCGCCGCATCTTCCCCGGCGTCCTCCGCGCTTTCATCCTCCGCGCCGGTGGGCGCACTGGAGCCGGAGTCTAACGCGGCCAGCGTCTCGTCGTCGGTCAATACGGAGAAATGCCAGGGCTGGGAGTTCATGGCGCTTTGCGCGTTGATGCCGCACAGGAGAATGGTGTTCAGGTCTTCCTCCGCCAGGTCTTCCTGGGTGAAAGCCTGCGTGGTCTTGCTGTTGAGCAGCACATCGATCATATCTACCGTTTCCGCCAGCGCCGCCGGGCAAGCCAGAGCCAGGCAAAGGGTCAATGCGATCAGTCCTTTTTTCTTCATGCACAATGCCTCCTGCGTATGGATTGGCGCCTTTTAGGGCGCTGCCTCAGTATGGCATAGCGCTGTGGCGGCGGGTCGGCAAAAGCGTTGCCGGTCTTTGAACGAAATGGGAAAATTTCCAGCTGGGGGAGAGCGCACTTGCCCGATGGACGGAAAAATTGAACAAAATCCGCCTGTGGCAAGTCTTATCAAAAGAGAGAATCCGTGGGAAGGAGAGTTGAGCATGAAAAAGACCACTGCGGCCCTGCTGGCGGCGCTGATGCTGTGCGCCCCCGCCCTGGCCATGGAGAATCTGGGCGGTATCGCCCTGGTGGGACAGGGCGCCATCTACTACGCGGGAAGCCTGGACGGCGCTACCCAGGGGGTGTACGTCTTGGACCCGGAGGGCGTCCAGCCCCAAATGCTCTTTGCCGGGAACGCCTCTCTGCTGGCGGGCAACGACCAGACCCTGTTGGTGCAGGACCTGGGCCAGGACGCCGGGGGCGGCCTGGTGCTGCTGAGCCGGGAGGGCGAGGAGCTGTACCGGATGGGCCTGACCACTTCCGGCGCTATTGAGTCCCAGGGACGCTATTTTGC
Organism: Candidatus Excrementavichristensenella intestinipullorum; assembly: GCA_018711685.1. GTDB lineage: Bacteria > Bacillota > Clostridia > Christensenellales > Aristaeellaceae > Excrementavichristensenella > Excrementavichristensenella intestinipullorum. Next base: position 23,326 of record DVHZ01000059.1, on the reverse strand, counting down.
CGGACCCTATATGCTGTGGGTAGAGGACGGCGAGGGCTGCGAACGGGCCTACATCCAGGTGACCGAGGACCAGATCTGGCACATCCAGCCGGTATGGGCCCAGGACGATATCCTGTATTATCTGGACGAGACCCGGTACTGCGATGTGCGCATTGAGGGAGGCGCCTCGGTGGGCAAGCTGATGCGGCTGAACCTGTCCACCGGCGAGAGCGTTCAGGTCAGCCAGGAGGGCACCTCCTTCCTGGGCATGTGGGAGGGCCGGGCGGTGTACGTCCGCAACAACTTCTACATCTACCAGGGCGAGGAAACCGTGACCGTGGACGCGGCGGCCGGACTGTATCTGGAGGGGGAGAACGGGGGGCAGGAAACCCTGTTGGCTTCCCTGGACCAGACGGGAGACCTTTACACCGCCTACGCCCGGGTAATGGACGGCGCGGTCTACGGGGTGCAGGTGGATTACACCCAGGACGATCCGCCTGCCTTCCTCAAAGGGGTGAGCTTGACCGGCCAGGCGCTATCGGATATTTCCGTGCCCGCAGGGGACATTTCCGCCGCCCAAGACGGCTGCGTCTACCTGTGCGGCAGCTATTTTATTGAAACCGAGGAAGTGGCGCAGGCCGACCGGATGATCCGGGTGGACGTGGCCAGCGGCCAGTGGACCCAGTTGAACCAGCAGCGCCGGGAGGTGCTGTGCTTCTCCGAGGAAGCGCCTCGACTGGCCCTGATGGGCGGGCGCATCTATTACCTGGATTTTGACAACCAGCGCAGCGCCACCAGGCTGTGCTCCGTGGACCTGGAAGGCGCAGATCATAAGGTGCTGGCCCAGGGCTACAGCTGGCTGAACGTGGAGGCCTAAGCCCAAGGAGCAGCCTCCCGCCCGGGGCCGGTTTTTCTCGACCGGTTGGCAAGAAAGGCCTGCCAGGCGGGGTTTCCGGCGAGAAAGCATAACTTGCAGGGGCGGGGCATAGCCTTTTTCCATGAAGAAGAAATGGCTATGCTTCGCCCTTTTTTTGTGCCTGTTAATCTGGCCTTTCACCCCCTTGTCCCGCCTAGAGGCCCAGGATAAGCTGGCCAGAGCCCTGTCCGCCGCCGCGCCCCGGGAAAGCGCTTCCGCTCTGACCCATTGGGGGCGGGAGATTCTGCAGCCCGGCGGTGGGCTGGCCGCCCTGCGCTGCACATTGGATCGAGGCTCCTTTCGCCGGGGCTTGACCGCTACGCCCAGGGCGCGGCAGGCTGCCGGAGCGCTGGTGGACTGGGCGTTGAGGGGAGAATCCGCTTCCCCGCCGCAGGTCCAGGGCCCGCCGGAGGCGAAACAGATAGATTCCCTGGAGGGATAAACCGGCCCCGGGCAGGACTGGTTCCTTTGCATGGACCAGCCCATTTGGGCAGGCTGCGCTTCTTGAAAGGGCCGGTTTCTTGAAGGACCGGCCCCTTGGGACAGGGAGTTTTGGCAGGGATTCTGGCAACGCGGGGCGAGAAATTTGATCCGGGGAGGGGCCGGAGCGGCGGGGTCCGTTGGGAGGGGAAAGGTGCTTCCGGGGCGAGCCGGGGGCGCTTTTTCCCGTGGAAGGGTTCTTCGGCCGCGGGACGCTTGCCCTGGACGCGTTTGTGTGGTATACTGAAGGTTCAGAATGCAGGGGAGGCTTTCGTGTGGCTTCGCAGAATCGGACCTTTAAGACCACGCTGGCGGTAACCATGGTGATACTGCTCAGCAAGCTTTTCGGATTTGCCCGGGACGTCATCAGCGCCGGATATTTCGGCACCGGTATGGAGCGGGACGCCTATTCCTCGGCGTACACCCTGTTCTACATTCCGGTGCTGCTGTTCAATTCCTGCATCACCTCTACGGTGGTGCCCCTATACGTCCAGGCCCGCAACAAGCACAGCCGCCGCTTGGCGGACCGGTTTGCCAGCAATTGCGTGAATATCTTCGCCCTGCTGGCCCTGGGAGTGGCGCTATTGATGATGGCCCTGGCCGGACCCCTGGTGCGGATTACCTTTGGCGGTTTCGACCAGCAAAAGCAGATGCTCACCGCCCAGCTCACCCAGATCATGTTGCCCTCGCTCTCCTTTGTGGTGGTGTCCATCGTGCTGTCCTCGGTACTTAACGCCAACGAGCGCTATCTATCGGCGCAGCTCACCGGTTTTCCCCTCACCGTGGCGGTGATTATCGCCACGGTGGGCTTTTCCCGGCAGTATGGCATATGGGCGGTGGCCTGGGGCGTGTTCGCCGCAGGGGTGCTGCAAATGCTCATCCTGCTGCCCTTCGCCAACCGGACCATGGGCTATTCCTTCCGCCTGCAGTTTAACGACCCTCAATTCAAGCGGATGCTGGTTCTGGCTGTGCCGGCCATTTTGAGCATGGCGGTGAACGAGCTCAACCACATTATCGACAAGTCCATCTGTTCTTATCTGAACCCGGGGGACCCCTCGGCCATGGACTACGCCTACCGGCTCATCACCTTCGCCACCGGGGTGCTGGCGGTGCCCATCACCACGGTGATGTTCTCCCGGCTGTCCATGCACGCCACCCAGGGCGACCAGAAGGGAGCGCTGGGTATCCTGAACCAGTCGGTGGAAGCGCTGACCATCATCCTGCTGCCGGTGACCCTGATCGGGTGCGTGCTGGCCACCGACGTGATCAAGCTGGCCTACATGCACGGCAGCTTTGGGGAGGATTCCCTGCGGGTGACCAGCGGGGTATTCCTGTTCTATTTGCTGGGCATCTGGGGGTTCGGGCTGCGGGACATGTACAACCGGGCCTTCCACGCCATGCAGGATACCCGCACCCCCATGCTGGTGGCCTGCCTCACCGTGGCGCTGAACGTGGGGCTGAACCTGACCCTGTCCCGGGTGATGGGGGTGAACGGTCTGGCCCTGGCTACCACCATCAGCTGCATGGTGGGGGCGGTGGTGCTGGCGGTTATGCTGCGCAAGCGGCTGGGGCACATCGGCTTTAGGAAGACCGCCCTGGAGCTGGGCAAGGTGATGGGAGCGGGAGCGCTGTGTTTGGCTGCGGCGCTGGTCCTGAACCAAATCTGGCCCCAGGCGCTGGGCAAGGGCTGGGTGCTGCTGCGCCTGGCGGGCATCGGCTGCGCCAGCCTGCTCATCTATGTGGGCGCACTGGTGACGTTGCGGGTGGAACAGTTGGCCTTCGTCAAGGGACTTTTGCTCAGGAGGCGCTCATGAGGTACGACGTGGTGCTCTTCGACATCGACGATACCCTGCTGGACTTTCAGGAGGCGGAGCGCCGGGCGCTGGACAAGATGCTGCGCCACTACGCCCTGTGTACGCCCCTGGCGGAAAAGACCTACCGGGCCTGCAACGAGGCCTGCTGGCGGGCGTTGGAGCGGGGGGAGATCGACCAGGCCACCCTGCGCTACAAGCGCTTTCGGGATTTTCTGTTCATGATGAACCGGGCGGATGATCCCAAGGCGGTGGGGGATTTCTACATGAACGCCCTGTCCCAGGAGGGGGTGCTGCTGCCGGGGGCCCTGGAGGCGGTTCGGGAGATCGCCGCCCGGGTCAAGGTGGGAGCGGTGACCAACGGCATCGCCTTTATTCAGCACGGCCGGCTGGACGCCTCGCCCATACGGCCCTATCTGTCCGCCCTGGTGATCTCCGAGGAGATCGGGGCGGCCAAACCCAATCCCCGAATTCTCCACCAGGCCCTCAAGGAACTGGGCGGCGTGTCGCCTAGCCGGGCGCTGCTGGTGGGAGACAGTCTGGCCAGCGACATGGCCTGCGCCCGCAACGCGGGGGTGGACGGCTGCTGGTACAACCCAGGCCATAAGCCACGGCCTGCGGATATGCCCCTGGCCTGGGAGATAGACGATTTGGCTCAGCTGAAGGATATCCTGGAAGGAACGTTTCCCAAAATTTAAAATGCGCGCCATTGACTTTCTTGCGGGATTTTGTTAAGATTCTGGCGATAAGGGAGTAATCGGCGGACCCGGCAAGCGCCGGGCGGTGGCCGCGAACCGCGAGGCCCTTTGGTCGGCAAGGTTCCCGCCACAGCCCTGGCCGCCGCCGCGCCGCAGCGAAGCCAACATGCCGGAGGGCCAACCCTCTTGGCTCCGCTTAAAATGATAAGACTTATCTGTACAAAGGGACAGATAAGTCTTTTTGTACATCCCGCTGAAGGGGCCTGCCCGGGGGGCAGCATTTGCCGCAAGGAAGAAAGGAGAGCAGATCCGTGGAGGATTATCAAAAGACGGTAGAGGCGGTGCTGGAGGAACAGAAGGTCACCGCCCAGGGATTGAGCGAGGAGGAGGCCGCCCGCCGGCTTGCGGCCCATGGGCCCAATCAGCTGGCCCAGGCGCCCAAGGAGAGCCTGCTGCACCGGTTTTTCCGGCAGTTGGCCGACCCCATGACCATCATTCTCATCGCGGCGGCGCTGGTATCGGGGGTAACTGCGGCCTATGCCGGGGAATCCTTCGCCGATACGGTGATCATCGCCGCCGTGGTGCTGATCAACGCGGTGCTGGGGGTGGTCCAGGAGAGCAAGGCGGAACAGGCCATCGAGGCCCTGAACCAGATCGCCGCGGCCACCTGCAAGGTGGTGCGCCAGGGGCAGCAGAAGGTGATCCACTCCAGCCAGCTGGCGCCGGGGGACGTGATCCTGCTGGAGGCGGGGGACGCGGTGCCCGCCGATGCCCGGCTGATGGAATGCGCCAGCCTGAAGGTGGAGGAAGCCGCCCTCACCGGGGAATCGGTGCCGGTGGACAAGCATAGCCGGGCCATCCAGGGGGCGGACAGCGTGCCCCTGGGGGACCGGGCCAATATGGTATACATGGGCTGCACCGTGGCCTACGGACGGGGCAAGGCGGTGGTCACCCAGACCGGCATGGGCACCCAGGTGGGCAAGATCGCCGGGGCATTGCTGGCGGCCAAGGAGGAAAAGACCCCTCTGCAAAAGAAGCTGGCCCAGCTCAGCCGCATCCTCACCTGGCTGGTGCTGGGGGTGTGCGGGGTGATCTTCGCGGTGGATATCCTGCGGGCCTGGCCCAATCTGGGGGGCGGGGTCCTCATCGACACCTTCATGGTGGCGGTGAGCCTGGCCGTGGCCGCCATTCCCGAGGGACTGGCCACGGTGGTCACCATCGTGCTGTCCATCGGCGTGACCAATATGTCCAAGCGCAACGCCATCATCCGGCGGATGACCGCGGTGGAAACCCTGGGCTGCGCCCAGGTGATCTGTTCGGACAAGACCGGTACCCTCACCCAGAACCGGATGAAGGTTGTGGAGCGCCGGGCCCAGGACGAAAAGCTGCTGGCCCGGGCCATGGCCCTGTGCAGCGACGCCAAGATGGGGCCGGAAGGCGCGGCGGTGGGCGAGCCCACCGAGTGCGCCCTGGTGGAGGACGCCTTCGCCTTGGGCCTGGACAAGGAGCAGATGGAACGAGAGACGCCCCGGGTAGGGGAAGCGCCCTTCGACTCCATGCGCAAGATGATGACCACCCTGCACAAAACCGGCCAGGGGGTGACCCAGTACACCAAGGGCGCTCCCGACGAGGTGCTGGCCCGGTGTACCCACGCCTGGGTGGGGGGCCAGGCGGTGCCCATGACCCCGGCCCTGCGCCAGGAAGCCCTGGAGCGCAACGGAGCGATGGCGGGCAAGGCGCTGCGGGTGCTGGCCGCCGCCACCCGCGCCTATCCCGCCCTGCCTGAGGACCAGTCGCCCCAGGCGCTGGAAAGGGAGCTGTGCTTTCTGGGCCTTTGCGGCATGATGGACCCGGTGCGCCCCGAGGTCAAGGCGGCCATGGAAAAGTGCCGGCAGGCGGGCATCCGCCCGGTGATGATCACCGGCGACCACCGGGACACGGCGGTGGCCATCGCCAAGGAACTGGGCATCATCCAGGACGCTAGCCAGGCAATTGCCGGGGCGGAGCTGGACAAGCTGACCGACGCGCAGCTGGAGGCGCGCATCCAGGATTTAGGGGTATACGCCCGGGTGCAGCCGGAGCACAAGGTGCGCATCGTGAACGCCTGGAAGAAGAAGGGCAAGATTACCGCCATGACCGGCGACGGGGTGAACGACGCCCCCTCCATCAAGAGCGCCGACATCGGGGTGGGCATGGGCCTCACCGGCACCGACGTGACCAAGAACGTGGCCGACATGGTGCTGGCCGACGACAACTTCGCCACCATCGTGGCGGCGGTGGAGGAAGGGCGGCGGATTTACGACAACATCCGCAAGGCCATTCAGTTCCTGCTGGCCTCCAACCTATCCGAGGTGCTGGCGGTGTTCAGCGCCACCCTGATGGGGTTCACCATCCTCAGGCCGGTACACCTGCTGTGGATCAACCTGATTACCGACTGCCTCCCCGCCCTGGCCCTGGGCGTGGAAAAGGGGGAACCCGACCTGATGCGCCGCCCGCCCCGGGACCCGGCGCAGGGCATATTCGCCGGGGGCGTGGGCTTTGACGTGGTGTTCCAGGGCGCGGTGGTCACCGCCATAACCCTGCTCAGCTATGCCCTGGGCCATTATATGGAGGCGGGCGCCTGGGCCATGGTGAACAGCGCCGACGGCATGACCATGGCCTTCCTCACCCTGTCCATGATCGAGATCTTCCACGCCTTCAACATGCGCTCCCTGCGGGAATCGGTGTTCCGGCTGCCCAGCCACAACCGGCTGCTGTGGGCGGCCATGGGCCTGTCCATGGCCCTCACCCTGGCGGTGATCTACGTGCCCCTGCTGTCCAGCGCCTTCGGGTTCGCCCACATCTCCCTGGCGGAGTACCTGACCGCCATGGGCCTGGCTATCTCCATCATCCCCATCGTGGAACTGGAAAAGTGGCTGAAGCGGCGCAAGGGCCGGGCGCGGTAATCCAAGGAAATCGGCTCCGCCCCCAAGGGCGGGTTGATTCCGAGCACGGGGCCCGCCCGGAAAAGTGGCATCCCCATCCCAACGGGCGGGCCCGCCCTGCATCGGGAGGATCTTTCCCGGCGGGGGCGCGATGGCCCCGGCCCATACAATCAGAAGGCTTCGCCATAGTTGGCGGGAAACGCGAGGCGACGGCTATGATCCGCATGGCGATCTGCGACGACCAGGAACAGGCGGTGGCCCTTCACGGGCAAATCGCCCGAAAGGCCATGGCCCAGCTGGGCGTAGGCTGTGAAATTACCCCGTATACCCAGAGCGCCAACCTGCTGTGGGACATTTCCGACGACCATTTCTTTTACGACCTGATCCTGCTGGACATCGAAATGCCCGGGCTCAACGGCATGGAGATGGCCGGGAGGATACGGGAATTTCTGCCCAAGGTGCGCATCATCTTCGTCACCTCCCATATGCAGTACGCCATAGACGCCTTTGAGCTGTCCATCTTCCGCTACGTGCCCAAGGGAGAGCTGGAGGAGCGGCTGGCCGCCGCCGTCACCGACGCGGCCAAGCTGATCCAGATGGAAAACCAGGGAACCTATACCATTCACACCAGCAGCCGCCTGGAGCGCATCCCCCTGGGGGACATCTGCTGCGTCCGGCGGGAGGGCCGGGGCGCCGCCATCGTGACCTCAAGGGGCGTTTCCCGGGTGCGCAAGAGCCTGCAACAAGTATACGGGGAGCTAAGCGCCCCGGAATTCATCTTCATCGACCGGGGCTGTATCGTCAATATCCTCCACGTGATGAAGGTCAGCGGCGGCGTGGCGCTGCTGAAAAGCGGGGAGCAGTTGCCCATCAGCCGCGCCCACCTGCAGCAGGTGAAGGAGCAGATCAACCGGTTCTGGGGGGAGCGGATATGACGGGGGGATTGGCGTTGGCCTCCGGCCTGGCGGCGGGCCAACTGCGGATCCTGGCGGGGCTGTACCTGGCCGCCGGATGGCTGGGAACGGGCCTGAAGCCGCGGCACTGGGCCTGGGCTGCGCTGGGCGGATGCCTGGCCGCCGGGTTGGGCGCGGTGTGGGGACCCTGGGCGGCGGCAGCGGCGGAAAGCGCCGCCCTGGCCGGAACGCTGGCATACGCCCTGGGCGGGCGGCTGCGCCTGTGCCTGTTTTTGGCCTTCCTGTATGAGGCGGGCGCGGCCCAGTGGGAATTCCTGCTGTCGGCGGGGCTGGGCATCCTGACGGGCAGCGCCGCCTTTGTGGACCCGGGAACCCCTCAATCCCTGGCGGGCGTCTGGCTGACCCGGCTGTGCCTGGCGGCCTGGGCCGCCGGGGAAGGGTGGGCCAGAAGGCGGCGGGACGGCGGTTCCCCCGCCGCCGGGAGCGGTGGGGAGATTGCCTCCCCTCCCGCCGCCAGGCGGGGAATGGCCCTGGTTTCCGCCTTGGCGGTGCTGGGGCTGATCGCCACCATCACCCTGTCGGAGCAAACCGCTTTGCCCCTGAAGGGGGACCGGCTGGATACATGGGTCATCCTGTCCATGGTGCTGCTCTTTGCGGTGCTCTTTTACCGGGCAAACCGCCAGCGGGAGATGGAGGCGGAGATCGCCGCCCTCAAGGAAGAACGGGCGCAGAGCTTGGAGCGGGAGTTTCAGACCCTGCGCAAGACCTATTCGGACAACGCCAAGCTGTACCACGACTGGCGTAACCACCTGCAGACCCTCCACAGCCAATTGGAGCGGGGAGAGGCCCAAGAGGCGCTGCGGTACTGCCGGGAATTGTGCGGCCCCCTGGAGGAGGCCGCCCGGCGGGTATGGACCGGGGACGGGACCGTGGATTACCTCATCAACAGCAAGATCGCCCTGGCGGAGCAAAAGGGCCTAGCGGTCAAGGTGAACATCGAATACCCGCCCAATACCAATATCCGCCATAGGGATTTGACCAGCATCCTGGGCAACCTGCTGGACAACGCCATTGAGGGCGGGGAAGCCGCCGGGGGAGAGCTGCGCTTTTTGCGCCTGACCCTGCGGCGCATCAACGATATGCTGGTGATCAAGGTGGAAAACGGCTGCGGGCGCGCCCCCCTCCGGGTGCAGGGGCAGTGGCGCACCGCCAAGGCGGACCCAAACCTCCATGGCTGGGGCCTCCAGAGCGTGAGCGCCGCCGCCCAGCGCTACGACGGCGTCCTCCGCACCGCCTACAGCCGCGGCGTGTTTCAGGCGGTGGTCACCCTGTCCTACCGCCCCCTCCGCCCCGAAGGGCCGGAGGACCGCCCATCCTGAGGCCCCGGCCCTGGTGGGGTTGCTCCGCCCCATTGAAGGGGCCGGAGGCGGGGCCCCTTTGGGGGAGCCCGCCTCCGGCCCTTTTCTTGCCGCCCCGGGGCGGTTTAGGGGTCTTGGGGATGGACCTGGCGCTGAATGGCCTTGAGGCGCTTCATCACGGGGTTGGCGCCCCGGCCGAAGTAGTCGTGAAGCAGCAGGTATTCCCGGTAGAGCTGGCTGTAGATGTGGCTGCGCTGGGGGTCCGGGCGGTAGATCACGGGCAGGAGCCCGCCCATGGCGGCGGCAGCCTGGCCGATGTGATCGTATCCGCCGCCGGCCTTGCCCGCAGCCACGGCGCCGTGCATGGCCGAGCCCAAGGCGGGGGCCTGGGCCGAGCGCACCACGCCGATCTCCCGGCCCAGCACGTCGGCATAAATCTGCATCACCAGGGGGTTTTTCTGGGCGATGCCGCCGCAGGCTGCCAGCCGGACGATGGGTATACCGCTCTTTTCAAAGGTCTCGTGGATCACCCGGGAGCCGAAGGCGGTGGCCTCAATGAGGGCCCGGTACATCTCCTCCGGCCGGGTCTTTAGGGTCATGCCCAGCATGAGCCCGGAGAGCTGGCCGTCTACCAGTACCGAACGATTGCCGTTCCACCAGTCCAGGGCCAACAGGCCGCTCTGGCCGGGGAGAAGAGCTTGCGCCTTTTCGCTGAGCAGGGCGTGGGCATCCATCCCCCGGGCTTGGGCTTGCCGGGCGTAATCTTGGGGGAAGAGGTAATCCACCAGCCAATTGTAATGGTCCCCCATCACCTGATTGGCCTCATAGCCCATCCAACCTGGGATTACCCCGTCCTCGACCCTGCCGGACATGCCCGGCACCTCTACCCGTTCCCGAGATAAGGCGATATGGCACACCGAGGTCCCCATGACCATCAGCAGGTCTCCCGGTTCTGCTGGCCCGGCGGTGGGCATGGACACGTGGGCGTCCACGTTGCACACCGCCACTGGAGTGCCGGGCTTCAGCCCGGTGAGCCGGGCGGCGGCGGGGGTGATCTCTCCCGCCCGGGCGCCCAAGGGACAGACCGGGCCCCTCAGCTTGTCCTCTACCACATGGGCCAGGCGGGGGTCCAGGGCTCCAAAGAAATCCGGGGAGGGATATCCCTGGGCCTTGTCCCATAGCGCCTTGTATCCCGCCAGGCCGGCGCTGCGCCGCTCCTGGCCGGTGAGGCGCAGCACGATCCAGTCCCCCGCCTCCATAAACCGGTGGGCGGCCTGGTACAGCGCCGGGTCTTCCTCCAGAATCTGCCAGATTTTAGGGATCATCCACTCCGAGGACACCTTGCCCCCGTACCGGGACAGGAACGCCTCCCCCCGGGCCTGGGCCACGGCGTTGAGCCGGTCGGCCTGGGACTGGGCGGCGTGGTGCTTCCACAGCTTGACGTAGGCGTGGGGGTTGTGGGCGTAGGCCGGATCAAAGCACAAGGGGTCCCCCGCCCGGTCCAGGGGCAGCATGGTGCAGGCGGTGAAGTCCAGCCCCACGCCCACGATGTCCTCTGCCCCGATTCCCGCCGCCTTCAGCGCACCGGGAATCACCTGGGCCAGGCAGGTCAGGTAATCCTGGGGGTGCTGCAGCGCCCAGTCCGGGGGCAGCCCGGGGCCCTGGGGCAGGGCCCGGTCCATCACCCCATGGGCGTAGTCTAGGCAGGCGGAGCCTACCTCCTCGCCTGTCTGCACATCCACCGCCAGGGCCCGGGCGGACAATGAGCCGAAATCAATGCCCATCGCGTATTTTTTTGCCATATTTATGCCTCCTGGGTCGCAAGAAATTTTGACGCGCCGCGAATAAGAAATACGCCGCCGGTTCCGGCTTTTCCTGCCCAGGGGACGGGGCGGTACGCCTTTGGCGAGCGGAACAGCGGATAAAAGGGGCGCGCCCTTCCGATGGCGGAAGGGCGCGCCCGCCCTGGGAAAGGGCTAGCGCCCGTCAAAACCGCGCCGTACCCGGCTGAACAATATACCGCCCACCAGGTCGCACACCGCCTCCAGCAGCATGGATATGCCGATGAAGCGCAGCAGCAGCAGGGAAGAAGAGAAGGGGTTTACCAGAATCACCACGCCCAGCACCAGCATCAGCGCAGCGCCGGTGAGGCTGAGGTACCAGCGGGGATATCCCATACGGGACAGGCCCAGGGCCACTTCCAACTGGAGGATGCCGCAGGCGATGAGGGCAAAGCCGATGAGCAGGGGCACCACGGCGATGAGGCTTTGAGGCATGAGCACGATGATCAGGCCCCCGGCCAGGGCGATCAGGCCGGTGGAGAACAGCCGCTCCGCCAGCACCACCTGGGTACGGAAGTAGGCCAGGATCTTGTAAATACCGTATACCATCAGCAGCCCCCCGCCGATGTAGCACAGCACGTTGGCCGAGAGGCCGGGGAAGAAGGTGAGCGTAACGCCCAGCACCAAAAACCACAGGATGCGGGTCAGCGTACCGCCCTTGGGCAGGTCCTGCTTCCATTGGGTGAATTTTGACACAAATCATTACCCCTTCCATCATGATAGCCTATATTACCACATAGATATCGCCGGAACATGACAAAACATTGAAGAATCCATGAATAGCCCCTTTGCCCGGAGTTTGGCGGGAAAAAATCTTCCGGGGCGGCAGGAAAAGGGAACCGGAGACTCGAATACTATAATTATCATCACTTCAGAAAGCGGGCGATGCCGATGGATGCGCACCGGACGGCGCCCGATGGGGCGCCAGGCACCTCAAAATCCTACAGGAGGTTTTAACCTTATGCGTACAATCGTAAGCGGAAAAAATGTGGAGATCACCGAAGCGCTGGGTCAGCGCATTGAGAAAAAGTTGAGCAAGCTGGACCGGTTCCTCACCGAGGAGGAAGAAGTACAGGTTCGCCTGTCCCAGGAGCGGGGCGGCCGCAACACGGTGGAGATTACCATCGCCTTCGATGGGATCATCCTGCGGGCGGAGGAAACCAGCAGCGACATGTACGGCTCCATCGACAAGGCGGTAGACATCATCGTGCGCCAGATCCGCCGCCACCGCACCAAGCTGGAGAAACGGCTGCGGGCGGGCGCCTATGAGGAGGAGGCGCCGGACTTCGAGTTGGCGGACGAAGCGGAGCTGGTGCGCACCAAGCGCTTCACCATGAAACCCATGTCGGTGGAAGACGCCATCATCCAGATGGATATGCTGGGCCACAGCTTCTTCCTGTTCCTCAACGCCGAGACCGGCGGCGCCTGCGTGGTGTACAAGCGCCTGGACGGCAACTACGGCCTGCTGGAGCCGGAAAACGCATAAACATATAGAGGCCCCGCCCTCCCGGCGGGGCCTTCCATTGTCCCAATGGTTGTCCCAATGGCCTGCCGCTGCCCTTTCAGAGAACCCGGCGGCAGGCGCAATATAAGAGAGCGCGGCGAACAGGCCGCGCTTTTATATCAACATGGGGCGGCGGAGCGCGATATAAAAGCGAAGAAGGACCCGACGGCGGGCGCGATGCGAGAGAGCGCGGCGAGGGGGCCGCGCTTTTATCGTAATGTGCGGCAGGCGCGATGTGAGAGAGCGCGGCGAACAGGCCGGCTTTTATATCAACATGGGACGGCGGAGCGCGATTAAAAACGAGGGCGGTGGGCCGCCCTCGTTTTCTCATACCGCTTTCCCGGCGTCAGTTCAGATGCTCCACCGCCGCCCGCTCGATGGCCAGGCCCGGTCCGTAGCGCTTCATGTAATCCTCAAAGCCCTTTACGTCCTCGCTCTTGGGCTCCATCCGCTGGCCCAGTTTGCCGGCGAATACCTTGTCCGCCAGGTAGTCCTCCAGGGTCTCCTGGCCCTGACGGCGCAGCCGGTAGGCTGCCAGCAGGGCCACGCCCCAAGCGCCGCCCTCGCCGGCGGTTTCCATCACCGATACCGGCGTCTTGATGGCGGCAGCCAGAATGCTCTGGCCTACGCCCTTGGTCTTGAACAGGCCGCCGTGGCCCAGGATCTGGTCGATCTTGACCTTTTCCTCTCCCAGCAGGATGTCCATGCCGGTGGCCAGCACCCCCAGGGCGGCGTACAGGTGGGCCCGCATGAAGTTGGCCAGGGTGAACTTGCTCTGGGGGGTGCGCACGAACAGGGGACGGCCCTCCTCCAGGCCCACGATGTGCTCGCCGGAGAAGAAGTTATAGGCCAGCAGCCCGCCGCAGTCCCTGTCGGCCTCCATGGCCTTGTTGTACAGGGTGGAGAACAGGGCGTTCATATCCGCCTTCATGCCCATGGCCTGGGCGAATTCGCCGAACAGGCCCACCCAGGCGTTCAGGTCGGAGGTGCAGTTGTTGCAGTGTACCATGGCCACCGGCTTTCCGCTGGGGGTGGTGACCATGTCGATTTCCGGATGCACCCGGGACAGGGGCTTTTCCAGCACCACCATGGCGAATACCGAGGTGCCCGCCGATACGTTGCCCGTGCGCTGGGCCACGCTATTGGTGGCGGTCATGCCGGTGCCCGCGTCGCCCTCGGGAGGGCACAGGGGGATGCCGGCGGCCAGGTCGCCGCTGGGGTCCAGCAGCTTGGCCCCTTCCGGGGTGAGGGCGCCCGCTTCGGCCCCGGCGGGCAGCACCTGGGGCAGGATGTCCCTGAGCTTCCAGGCAAAGCCCTTTCCACTAACCAGGGCGTCGAACTTGTCCACCATGGCCTGGTCGTAATCGCAGGCGCCGCTGTCGATGGGGAACATGCCCGAGGCCTCGCCTACGCCCAGCACCTTGCGCCCGGTGAGCTTCCAGTGTACGTAGCCCGCCAGGGTGGTCAAATAGCCGATGTCCTTCACATGCTCCTCGCCGTTGAGGATGGCCTGGTACAGGTGGGCGATGCTCCAGCGCTGGGGAATGTTGAAGCCGAACAGCTGGGTGAGCTCCTGGGAGGCTTGGCCGGTGATGGTGTTGCGCCAGGTGCGGAAGGCGGCCAGCTGCTTGCCCTCCTGGCTGAAGGGCAGGTAGCCGTGCATCATGGCGCTCATGCCGATGGCGCCGATGCCCTTCAGCGTAACCCCGTACTTGGCCTGCACGTCCTCCTTCATGGCTCGGTAGCAGCCCTGGATGCCCTGCCACACCTCGTCCATGTGATAGGTCCACACCCCGTTCTCCAGCCGGTTCTCCCAATCGAAGCTGCCCGAGGCGATGGGACTGTGGTCCTCGCCGATGAGCACCGCCTTGATCCGCGTAGAGCCCAGCTCGATGCCCAATGCCGTCTTGCCCGCCTGAATGGCCTGCTTGATGTTTTCGCTCATAACCTTACCCGCTCCCTTTCTGGTCAAGGCGGCCGGCCGCCGCCCCTTTTCTTTACCACAGTATACCATAAAATTTCCCTGGGGACAAGAATCTCCCCGCCTTTTTGCCGGGTTTTTGCGCGGGACCGGGACATTTGCCAAGCGCTTCCCCGGCTGGTATAATAGCCCTGGAGGGCCATACCCAAGAGGAAGGGGGCAGGAGGATGTACGCGGCGGACCTGCATATCCATTCCAAATACTCCCGGGCCACCAGCCGGGATTGCGACGCCCCTCACCTGGACCTGTGGGCCCGGCGCAAGGGCCTGGGCCTGGTGGGCACCGGGGATTTCACCCACCCCGCCTGGCGGGAGGAGCTGGAGGAAATGCTGGAGGAGGCGGGGGAAGGACTGTACCGGCTGAAGGACCGGTACCGCCTGCCCGGCGGGCCGGGAGAGGCCCCCTTTTTCCTGGTGTCCGGGGAGATCAGCACCATCTATAAGCGGGACGGGCGCACCCGCAAGGTACACCATCTGATCCTGCTGCCCAGCCTGGCTGACGCCAAACGGCTGTCCCAGCGCCTGGAGCAAACCGGCAACCTGCACAGCGACGGCCGGCCCATCCTGGGCCTGGACAGCCGGGACCTGCTGGAGATTCTGCTGGAAACCTGTCCCCAGGCGGTCTATATCCCCGCTCATATCTGGACGCCCCATTTCTCCGTGTTCGGCGCATTCTCCGGCTTCGATACCCTGGAGGAATGCTACGGCGGCCTGGCCGGGGAAGTATTGGCCCTGGAAACCGGCCTGTCCTCCGATCCCCCCATGAACCGGTTGCTCTCCGCCCTGGACGGGCGGCAGCTGGTGTCCAACTCCGACGCCCATTCCCCCGCCAAGCTGGCCCGGGAGGCCACCCTGCTGGAAGGGCCGCCCAGCTATTGCGCCCTGCGGCGGGCCATTCGTACCGGTCAGGGCCTGGCGGGCACCCTGGAGTTTTTCCCCCAGGAGGGCAAATACCACCTGGACGGGCATCGGGCTTGCGGCCTGTGCCTGCAGCCCTGGGAGACCCGGCGGCTGGAGGGCAAGTGCCCGGTGTGCGGCCGCAGGCTGACGGTGGGAGTGCTCAGCCGGGTCATGGCCCTGGCGGACCGGGTAAATCCCATCCCCGGCAAGCCCTTTGAAAGCTTGATGCCCTTGGAGGAAGTGCTGGCCGACTGCCTGGGGGTATCCCCCCAGAGCAAGAAGGTCCAGGCCGCCTACCTGTCCCTGCTGGACCGGCTGGGCAGCGAGCTGTTTATCCTGCGCCAAGCGCCCCTGGACCAGGTGGAGCGCACCGCCGGGCCCGTGGTGGCCGAGGCGCTGCGCCGGCTGCGGGCGGGCCAGGTGCGGGCGCAGCCCGGCTTCGACGGGCAGTACGGCGTGCTGTCCCTGCTGGAAAAGGGCGAGGCCCAGCGCTTGAGCGGCCAAACCGCCCTGTTCGCCCTGTCCGCCCCCGCTCCCCGGAGATTGTCCGCCCTGGCCGAGGCGCTGGAGCCCCCTCAAGGCGGGGCCCGGAACGAGGCCCCGGAGGATAGGGGGGCGGCGGGAAAGACAGCAGCGCGGCGGCACCCGGCGGCAGGGGAAGCGGTTCAGTCCAAGGTCGCTCCCGTCCTCAACGCCGTTCAAGCGGAAGCGGTACGCGCCATGGATAGCGTGGTGGCGGTCATCGCCGGGCCGGGCACGGGCAAGACCGGCGCCCTGGTGGAACGGATCGTGCGCCTCATCCAGGAAGAAGGAGCGCTTCCCGCCCAAATCACCGCCATTACCTTTACCCGGCAGGCCGCCGCCGAAATGGCCCAGCGCCTGACCGCCCGGCTGGGCCGGGCGGGGACCAAGGGCCTCACCGTGGGCACCTTTCACGGGGTGTGCCTGAGCCTGATCCCGGAAAAGCCCCTGGTGGGCGGACCCCAGGCCACGGCGGTGATGGCCCGGGCCCTGGACGCCCTGGGCCGGGGCGGGGAGGACCCGGCTAAGGCCCAACGGCTGGTATCCGCCTTGAAGAACGGGGCGCTGCCCCAGGACCAGGAAGCGGAGGCCCTGCGCCGGGCTTACGACCGGGAGCTGGCCGCCCTGGGGGCCCGGGACCTGGACGACGTGCTGCTGGAGGGGCTGGAGGCCGGCCTGTCCGAC
Organism: Candidatus Excrementavichristensenella intestinipullorum; assembly: GCA_018711685.1. Classification (GTDB taxonomy): domain Bacteria; phylum Bacillota; class Clostridia; order Christensenellales; family Aristaeellaceae; genus Excrementavichristensenella; species Excrementavichristensenella intestinipullorum. The sequence goes on along the minus strand of DVHZ01000059.1, from coordinate 6,815 downwards.
CGAACCGGGTTTACCTACCTGCTGGTGGATGAATTTCAGGACATCAATCCGGTGCAGCACCGCCTGGTGGAGCACTTCGCCCAGGCAGGGCGCAACCTGTTCGTCATCGGGGACCCGGACCAGTCCATCTACGGCTTCCGGGGCGCAGATGCGGACTGTTTCCGCCAACTGACCGCCCGGCATCCTCAGGCCCGCACCTTGGTTCTGGAGGAGAACTACCGCTCCTCCCCCCAGGTGCTGGCCTGCGCCCTATCCTTAATCAACCACAATCCCGGCCCGGCCCGTCTGCTGCGCCCCAACCGTCCGGAGGGGCCCCGGGTGCGCTTGCTCCAGGGGGAGGACGGCTTTTCCGAGGCGGTGTGGATCGCCGGGGAGATCGGCCGCATGGTGGGCGGCGTGGGTATGCTAGAGGCCCGGGGCGAACGGGAAGAGCAGGGCCAGCTGTACGCCTTTTCCGACATCGGCGTACTATGCCGCACCCACCGGCAGTTGGAGGGGATCGAAAGCTGCCTGGCCCGGGAGGGCATTCCCTGCATGGTCATGGGGGGAGAGGATTTTCTGGCCGACCCGGCGGTGCGGGGGCTGCTGGGCTTTTTCCGCGCCCTGCTGGACCCCCGGGACCGGGTATCCCTGGGCGACGCGCTGGCCGGGCTATGGCGCTGCCCGGAGTTGGTTCAAGAGGCGGGCGAGGCGCTGTTCACGTTGTCCAAAGGCCAGGCGGCGGCGGTGACGCCCGTCCTGACCCCCTGGCTGGCCGCAGCCCAGGCCCTTTGGCCCCGGCTGAACCGGGATAAGCCGGAGAAGCTGCTGTCCCTTCTGGTCAAGGCCAGCGGCGCGGCGGGGCCCGGTGTGGACAAGCTGCTGGGCGCGGCGGGCTTCTATCCCCGAATGGCGGCCATGCTGCAGGAACTGCTCCTGGGAGGCGAAGCCGACGTGCGCCGCCTGTCCAAAGGCGCGGCGGCGGGAGGCGCGGTGCGGCTGATGACCCTGCACGCCGCCAAGGGCCTGGAATTCCCGGTGGTGTTCCTGGCCGGGCTCAACGAGGGGATTATGCCCCTGAAGGCTGGGGACCCGCAAGAGGAAAGGCGGCTGCTGTTCGTGGGCGTTACCCGGGCCAAAGAGGAGCTGATCCTCACCTGCGGCGGCCCGCCCTCTCCTTTCCTGGAGGAACTGGGCTCGGACATAGGCCGCGCCGCCCTGCCCATCTGCCGCAGGACGCCCCAGGTCCAGCAGCTGCGCTTCTCCTTCTAACGCTTGGGGGGAAGCGGGCTGCGGTCCTTACCCGCCTCCCGTGCCGCTCCGGCAACCCGGCAGGCAAGAGCGCACGCCAAAGAAAACGCCCCTGAACCGGGTTCAGAGGCGGAAAAAGCCGTCCATGGCCAAGTATTACAGGGAAAAATTGAGGGACAGGCGGTTGATCTTCTTGATGACCCGCTCTTTGTCCTGACCGGTGAGGGGGGTGGGGCGGCCGTCGTTGACCGATGCCCGGCTGCTCATGCTGCAGGGCAGCACCCCGGGCTCAGAGCCCCGCACCTCCTTGGTCTTGGTATTCACCGAAAAGGTCTGCCGGAAAATCATGGTGTCCATATCCTTGGGGGTGAGAATCATCGAGGAAAAGGTGCCCAGGCTGTACACGATGTACTTGCCCTGGTATTTCTCGATGCCGCCCACCACGTGGCTGTGGTGTCCTACTACCAGGTCGGCTCCGGCGCGTATCAGCGCCCGGCCCAGGCTGCGCTGGCTGCTGCTGGCGGCGTAACGGTACTCCTGGCCCCAATGCATGGATACCACCACCAAATGGCACTTTTCCTTCAGGCGCTTCACCACGTTCTGGGCCTGGGCCGTGATGTTTCCGGTATCGTAGAAGGCGCAAAAGCCCACCTTAATCCCGTTTTTCTTCACGATGGCGGTAACCCCATTGCCCACATAGGCCATGCCCCGGGCCCGCACCGCCGCCCGGGTGCTTCGTATGCCCCCGTTAAAATCCTGGGCGTGGTTGTTGGCGTGGCTTACCACGTCGATCCCGGCGCTGGACAGGATGCGGGCGTAAGAGGGCTTGGCCCGGAAAATATAGGATTTGTTCTTGTAGCGGGTGGCCGTGGTGAAGCTGCTCTCCAGGTTGGCCAATGTGAGCTCTGCGGAGCCGGTAAAGTATTGCCGCACGTTTTTGAAGAAATTGCCGCTATACTGGGCGCTGAGCTTTTCATAAAACTTTTGGGAGGAGGTTTGGCTTGCGTTCCTGCGGGGATCCCCGCCGATGGTCACGTCGCCTACTGCCGTGATGGTGATGGTCTTCACGTTGCCCTTTTCCTGGACCGCCGCTTTTTCCTGGACCGTCTCCTCCTGGACCGCCGTCTCCTGCCGGCCCAGAGCGGGTATGGCTGGACCTAGGCACAGGGCCAGGATAAAACACCAAACCAGGCACAGGTACTGAGCCCTGCGCCCGGTCTTCTTTTCCCCAGCCCATAACACGCCGTTCCATCCCCTTCGCGCCCCTCGGACGCCGCCTGCGTATCGCATTTTTATTATAGCCCAAATCCGCTCTGGGCCGCAATCCCCTGGAAAAGGTTTTACATGTTCGCCTTAGATTTTCCAGAAACTCGCCGCATACGGCCTCGTCAAGGGGGCGCTCTTTTCGCCGCTCAGAGGGACAGCTGGTGATAAGGCCCTCCTTCCAGGTTTTTCCATGTAAAGGTTCGCTCCTCCAGCACCATGTAGCTGTGGGCGGAGCCTTCCTTGGGGATGGACACCGAACCCGGGTTCAGGTACCAGAATTCCCCCGTATCCTGCCAGGCGGGCACATGGGTATGGCCGGTAAGCAACACATCGCCTTGGGCCAGAGGTGGCGGAGACTGGGGCGAATAGATATGGCCGTGGGTGAGGAACACCAGCCTGCCGTCCAGGGGCAGCAAGGCGTACTCGGCCAGCACGGGAAAGGGCAGCACCATCTGATCCACCGGAGCTTCACAGTTGCCCCCCACGCACAGGGGCGCTGGGGCGATGCTCTGGAGCATCTGAATGACCTTCTTGGGGGCGTACTCCCTGGGCAGGTCGTTGCGGGGGCCGTGGTAGAGCAGGTCGCCCAGCAGGATGAGCCGGTGGGCCTTTTCCCGGGCCCAGGCTTCCAGCATCAGTTCGCAGTAGTGGGCGGAGCCGTGAATATCCGAGGCGATCATCCATTTCATGGAGCGGCCTCCTCCGGGCCCTCCGCCTCCGAGCCGGAAAGGTCCTCCGCAGGAAGGCCGTCCGCCTCTGAACCGGCGCAGTCCTCTTGGTAATGGCCGCCGGTAAAGGCATCGATGACCTGCCTGGCCTCCTGGGCCTGGCTGGCGTCCACGTAGATCTCCTGGCCCAGCACGCTGGAGCCCGCCAATATGGGCAGGGCGTCCAGGCCATACCGGGGCCGCATCAGGCTGGGAATGCCCGCGCCCTCCAAAATATCCTGGATCATGGGGCCGTCGATGGCGTTGTATACGGTGGCCACCAGGGTGGCGTCCTCAAAGGGGGGCTTTTTCGGGGTAAACATGGCCTTCGCTCCTTTCCGGGTAACCCTTGCCGTTTTCCAGGCGCGTCCGCCGCCTTAGCCCCACAGCAGGGACAGCATGGGCACCACTTGCTTTTTGCGGCTGACCACCTTGGGCAAAAATACGTGGTGGTCCTTGATTTCCACGCCAAAGGCTTGGCTGATGATGTCCTCGTCGCCCAGCACGATGAGCTCGGTGCCCTCCTTGAGCACGTCGGTAATCATGAACAGCTCCATGTCCGAATTGGAGGCGGCCCGGTGCGCCTCCATCACCTGGAGCAGTTCGGGTAGGCGCCGCAGCACCCGCTGGGCGTCCAAGCAGGTGACCTGGCCGATACCGATGGCATGGCCCGCGATGCGGAACTCCTTGAAGTCGGACAGGTACAGGGACTGGGCCGGTTTTTCCTCTACCGAGGAGGCGGCAAAGATATCGTGGCCCAGTTCCTCGATGGATATGCCCGCCACCCGGGCCATGCGCTGAGCCATCACGTGGTCCCGCTGGGTACAGGTGGGGGATTTGAACAGCACCGTATCCGATACGATGGCGGCGCAGATCAGCCCCGCCAGCTTGGGCGGCGGCATCAGCCCCCGCTCCTGGTACATGGTGGCCACGATGGTGGCGGTGGAGCCCACCGGCTCGTTGCGGAAGAATACCGGCCCTCCCGTCTGCACGTCGGCCAGCCGGTGATGGTCGATGATCTCCAAAATATCGGCCTGGTCCAGGCCGGGCACCGATTGGCTGCGCTCGTTGTGGTCCACCAGCACCACCTTCTTGCGGCGGGGCCGGATCAGGTGGAACCGGCTCACCGTGCCGGCCACCATGCCCTTTTCGTCCAGTACCGGGTAACAGCGAAAGCGGCTCTCCAGCATTTTCTCCCGCACGTCGTCGATATAATCGTCCAGGCGGAAGGCCACCATGTCCTGGGTATTGCAAACCCGGTCCACCGGTGCGGCTTGGAAGATCATCCGGGCTGCCCGATATACGTCGCAGGGAGTGGAGATCACCGGCACTTCCTTATCCAGCCCCTCCAATACCGCTTCCTCCACCTCCGCTTGGCACACGATCAGGCAGCAGGCTCCCGCCTGAGCCGCCTTCTTCAGCATGTCCGGCTGGTCTCCCACCAGCACAATGGCCCCGGGCCGCAATCCCACCAGGCTGTCCTGGCGCTGGGGCAGGGCGATCACCACATCCCCGGACACGGTATCGTACACCGCGTCCCCGTCCTGATGGATGATGTGCCCTTCCAGGGCGCTGAGCAGGTTGCACATGGGCAGCTTTTCAGCCCTCGGATCGTCCATGGAGCGCATGTCGTAGGCCGCGATGTCGCCGGGAGTCAACATGCCAAACAGCTTTCCCTCGTCGTCCGTCACCGGCATGGCCAGAATGCCGTGGTCGCTCTTGAGCACAGACCAGGCCCGGCTCACCGTCACCGACCGGTGGATGGCCGGAGGCGTATCATACTCCAAATCCCGTACCTGGGTACGCACGTCCCGCAGCAGCTGGGGCGGCTCAAAGCCGAACCGGTCCAGCACCATCTGGGTTTCGTCGCTCACCGGCCCCAGCCGGGCGGCCACGTAGGCCCGCTCCCCCAGGGCATTGCGCAGGGCCGCGTAGGCCATGGCCGACACGATGGAGTCGGTATCCGGGTTGCGATGACCGGTGACGTAGATTGGTTCCATAATGCGCCTCCTGTCCTCTTCGTAACTTTATCCCAATTTGTCCAACAGGCCGCCCCGCTTCAGCGCCCCCATCAGCGGCTTGGCCAGCAGCACCGACAATGCCACCGCGATCACCGCGTTTACCAGGGAGGTGGCCATCTTGGTGCCGTTGGCCACCACCGCCGCCCAGGGCTGAGAACCCGCCAGGATCAACAACACAATGGATTTGCCGATGTTGAGCACGTAGTACACCGCCGAGCCCGCCAAGGCTCCCGCCAGGTTCCTGCCCAGGGCGTCCCCCTTGGCCCCGCCCAGATGGCTGATCAGCCCGCACACGCATCCCATGGCGAAGAAAAACACCAGGGTGTAAGGCGCGCTGGCCGCGAACATGGGGTCGGACAGGTCGAACAGCATGGACCCAATCCCCGCCGCCAGCCCGCCGTACAGCGGTCCCAGCAGCATCCCGGAAAACAGACAGAACACGTTGCCCACCTTCACCATGGTAGGCCCCGCCGGCGTGGGAATGGTTACCTTGAGGAACATGGTGGTCACATACACCACCGCCGCCATCAGCGCCGTAAAGACCATACGATACAACGTTTTGTCTGTCATACAATATCCCCCATTTCCGAAAATTGTATGTATATTGTAGGGCCTATTGTCCGGGGAATAAAGGGAGATTGTATTAAATTGCGGCGCCGGAGCCTTAAATCAAGGGTTGCTCGTTAATGATGAGTTTAAACTGCAATCCCAATTTTTCAGCCGCCTTGCGGCACATGGACATGCGCTGCATAAAGATCTCGAAGTAATCCATCACCGAGCCATATCGGGTATCCACAGTGAGTTTGAGCTTGATGAGGGTCTTGTCTTCGTTGATCTTCAAGGCGGACTTGGTCACCGAGTAGTTGACCCGGTCGTGGATGTCGAAGGTGTCGCCGGCCTGGTTTCGCACCCGGCTGCGTCGCACGTCGCTCTTGTCCGCCAGAATGAGGGCGGCGGCTACCGGATTGACGGCCACGCCGGTACCCTCGTCGTGGTTTCCGATGGCTGCGACGATGGTGGCCAGGCTCTCCGGGTCCATGTCCATCTCGTGGAGAATGCGAAAGGCCATCACGGCGCCGGTGAGGGAATGGCCCGTGCGGTTGACCAGGTTGCCGATATCGTGGAGATGGGCGGCAATTTTTACCAGCTCCACATCCTGCTGGGGATAACCCATGGTTTCCAGAATATAGCCCGCCGTCTCGGCCACCCGGCCCACGTGGGCGAATGCGTGCTCGGTATAGCCCAAGGCGGCCAAGGACTGGTCGGCCCGCGTAATGTAGGTTTGGATCGCAGGATCTTTGCGAATATCCTCGTAACTCAGCATATGTTTTCCGGTCCTCCTGGCCGCATTATACCACGCCCAGCCCGGCGGGGCAAGATGGGAAACGCCCCTTCAGGGCCTAATCCGCCTAGCTTTCCTCCAATTTTCGCGGTCCAACCGGAGCCCGCCTGGCGGCGCCTCCTGTCAAAAGGCCAGCCCCCTGCGCCCACCGCCCACCCATGGAGCAGCCGCTTGGCGCCGGTTGGGCGGAGCGTTGCCGAAGGCGACGCTCCGCCCCGGCCCGCCCGGCCCCGGCCCGCCGGCCCTGCC
>DVHZ01000007.1 GCA_018711685.1 Candidatus Excrementavichristensenella intestinipullorum | reverse complement strand
GATTTTTCGGGCCCCGGCCCCCGCTGGGGGGCGTGAAAAACCTGGGGTTTTTCACGCCCCCATGCCCCGGCGCCGCGCCTGGGGCCTACAGCTGGATGTTCTCCCCCACCAGACCCTGATGGGCGCCCGGGATGCCGGCCTGGGGATGGGCCAGCAGCCACTTGTTCACATGGGTGAGCAGCCCGTCCTCTCCCTTGCCCGTAGGCGCAAAGGGCAGCGCCTCGTTAGTGCCCCGGGGCAACGCCACCACGCAGCGGAAGCGGCCCCCCGCCGACACCGGCGCGTAATGCAGCGTGGTGGCATAGACCTCGATGAGGGTGCCCTTGGGCACCAGGAAGGCCTCCACCTTGGCGGTATCATAGGTATAATCTTTGAGGTCAATGTCCTGCTGATGGCCGATGAGCAGGATGAGATCGGTACAGGCCAGGTTGAATTCGCTGTCCCGATGATACTCCAGGGCGTTCAGGCGATGGTTGTCGCCGTTGCAATAGCCGATCTGCACCGGCATGCCGCCATAGCACACCTGGGAAAAGGTCTGGAAGATGGGCAGCGCCTCCAGCTCCGGAACGGAGGCCACGTATACCACGTCCTCGGGCAGGGGCGTGTTCTCCATGGCCTGCATCAGCTCCTTGACGCAGATGCCCTCCACAATTTTGCCGTAGCGGTTAAAGGCGGCGTCGGTTACCGGACGAACCTGCATAGGTATTCCTCCTTTGGCATACTGAATGGGGGGACGGGCGGGTCCATCCCCGCCTGTTCCCCCATTATAGCACATTTTTTCCCGGCTGTCTGCCATTTCCAAGCCCCGCCTCAAAAACGGCGGCGGGCGCTCCACCCTTGCCAGGCCCGGGCTATACCACGCCCCGGATCTTGCCCCGGCGGGCCGCCTCCAGCAGGCACAGGTAGGTGGCCACGGTGTCGAACCGGGCGTCGTGGAGCTGGCCGCCGCCGCCCAGCCACAGGTCGGCCTTTTGGGCGATCTCCTCCTCGGGAATCTGGAAATACTCCACCAGTTCGCTGAGCTTGGGGGGCTTGGGCCGGCCGGTGTTCACCTTGCGCTTGAGCTGGGTATCGCTGGTAAAATAGTTCATGGTGCAAAAGGTATTCAGCCGCTTCAGCTTCAGGCCGCACCGCTCTAGTTCTACCCGCAGGTACCGGTCGTCCGCCGCCACGTTATGGCCCACCAGCATGTCGCAGGCGGAAAAATCCTGGTAGATTTCCTGGGCCCGGTCCTCAAAGCGCAGGCCCCCGGATAGGGTCTCCAGCGCCTCCATGCTCAGCCCGTGGACCTCCTGAGCGCCTTCGCTCATCTCGTCCACGGTGAAAAACATGTTCTTGCCCCGCACGTCGCTTCCGTCGGCCATTAAATAGGAAAGCTGGCAGATTTGCCCCGGCGTCAGGTCGGTGGCCTCGGTGTCAAAGATGATCAGCTTCATCGTGCTTCCTCCTGTGTATGTCCATGGCCTACCGGCTCTGATACCGGGGCCAACGGGGAACCGGCCTGGCCCCCCGCTCTCCTTGTCCGGACCAACCGCCCTGCCCCTCCTGGCGAGGCGGCTTGGCGGCCTCCCGGCGGGGGGACTGGGCCGCCTCCCGGCGGGGGGACTGGGCCATCTCCCGACGGGGCGGCTGGACCATCTCCCGACGGGGCGGCTGGGCCGTCTCCCGGCGGGGGGATTGGACCGTCTCTCGGCGGGGCGGCTGGGCCATCTCCCGGCGGGGGGATTGGGCTGTCTCCCGGCGGGGCTCCCCCTGAGCCGCCCTTGGGCCGAGCCGCTGGCCCTGGGGCTGGGGCTGGGTGGGGGTGAGCACCTCCATGGGATAGGGAGAGGGGGTGCGGGAGATGGTTTTGCCGGTGAGCTTTTCGATGGCGGCCAGCTGCTTCATCTCGTCCACGCAGCAGAAGCTGACGGCGTCCCCATCCAGGCCAGCCCGGCCCGTGCGGCCGATGCGGTGGATATAGGCTTCCGGCTCGTTGGGCAAATCGTAGTTGAACACGTGGGACAGGCCGTGGATGTCGATGCCTCGGGCGGCGATATCGGTGGCCACCAGCACCCGCACCTTGCCCTCCTTGAACTGGGACAGGGCCTCCTGCCTGGCGGCCTGGGACTTGTCCCCGTGGATGGCCCGGGCGTCGATGCCCGCCTTTTTCAGTTCTCGCACCACCCGGTCGGCGCCGTGGCGGGTGCGCACGAACACCAGGGCGCTCTCCACCTGGGGCTGGCGCAGCAAATCGGCCAGCAGCCGCTTTTTGTTGGCCTTGTCCACCAGGTACAGCTGCTGGCGCACGCTGTCCACGGTGCTGGTTACCGGGTCCACCTTCACCGTCGCCGGCTCGTTCAGGATGTCCAGGGCCAGCTTCTCCACCTCGGGGGGCATGGTGGCGGAAAAGAACAGCGTCTGCCGCCGCTGGGGCAACGCCCGGATCACCTTGCGCACGTCGTGGATAAAGCCCATGTCCAGCATCCGGTCGGCCTCGTCCAGCACGAAAATCTCCAGCTTGTCCAGGCGAATGAACCCCTGGCCCATCAGGTCGTTGAGGCGGCCCGGGGTGGCCACCAGGATATCCACCCCCCGCTGGAGCTGCTGGGTCTGGGGCAGCTGCTTTACCCCGCCGAAAATCACGCAGCTGCGCAAACTGGTCCTGGCCCCGTAGGCGGTAAAGTTCTCGTAGATTTGCAGGGCCAACTCCCGGGTAGGGGTGAGCACCAGCGCCCGTATGGGCCGGCGGGGGCCGCCGGAAGCGCTGTCCAGCCGCTGCAAAATGGGCAGGGCGAAGGCGGCCGTCTTGCCGGTGCCGGTCTGGGCGCAGCCCAGCACGTCCTTTCCCGCCAACGCCAGGGGGATGGTCTTTTCTTGAATGGGGGTGGGCCGCTCATAGCCCTGCTGCCTCACCGCCGCCAACAGGGGCGGGGTCAGGCCCATGGTTTCAAAGCTCATGCAATTCTGTCCTGTCGCTTATTCGCCGCCAAGCGGCGTCCTTTTAGTATAGCACAAGGACGGGACGGGTAAAGGGGCGTTTCTCTTAATTTTCCGCGCTTCTTACAGCATCATCACCACCACGCCCCCCACGATCAGGGCGCTGGCCAGCAGCGTCTTCAGGGTAAAGGGCTCCTTCAGAAACACGAAGGCCATTACCAATGTAATGACTACGCTCAGCTTGTCGATGGGCGCTACCTTGCTCACCTCGCCCAACTGAAGCGCCCGGTAATAGAACAGCCAGGACAGCCCGGTGGCTACCCCCGACAATACCAGAAACAGGGCGTTCTGCCGGGTGATGGACGCCAATCCCTTCTGGGCCCCGGTGACGAACACCATGCCCCAGGCCATCAGCAGCACCACCCCGGTGCGCAGGGCGGTAGCCAGATTGGAATCCATCCCCTGCACCCCTACCTTGGCCAGGATCGAGGTGGCGGCGGCAAAGACCGCCGAAAACAGCGCGTACACAAACCACATAAAGCTCCCTCCTCCGCCATGCCCGGCCGCCCGGCAGGGCCTTGGCGCTCCCCTATCTCGCGTGCCCGCCCCATATCCGGCCAGCGGTTTTCCCCCGTCCCCGGCCAAGGGCTTGGGCCGGGCCTCGCCGCCCATCGGGGCTTCCCCTGCCCCGCAACCGCAAAGAAAGAGGAACGCGGGGGGCGCGTTCCTCTCTTGGCGGCAACCGGTTAACCGCGCACTTCCATCCAGATCCGGTCGTACATCTCCATGTCGTCGGAGATGTCGTGGAAGAACTCGCACCGGTCGATGATGTCCTGGGTGGGGTTCAGGGTCAGGTTACTGCGCTCCTCCTCGTCCATCTCGTCCACCACGGCCTGGATGGGGGTGGAGTAGTAGATGTACTCCATATTCTTGCGGGCGATGTCGGGGCGGCACAGGAAGTCGATGAACTGCTCGGCCAGCTCCTGCTTCTGGCTGTTGGCCGGAATGCACATGGCGTCTACCCACACGTTGCTGCCCTCTTCGGGCACCACGTAGGCCAGCTCCTCCGCCTCCATCATGGAGTACAGGGCGTCGCCGGACCACATCAGCGCCATGGGCGCTTCGCCGGAGATCATCTTATCCTTGGTCTCGTCCACCAGATAGCCCTTGACGATGCCATCCTGGCGCTGCTTGATCAACAGCTGCTTAGCTTCCTCCAGCTGGGCCTCGTCCCGGGTGTTCATGGAATAACCCAGGGCCTTGAGGGCCACGCCCAGGGAATCCCGGATGGAGTCCAGCATGAACACGCTCTTGGTGCCCGCCCGCTCCACGTCGAAGATGTCCTGCCAGCTGGTGACCTCGTGGTCCACCAGGTCGGTGTTGTACAGGATGCCCACGGTGCCCCACATGTAGGCCACGGAGTATTCACCGGTGGGGTCGTAATCCGGCTTTTTCAGCCACTCCTGCAGGTTGGCCACGTTGGGCATGTTGTCCAGGTTCAGCTTGGCCAGGCCGTTTTCCTTAATCATGCGCTCGATGATGTAATCGGAGGGGAAGATCACGTCGTAATCCCCCGCGCCGGCGGACAGCTTGGCGTACATCTCCTCGTTGGTGGTGAAGTTGGCGTATTTGACCTCGATGCCCGTCTCCTCCTCGAACTGGTAGATCACGTCTTCGTCGATGTAGTCGTACCAGTTGAACACGGTGATGTACTCGGCCAACGCGGCGGTGGGAACCAGGCAAAGCAGCAGTACCAGGACCAGGGCAACCTTTTTCATGTGCTTCATACCTCCACTTGCGTATAATGGGGATATATCCAAAGGCCAAGGGCCTGTCGGATCAGGCGACGTTCTCCAGGGAAGAGCGCTTGTTGATGACGATGAGCAGCGCCAGCACCACCAAGAACATGATGGTGGACAGGGCGTAGATGGAGGGCTCGATGCCCCTGCGGGCCGCCGAGTAGATCACCATGGACAGGTTCTTGTCGGTGGAGCCGCCGGTAAAATAGCTGATGACGAAATCGTCCAGGGACATGGTAAAGGACAGCAGCGCCCCGGTGACCACGCCGGGCATGATTTGGGGCACGATCACCTTCCACACCGCCTTCAGGGGGGTGCAGCCCAGGTCCAGGGCCGCCTCGTACAGGTTCACGTTCATCTGCTTGAGCTTGGGCATCACCGAATAGAGCACGTAGGGCGTGTCGAAGGCGATGTGGGCGATGAGCATGGTCCAGAACCCCAGGGGCAGCTTGATGAACACGAACATCAGCATCAAGGACACGCCGGTGACGATGTCCGGAGTGGTCATGGGCAGGTAGGAGATGTTCATGATCAGGGCGGCAGGCCGCTTCTTCATGGCGTGAATGCCGATGGCCGCCAGGGTGCCCAGCACCGTGGCCACCACCGTAGCCACCACCGCGATGATCAGGGTGAGCTGCAGGGCGCTGAGGATCTGCCTGTCCCCCACCAGCTCGGCGTACCACTTGAAGGAGAAGCCTCCCCACTTGGCCCGGGACCTGGACCCGTTAAAGGACAGGGCGATCATCACCACGATGGGCGAATACAGAAACGCCAGCAGCAGCCCCAGATAGGTGCCCCGGAAAAACTTGCGCGGGCTCAATACGCTCCACTCCCTTCCTGCTTGGGGTCGGCCTTGTTCAACAGGCTCATGGAGATCAGGATCAGGGCCATCATCACCAGGGACAGGGCGGAGCCGAAGTTCCAGTCGTTGGCCTCCAGGAACTGCCGCTCGATGATGTCGCCAAAGAGGAAGAAGTTGCCGCTGCCCAGCAGACGGGAGATGGCGAAGGTGGTCACTGCTGGCATGAACACCATGGTGATCCCCGAAATTACCCCGGGCAGGGACAGGGGCATGACCACCCGGTAAAACACCTGAGCCGGGGGCGCGCCCAGATCCTCCGCCGCCTCGATGATCCGGTTGTCCATCTTCTTCAAAGAGGTATGGATGGGCAGGATCATGAAGGGCACGAAGTTGTACACCATGCCCATGAGCACCGCGCCCTCTGTGCCGATCATCTCCAGGGGCTCCAGGCCCATCCACTTGAGCAGGTTGTTGATCATCCCCGTGTCCTCAATCATGCTCATCATGGCGTAGGTGCGCAGCAGGAAGTTCATCCACATGGGCAGCAGAATCAGCACGAACAGCGCCTGATTTTTGCTAAAATCCTTGCTGGCCAGAAAATAGGCCGCCGGATAGCCGATCACCAGGCAGATCACCGTGCAGTAAAAGGCCAGGTACAGACTGCGCCACAGCACCCCCAGGTAGATGGGGTCCACGAACTTCACCAGGTTGTTCAGGGTGAATGCCCCGCTGGCGCTGGTGAGGGCGAAGTAGACCACGAACAACAGCGGCGCGATGGTGGACAGCACCATCCACACCACGTAGGGCCCGGCGAATACGCTGCGCTTCAATCCTCGTCCCCCCTCGTCTCCGGCTCGGTGGACCTGTGCATGATGTGGATGTTGAAGGGCACGATGGAGAGCCCCACCTGGCTGCCCTCGGGCTGCATGGTGGTGGAATGCACCTTCCACCGGAAGCCTCCCGCCTCCACCATCATCTCGTAATGCACGCCCTTGAACAGGGTGGAGATCACCCGCCCGGTGAGCATGCCCACGTCCTCCCCCACGATCATGATGTCCTCGGGCCGCACCACCACGTCCACCGGCTGGTCCTCGCCGAAGCCGCTGTCCACGCAGGGGAACTTCTGCCCGCAGAAGGACACCAGCTCGTCCTGGATCATGGTGCCCTGCAGGATGTTGCTCTCGCCGATAAAGTCGGCCACGAAGGCGTTCTTGGGCTCGTCGTAGATGCGCTTGGAGTCCCCCACCTGCTGGATGCGCCCGTCCTTCATCACCACGATGGTGTCCGACATGGTGAGGGCCTCTTCCTGGTCGTGGGTGACATAGATGAAGGTAATGCCCAGCTGCTGCTGCATGGCCTTCAGCTCCAGCTGCATGGCCTTGCGCAGCTTGAGGTCCAGCGCCCCCAGGGGCTCGTCCAGCAACAGCACCTCCGGCTCGTTGACCAGCGCCCGGGCGATGGCGATGCGCTGCTGCTGCCCGCCGGACAGCTGCTCCACGCCCCGCTTCTCGTAGCCGGTCATCTTCACCAGCTTGAGCATCCGCTTTACCCTGGCCTCGATCTGGTCCCGGGGCATCTTCTTCAGCTTCAGCCCAAAGGCGATGTTGTCGTATACGTTCAGGTGGGGAAACAGGGCGTACTTCTGAAACACCGTGTTGATGCGCCGCTTATAGGGGGGCACCGCGGTGAGGTCCTTGCCCTCGAACAGCACCTGCCCCTGGGTGGGGTACTCGAAGCCGCCGATGATGCGCAGCATGGTGGTCTTGCCGCACCCCGAAGGGCCCAGCAGCGTGATGAATTCGCGCTTTCTGATATACAGGTTGATGTCGGTCAGCGCTTGGGTGCCGTCAAAATCCTTGCTGACGCCGATCAGCTCGATCAAGCGGGTATTCTCGACCATGGCCATACACCTCGTCCGTCGTAATCAAAGGCCCCAGGGCTAAAAGGATGGGGGCGTGGCCACCCACAGCACCCGGCATACCGCCTTGCCCGCGTTGGCCAGAAAGTGGGGCGCCGTGGGCTCAAAGCAAAAGCTCTCCCCCTTGCGGGCCTTTACCCGCTTGTCCCCCAGCGCCACCAGCACCTGCCCCTGAAGCACGTAGCCGAATTCCTCCCCCTCGTGAGGGTCCTGCTCCTCGGTCTGGGCGCCGGGGGCCAGCTCCACCAGAATGGGCTCCATCCGGTTCTTCTGGGCGCTGGGCACCAGCCACTTGACGGCGCTGCCCTCCCCCTCCTTCACCGACATGTCGTTCTCGGTGAACACCAGCTTCTGTTGGCCCTTTTCGCTGAAAAAGGCGGTCAGGTCGGTGCCCAGGCATTCTAAGATATCGGTCAGAGTGGCGATGGAGGGCGAGGTCAGGTCCCGTTCCAGCAGGGAAATAAAGCCCTTGCTCAGTTCGCACCGGTCCGCCAGCTCTCCCTGGGTCAGCCCCAGTTTCAGCCGCAGCTGCTTGATTTTCGGCCCGATCTCCACGGCGCCCGCCCCTTTCCTCCGGGTTCATAATCATAAACATCAAAACGCTTTATATTAAACCACGCCCCCGCCCCCGTGTCAATAGCCCCGGGCCCGGTTCCCTGTTAAATTTAATATTATGCGTTTCAAAGTTTAGCGATTCAAAACCCCGCCCGGCCCCTTTTGCCCGCCCTCCAGCCCCTCCCCCCTTCCCCGTCCATGAGCCCTTTCCCCCGTTTCCGGGTTCCCCTCCATCCCCTCCCGTGCGCCCCCGCAGGCGATGGGCGCTGTACAATGCATACGCCCGTAAAGGCCCCGCGGCGGATGGCTGGGATTCGCCGCCTGCCGGGCCGGGATTCGCCGTCCGCCCGCCGGGCTGGTCCTTGTGCAAGGCGGAAAAATTTGCTATACTATCATAGCCTGGCGGGCAGGGCCCGGCCCCATCTGAGGGGAAAAAGGAAGGCGTTTTCCTGTCCCGGAAAGCGCCATGCCCGGCGGGCCGGGGAAACCGGCGGCCAGGGGGGAGATGGGCCCTAGGGGCGCTGTTGCCCATAGCGGATGGAGGGCCAGGCAAGAAGCGGTGGCCCGGCGCGTATCTTACCCATTGGCCGGGATGCGCCCGGCTGCGGCGCAATCGGTGTAAAACAAGGAGAAGGTGTGGAATATGCTGGATTTTCTGGTGCGCAAGTTCGTGCCCAACGCCCAGCAGGTGAACGACCCGGCGGTGCGCACCGCCTATAGCGTGTTCGCCGGGGCCATGGGCATCGTGCTCAATATTCTTTTGTTCGGCGTCAAGCTGCCCATCGGCATGATTACGGGCTCCATCGCCATCACCTCCGACGCCTTTAATAACCTGTCGGATATGGGCTCCTCCCTGATCACGGTGATCGGGGCGCGGATGGCGGGGCGGCGGCCCGACCGGGAGCATCCCTTTGGCCACGGGCGGCTGGAGTACGTGTCCGCCCTCATCGTGGCCTTCCTCATCCTGCTGGTGGGGTTCGAGCTGCTGAAGGAATCCATCGGCAAGCTGGCCCAGCCCCAGCCGGTGGATTTCAACCCGGTGCTGGTGGGGGTGCTGGCGCTGTCGGTGCTGGTGAAGGTGTTCATGTTCTATTATAACCGCACCCTGGGCCGGCGCATTCAGTCCACGGTGATGCGGGCCACCGCCTCGGACAGCCTGAACGACGCCATCACCACGTCCGCCGTGGTGGCGGCCACCATCATAGGCCATTTCGTCACCTGGCCCATCGACGCCCTGGCGGGCCTGGCCCTGTCCCTGCTGATCCTGTGGTCGGGCTACGGGGTGGCCAAGGACACCATCGACCTGCTGCTGGGGGGCAAACCCGACCCGGAGCTGGTGAAGCGCATCGCCGCCATGGTGATGGAGGGGGAAGGGGTCACCGGGGTACACGACCTGATCATCCACGATTACGGTCCCGGCCGGGTGATGGCCTCGGTTCACGCCGAGGTGCCCTCCGACCAGGACATCATGCACGTCCACGAAGTGATCGACGCCACCGAGCAGCGCATCCAGCGGGAGCTGGGGGTGCCCATCGTCATCCACATGGACCCCATCCTGGTGCACAGCGAAAAGCTGGACAAGGCCAACGCCCAGCTGCGCCAGGTGCTGGATCGGGTGGCGCCGGGGGTCAGCTATCACGACCTGCGCATGACCGACGGGGAAAACCGGATCAATTTGATCTTCGACCTGGTGCTGCCCGATGGGCCAAGCCAGGAAAAATCGCAACAGGTGGTACGGGAGGTGGGGGAAAAGATGGCCCAGGTGGACCCTCGCTACCGCTGCGTCATCCATGTGGACCAGGATTATAGCGGACTCATGTGAGGAATCTTCTCATCGTCCACGCTTGTTAATAAACAAACAACAAAAACCCGGGAAGAATTCTTTGCAATTCCTCCCGGGTTATGTTATTCTATAAAAGGAAGTTTATAAAATATTGAGGAGGGAAAGGGTTCCATGAAAAAATTGTTCGCACTGGCGTTGACGCTGCTGGTAGCGGCTACCGGGTTTGCGCCGGCCCTGGCGGCGGGGTACACCCCGGGCACCTATGAAGCCAGCGCCCAGGGCTTCGGCGGCGCTGTAAACGTCAGCGTCACCGTGGACGAGGAGAAGGTGACCGCCATCACGATCACCGGGGACAGCGAGACTGCCGGCATCGGCCTGGCCGCCATTGAGTCCTTCAACACCGGTCTGGTGGGCATTTCCACTGCCGACGACATCGAGGCGGTAAGCGGCGCTTCCATCACCAGCGGGGCGGTAAAAACCGCCGTGGCCGACGCCCTGGCCCAGGC
Organism: Candidatus Excrementavichristensenella intestinipullorum; assembly: GCA_018711685.1. Lineage (GTDB taxonomy): Bacteria > Bacillota > Clostridia > Christensenellales > Aristaeellaceae > Excrementavichristensenella > Excrementavichristensenella intestinipullorum. Next base: position 7,262 of record DVHZ01000007.1, on the reverse strand, counting down.
CGCCGGTACTGCGGCCCCTGCGGACGCGCCCCTGGCCTTCACCGCCGGCACCTACACCGCCACCGCCCAGGGCTATAACGGCCCGGTGACCCTGTCGGTGACCTTCAGCGACAGCGCGGTGACCGCCATCAACGTGGACGCCACCGGCGAGACCGAGCACGTGGGCGACGTGGCCTACGACATCATGATTCCGGACATCATCGAGGCCAACGGCACCGGCGTGGACGGGGTCAGCGGCGCCACCTTCACCAGCCGCGCCCTGCGCACTGCGGTGAACGACGCCGCCCAGCAGGCCGGCTGCACCAACCTGTCCGCCTTCCAGGCCAACACCCTGGTGGTAGAGGCCCAGGCCCCCATCGAGGTGACCTATGACGTGGTCATCGTGGGCGGCGGCGGCGCGGGCATCGCGGCGGCGGCCCAGGCGGCCCAGGACGGCAACACCGTGCTGCTCATCGAAAAGAACGCGGAAGTGGGCGGCAACACCCTGGTATCCGGCGGCCAGTATCAGAGCGTGATGCCCTACCTGGTGTGGGATCCGGAGGACCCGGACGCCACCACCGGCGTAGGCTTCGACGGCAACACCTACAATAAGGTCAAGTCGGTCCAGGGCTGCATCGACGAGCTGAAGGCCATCCTGGAGTGGAACGAAGAGGAATTCGACGCCGACTACTACCTGGAGAACGAGTACGTGGCCGGGGACATGCGGGAGCTGTCCAAGCACGGCGTCCACGCCGAGTACCTGCCCGTGCTGCAGGAGCTGAAGCAGGAGATTCAGGCTTACCTGGATTGGGCGCAGCCCCAGCTGGACGCCGGGGTGCCCGAGAGCCAGCTCACCCTGTTCTCCACCATCAACCTGCACATCTTCCAGACCTACTACGGCGGCCTGCGCCAGAGCGCTGACGGCAGCGAGTGGGTCTATGGCGACATCGACCTGGTCACCCAGTTCATCGTGGACGGCCAGGAGCTGAAGCCCTGGCTGGAGTCCATGGGCTCCACCTTCATCGAGGACACCCAGCCCACCCTGATCGGCGCGCTGTGGTATCGGGAGAACGAGTTCATCGGCGCCGACGTGGACGCCGACGGCGACGGTCAGGTGGAGAGCTATCCCGGCCGCTGGGGCACCTACTTCATGGCCCCCATGACCGCCTTCCTCAACGCCAACGAGGCCAACCAGGTGATGCTGCGCACCACCGCCGAGAGCCTGATGGTGGATGAGAGCGGCCGCGTGGTGGGCGTCCAGGGCACCCAGTACGACGGCACCCCGGTGACCGCCCACGCTACCAAGGGCGTCATTCTGGCCACCGGCGGCTACGCGGCCAACATCCAGAAGGTGGTGGACACCAACGTGTACTGGTCCAGCGAGTACCTGTCCACCAACACCAAGACCACCAACCGCTCCTCCCTCCAGGGCGACGGCATCACCATGGCCCAGGAAGTGGGCGCGGCGGTCACCGGCATGGGCTTCACCCAGCTGATGCCCATCTCCTGGGTGGACAACGGCAACCTGGCCTTTGGCGGCGGCAACTACGCGGTATACATCAACCCCACCACCGGCCACCGCTTTGTGGACGAGGGCTCCGAGCGGGACGTGCTGTCCCTGGCCGAGTTTAAGAACGGCATCGAGCTCAACGGCGTCAAGGGCGTGTTCCTGGAGATCTACAACGCCTCCGAGCCCATCCCCGGCCCCATCCAGCTGGGCGAGGGCGACTATGAGGGCCGCTACTACACCCGCACCGCCAGCCAGCTGGGCGAGCTTCTCACCCAGCTGGGCCTGGAGGCCGATCCCGAAGTGGTGCTGGAGACCATCCGCCAGTACGACATGGCCGTCATGACCGGCAGCGAGTACCCGGATGTGGGCAAGGCCATCGCCTCCCGCACCATCGGCGACGTGGAGAAGAACGAGGACGGCAGCTATAACGTGGATACCTACGACCTGGAAAACACCGTGCTGCGCATCCGCCTGATGGCCCCCTCCACCCACCACACCATGGGCGGCGTGGTGGTGGATACCCAGCGCCATGTGCTGGATGCGGACGGCCAGGTCATCGCCGGGCTGTACGCCGCCGGCGAGGTCACCGGCGGCATCCACGGCGGCAACCGCCTGGGCGGCAACGCCATCGTGGAAATCTTCGTCTCCGGCCGCACCGCCGCCAAGGCTGTGACCGCAGACAACGCCTAAGCCTTTCCCCCCGCCCGGCGCGGTTCCCCCGCGCCGGGCTCCAACCCCGCCGCTCCGGCTATGCCGGGGCGGTTTTTTGCGCAAAGAGGAGGGTAGGGAAACGGCGGCAGATCAAACTCCGCTCCGGCGATAACCCAAAAACAGATTTACAGGACCATAGATTTTTAAAAAAAGGCCCGAATTGGAACCCTTTTGTGCGCGAATACGTCTTTACCAATAAATGGGCAAAAATTTTCAGTTGAAAGAACCCATCTATCAGGCGAAGGATGAAAGGGGGGACGCTGCGGCGCTCAAGACGGGGGACATATTGTTCATGGACCAGACGGTACACTGCCAATCCATTTGTCGTCCGGCGGTGCAGGCTGGGCTGCGATAGCCCCAGTCCTCACGACCATTGAGGAGGTATACGCCATGCATAAGCTAACCCTATCGCTTTTCTTGTCCCTGATTCTTTTGGTAAGCCTAACCCCTGTCCAGGCGCTGCAAGAGGATAACCGGTTCGTGCAAGCCTATACATTTGGCGAAACGGTGGTGTCCATAGACGCCAGCGTGGAAACGCCGGAAGAGATTGTATTGCGCAGCGTGGACGCAATGTATATCGACTGGACAAAGGATCGGCTGTGCGAACGATTCCCCCAAGTAAAAAGGAACGCGATACAAAAATACGATGACTATTTGGAATATGAAGGGACGGATGGAAGCTATATCAGCTGCAGCCCCGGCGAGGGGTTCTACTATAAGGGAGTAGGCCTATCCAATGAACATACGGGTGCTTTATATGCTCTGATATGCTATGGCGAAAACATGGCCGGGAGCATAGAAGGCTATTCTTTCGAAGAAGCCCAGGCCCAAGTAGCCCAATTTTGCCAGAATCTGGGGTTAGGAGATTTTATCGTTTCCCGGTACCGCGCTATGGACAGCCAAGCGCTGACGGAAAGTTATCAAGACAGCATTATAGCCCCGGATATGGGGATGGACTTGCCCCCAGAACCACCCCAACCGAACCCTGGCTATGTCATGTTCATAAAATTTGCCTTTGACGGCCAAACGGTAATGGATATGCCCGTCCATTTGAATACCATGGGGGATTATACCATGGGCTGCGCCGCCGCAGCATACGTCACCCAAGCGGACGGAGTGCTCCTATTCTATAGTGCTCCCATATGCACCCTGTTTTTGGCGAATGGCGCGGCTGAGATAGCCCAGCAAGCGCCCATCACCCTGGAAGAGGCGGCCCAGGCCCTGGGGCAGCACTACGGCATGATGCTGGGGGCCAATTCGGTAGAGTTTGACCGGGTTACCTACGAATACGTGCCTCTGCCTCAGCGGGGAAAGAACCGGCGCTTTACCCTGACCAGCGCCTGGTGCTTCTATTCGGCGGATCAAACGGCGGTGGTGCCCGTGAACGCGGCCACCGGCCAAGTGATCCGGTGAGGGCGGGGCCATGATCAAGGCGGATCTGCGCCGGGCTTTCGGCGGGGCCTTTGTCCTGGCCCTGACGCTGTACGCGGTTCAATATGTGCTGGGCATCGTGCAGGAGATCAATTTTAGCGGTTTCGACGCCATCGTGCGCTTTGAAAACGCCCGGCTGTACAATTACCTGATTTGGGTGACGCCGGTGCTGGCTGCCCTTCCCTATGCCCGGGGGTTTGTTCAGGACTGGAACAGCGGCTACACCTCCGCCCTGCTGGTGCGCCAAAGCCACCGGCGCTACGCCGCCAGCAAGTGGTTCAGCTGCGCCCTGGCGGGGGGATTGGCCAGCGCCGCAGGACTGATGCTGTTTTTGCTGGTGTTGTTCCTGCTGCCCGGCGCCCACACCCAACATTACCAAGAAACCTTCAGGGATTTGATCGGCATGAAAACCATGCTGGTGGCGGGAGAGATCCCGCGATACATGGCGGGCGTCGCGCTGCTCAATGTTCTGGATGGAGCCCTGTACGCCGCATCCGCCCTGGCTTTTTCTGCCTACTGCCCCAATGCCTGCCTCACCCTGTGCTTTCCCATGCTGGTTCACCGGGCCGACCGGCTAATCGTCAGGGCGCTGGCTTTGCCTGAATGGCTGAACTTTGGGCTGCTGGTGGAGGGCCAACTGGGGCTGAGCTTTGAGGCCACCCTGGCTATGGGCCTCAAGGTCTACATTCCCTTCATCGTCCTGTGCGGGGCGCTGTTCGCCCTGGGGGTAAGGAGGCGGCTGGAGCATGGATAGCCTGAAGCGGACCTGCAAGTGCGCCGGATACAGCTTCCACAAGCTGTTCACCAAGGCTCGCGGCCTGGCGGGGCTGCTGGTGGCGCTGTGCTATTTGCAGATCACCCTGGAACCCCTGCGGACGCTGTGCGCCGGCTATGGCGAGGCGGTGAACCTGCCGGGGCTGGCGGCCTACCTGATGTCCGATCCCACCACCTCCCTGGTAGCGGGCATTGGCCTGCTGCTGTTGCTGGGGGACGCCCCCTTTTTCGACCAGGCCCAGCAATACGTATTCCTGCGGGGCGGCAAGGGGTCCTGGGTGTGGGGGCAAATCCTGTACATGCTGGTCACGGTGGCGCTGTACCTGGCGGTGCTGGCCGGGGCGGCGGCGGCGCTGATGGCTCCCTACTGCGCCTGGAACGGCCAATGGTGCCGGGTGCTGTACACCCTGACCTCCGACGTTGGCATGCCCGCCCAGTATGGCATCGCCCTGGATCTGCCCGGGGCGGTGATGCAGCTGTGGAGCCCCTGGCAAGCCCTCGGGCTGGGGCTGCTGCTCCGGTGGGGGGCCCTTTCCGGGTGCGCCATGCTCATGTTCTGGCTGAACCTGGGCCTGCGAGTGCGGCCCGGGGTGGCGGCGGCCCTGGCTGTGATGCTGCTGGACCTGGCCGTGGCGGTGGGGCTGCCCTACCAACTGTATGCGCTGTCGCCCTTCAGCCTGGGACGGCTGAGCCTGCTAAACCTGGGGTACAACCCCTACCTGCCCGGCCTGGCGGTGGAGATGGGGGTGCTGTGGGGCTTTTTCGCCCTGAACCTGGGGCTGTGCCTGGCGGTGGCCAAGGGCGCGGACCTGGGCAGTCAGGGCTACTTGACCCAATAAAGGAGAAGGCCATGATTGAGATTCAAGGACTGGTAAAGCGGTACGGCCAGACCAACGTGCTGGACGGCGTGACGGTGACCTTCGGCCAGGGGCAGATTCACGGGCTCATCGGGCGCAACGGCTCGGGCAAGACCATGCTGATCAAGTGCATCTGCGCCCTGGTGCGGCCCACCCAGGGCAGCATCGTCGTGGGGGGCAAGCCCCTCAAGGAGGGGCAGCCGCCCCAGGACATCGGGGCCATCGTGGAAACCCCTGGCTTTCTGCCCTATTACTCGGGGCAGCGCAACCTGCGCCTGCTGGCGGGGATACGGGGCAAGATCGGCAAGGAGGAAGTGCGGCAGGCCATCCGCCGGGTAGGGCTGGACCCGGACAGCCGCAAGTGGGTGGGCCGCTACTCCCTGGGCATGCGCCAGCGGTTGGGGCTGGCCCAGGCCATCATGGAAAACCCCGGCATCCTGATCCTGGACGAGCCCATGAACGGGCTGGACAACCAGGGCGTGGAGGACATGCGGCAATTGTTCCTTCAGTTCAAGGCGGAGGGCAAGACCATCCTGCTGGCCAGCCACAACCGGGAGGACATCGAGACCCTGTGCGACCACGTATACACCATGGACAAGGGCCGCCTGACCTTCGTGCGGTAAAGAGGCCCCCTTGTCCCCGAGCCGCCTGGCCGCCCCACCACCCGGCCGCCCTTCATAACCCCGGCGTTCCCGGGCGTGTTGCAGAAAGCAACTTCTGCGGCACGCCCATTTTGCAAACGAATCAAGAGAAAAGCAGTGGCATAGCGTCAAAAAGCAACCAGCCAAAGCGAAAAGAGGTATAAGAAACCAGGGACTGTCGAAAAACAGAGCCGCATGTGTATGGCTTTTCAATTTTGCGAGAACTACGAAACCATTTTGAGAGACACACGCGTTTTCAGCCGGTTGTGTTCCCGCTTCATCCATAGCTTTTTGAGGTCAAACGCCAGGGCGAGGAAAAACAGTTCCGTGCGTATATTGCCTTTGCCTCTGGTGAGAAAGCGCCGAAACCCAAAATCGTTTTTTAGCAGCGCAAACGCGCCTTCCACCTGAATGGAGCGGCACAGCCGCAGATGAATGCCCCGCTCGGATGAAATATTGCGTGTAGCCTGTTCCCGCTTTTCCCAGAAGGTTCTTTGCATAACCACTTCCTTGGGCTGGTTGGGGTCTTTTGCACGACAGCATTGTGCGCGGCAAGGACAGCCGGCGCAGTCCTCGCAGCGATACCATGCGGTGGTTACAAATTGGCCATTCTGCTGTTCCGTCGTTTCACGCCTCAGCTTCAGTTCTCGCTCCTGCGTACAGGTGAAACAGTCGTCCTCATGAGAATAGGCCATGTTTTCAATCCGGCCGATCTGTCTCTTGAATTTCTTCGTCTTCTTCTGGTCGTAGTCGGTGGGCTTAATGAAACAGACCTGTCCGTTCTGCGCCAGATACAGGTAGTTTTCCAGACTTTCATATCCCGCGTCCGCGACGCATTCTTCATAGCGCTTTCCATGCTTCTGTGCCAGTTTTCGCATCATGGGACGGAATGTCTTTGTGTCGCTGCGGTCTGAGAATACCTCCAGACCCGTGATGTATTCGCTGTTGACAGCGATCTGGACGTTATACCCGGGTTTGAGCTGACCGTTGCCCATATGGTCTTCCTTCATCCGCATGAAGGTGGCGTCCGGGTCTGTTTTGGAATAGCTGTTGCGGTCGTCGCCCATGATGGCCAGCTTCTGTTCGTATGCTTTCCAGCGTTCCAGCAGCGTCCATTGTTCTTCCCATTCACGCTGCTGCGGACTTTTGCGTTTGCCGCTTCCGTGTACGAAAAGGATATGCCGCCTTTCTTCCTCCAGCTTGGAAGCGATGGCGGAAGCGCTCTTCAGCCCCGTTCGTTTTTCCAGTTCCGCCTTTACCTTCGCTAGATGCTTTTGGATGGGCTTGCGCCACACAAAGGTGTACCGGCCAGCAGCGCTTTCCAGCTTGGTTCCGTCGATGTATACCGTTTGGTGGTCT
>DVHZ01000058.1 GCA_018711685.1 Candidatus Excrementavichristensenella intestinipullorum | reverse complement strand
CGGGGCGGGGACTTTGTCCCCGCCCCGGCCCCCCGGGCCTTTCACCCCTTTTATCTTTTATCCCAGTTGGCTCAGGTCAAACAGCACCTCGTCGCTGCCTCCTGCGGGATAGGCCGTTACCGTCTGGGTACAGCCCAATTCCCCGGCCAGTTGAGCCACCTGCTTTTTCAAATACTGGTACAATTCCCGATGGGTCACCTGAAAATCCCCGTTCAGGTCGGCCAGCAGGCTGCGCTCGCCGGTGGTATAATCCCAGCCTACCCCTGCGGAAAAGGGGGTGCCAAAGGTGTCCAGGTACTTCAGGGTGTCTCCGTCCAGATAGATCCAGCCCTCTTCCCGCGCCCCAGTGGCGCACAGCACCAAATACTTTTCTCCAGTAATGGCGGTGTACTTGGCGCCGCCCCCGCTGAGGAAATCCCCCACAAAGTCCTGGCCAAAGGCCTGGGCCTGAGCCGCCCCGGCGGCCTTGCCGGAAATCACCGTGCCGCTGTAGCAGGCGTTGATGACCAGCACGATCCTGCCGGGCACCTGATCCAGCAGGGTACGCAGCTCCCGGGCGGACACCAGCTTATCCCGGCAGGGGGCTATATAGTACTCGCCTCCCGCCCGCAGGCCGTGGCCGGTGATGTAGAGATAGCTGATATCCCGCTGGGTGGCGTCCTGAAACTTGCGGGTAATGGCGGTTTTCAACTCCGCCTTGGTGATGTTCACCTTGGTGGACAGATTGATGCCGTAGCCGTCCGGGAACAGGCTTTGGGCCAGGGCGCGGCCCACGCCCCGCACCTCGGCCTGCACCGAGGGCAGGGCCACCAGGCCCAGTTTTTTGCTGGCGGCGCCGTTGCCCACCACCAGCGCCCGGCGGATCTGGGGCCGCTTCACCGTCACCTGACACACCCCCCGCGCCTTGCCCGGGCCGGTGGTCTGGGCGTAGATGCGGGCGGCGCCCTGCTTGTGGGCGGTAACCAGGCCATTTTCATCTACGGTGGCCACCGCCGGATTGGTGCTTCCCCAGGTATAGCCCTGCTGCGCCGACGCGGGCAGCACGGCCCGCACCGACAGGGCCAGGGTATCCCCTGCGAACAGGGTGGCCTGGGTCTGGTCCAGGGTGATCTTGGCGGCACGGGTCTGGGCGTTGGCCAGGCCCGGGAGCCAGCACAGCGCCAGTGCCAGCGCCAGCGCCAGCCAGGCGGCCGTGTGCCCCCGGGCCCTCGTTCCTCTTTCCATATGGCGGCGCTCCCTACTTATGGTACAGCTTCTGGGTCTGGTACTTGGGCTCGCAGGTGATATTCACCCCCAGGCTGCGGAACACCCGCTCGTCCACCTGGGAGAGGATCACCGATGCGTGGGCCTCGCAGCCCCGCAGGTCGAACATATGCTCCATGGCCCGCTCGGCCACCGGGTCGGTGGCGGCGCAGATGGACAGGGCGATGAGGATTTCGTCGGTATGCAGCCGGGGGTTATGGTTGCCCAAATGGTTTACCTTCAGGTCCTGAATGGGCACGATGACCTCGTGGGAGATGAGCTTGTGGGCGTCGTCGATGCCGGCGCAGGCCTTGAGGGCGTTGAGCAGCACCGCAGCGGAAGGGCCCATCAGTTCGCCGGTCTTGCCGGTGACGATCTGCCCCTGGGGCAGCTGTAGGGCCACGGCGGGCAGTCCGGTACGGGCCTCCATATTGAGCGCGGCCTCCACCACCGGCCGGTTGGCCTTGGTGAGGGCGCCCTGGCGCATGATGAGGCGCAGCTTTTCCGCCTCGCTGCCGTCGGACAGGCCCTGGCACTGGGCGCACAGGGCGGCGTAGTAGCGGCGGATGATCTCCTGATTGGCGGCCCGGCACACGCACTCGTCGTCAGTGATGCAGAAGCCCGCCATATTGACCCCCATATCCGTGGGGGATTTGTAGGGCGACTTGTCCCAGATGCGCTGGAAGATGGCGTTTACCACCGGGAATACCTCCACGTCCCGGTTATAGTTCACCGTCTTGATGCCGTAGGCCTCCAGGTGGAAGGGGTCTAGCATGTTCACGTCGTGCAGGTCGGCGGTGGCAGCCTCGTAGGCCAGGTTCACCGGGTGCTTCAGGGGCAGGTTCCAGATGGGGAAGGTTTCAAACTTGGCGTAGCCCGCTTTGCGTCCCCGCAGGTGTTCGTGGTAGAGCTGGCTCAGGCAGGTGGCCATCTTGCCGCTGCCCGGCCCGGGGGCGGTGACCACCACCAGGGAGCGGCTGGTCTCGATGTACTGGTTGCGGCCGTAGCCCTCGGGGGACAGGATACGGTCGATATCCGAGGGATAGCCCTGGATGGGATAGTGCCGGTATACCCGCACCCCCAGGGCCTCCAGACGCTCCTGGAACTTGATGGCGGCGGGCTGGTCGGCGCACCGGGTCATCACCACGCTGCCCACGTACAGCCCCTTGTCCCGGAAGGCATCGATGAGGCGCAGCACGTCCAGGTCGTAGGTGATGCCCAGGTCGCCCCGCACCTTGTTCTTTTCGATGTCCGCCGCGTTGATGGCGATGACGATCTCCGCCTGGTCCCGCAGCTGGGTGAGCATGTTCACCTTGCTGTCGGGCTTAAACCCGGGTAGCACCCGGGCCGCATGGTAATCGTCGAACAGCTTGCCCCCAAACTCCAGGTACAGCTTGCCCCCAAATTGGTCGATGCGCTTTAAGATGCACTCCGACTGCATGTCCAGATACCGCTGATTGTCAAACCCCACCCTGTTCATTGGCCCGAACTCCTTTGTATGGTATTTTCCCCCGCCCGGACCCTCGTCCCCTGGTCCGGTGCTTCCAGCAAATGCCCGCGTCTCCAGCCGCTTCCCGCGCCTGCGGCCCCCTTCAGCCCTCCTCTTGCCGGAGGGCGGCTTCCACGTCCGCCTGGGTAATGGTCATCAGCGCCTGCTTGTCCACCTTGTCCAGGGCGGCCAGCCGGTTGGCCTGGCTCACCAGAATGCGCTCCATCAGGTTGCGCACCCCTCGGGCGTTGCCAAAGGCCGCCGCGTCCCCGCCCTTCCGCTCCAGATAGGCTGCCGCCGCCTGCCGGGCCCCTTCTTCCAGGGTATAGCACCCCTTGGCGCACTGCATCTCAAAGATGGCCAGCATCTCCTGGGGCGTGTAGTCCGGGAAGTGAATGAACCGGTTGAACCGGGAAGCCAGCCCCGGATTGGAGGATACAAACCCCTTCATCAGCGCCTCGTACCCGGCCGCGATCACCACCAGATCCTCCCGGTGGTCCTCCATGGCCTTGAGCAGGGTGTCCACCGCCTCCTGGCCGAAGTCGTTCTCCCCCCGGCGCTGGGTCAGGGCGTAGGCCTCATCGATGAACAGCACGCCTCCCAGGGCCTTGTCCACCGCCTCCTGGGTCTTGATGGCGGTCTGTCCCACATAGCCCGCCACCAGCCCGCTGCGGTCCACCTCCACCAGCTGCCCCTTGGACAGCAGCCCCAGGCTCCTGTACACCCGGGCCATCAGCCGGGCGATCATGGTCTTGCCCGTGCCCGGATTGCCGGAAAATACCATGTGCAGGGACAAATCCATTTCCGGCAGGCCGTTTTCCCGGCGCAGCTTATGCACGGTGGCCAGGTCGATCAGGTCCTCCACTTCCCGCTTCACCCGGTCCAGGCCGATATACTGGGCCAGCTCCTTTTTCAGCGCCTCAATAGACTCCGGGGGCTGGGCCTCCTCCGCCTGGCCCTGCCCCGCGGCGGGCCGCTTTCCCTCTGTCCCGGCGCGAGGCGCTTGTCCCGGTGCGGCGGCGTCCGCTCCTTGGTCCGGCGATGGACCCCACAAATCCCGCCCTACCCGGCGCAGGTTGTTCTGGGTCATCTCCCGAATGACCTCCAGCTGCTGAAAGATTATGGCGTCCTTGGCGTCCAAGCCCATCCCCTCCCATCATAAGGATTATTATCCCATTCCCCGCCCCGACTGTCAAGCACAAAACGGGAAGGCCGGAACGCCGGGGCTGCCGCGGGGGGTGGGGGGTCCGGGGGGCG
>DVHZ01000057.1 GCA_018711685.1 Candidatus Excrementavichristensenella intestinipullorum | reverse complement strand
AACGCCGGAGCTACGAACTGCTGCCGGGGAGAACCCTACAGCCAAAGCTGGGGTAGAGCAGAGCAAGCCGGGATAAGCGCGCTGCGGGGGGTCCCGGGGGGCGGAGCCCCCCGGGCGAGAGAGTGCCGCCGCGGTCAGGCGGCGGCACTCTCCCACAAGCCCACAAGCCTGCCGGGATCAAGGCACCCAACGGAAAATGGAAGGGACCCGGACCGGGATTGCGAGAAACCCATCCAGGCCATAGCCGCTCAGAGGGGGGCGGAGTGCGGCGGCCCTGAGCAGACCGGCCCCGCCGGGGCAAAGCGGCGGGGCCGGCGGGAACTCCCGGCACTTTTAACCGGGAGCGCCGTTTGGAGAGCAGGCGATGATTATACTTTAAAGTTGACCGAGGTATCGCCCAACTGATTTTTACCGAACTCGTAGTCGTTGCCAGGGAGAACGGCGTTGAGCAGAATGCCCACCAGGGCGGCTACGGCCAGGCCGGACAGATGCACGTCGAACAGGCCGAAGAAGGAGAAGATGATGGCCCCTGCGCTGGAGAAGTTGACGCCCAGCGCCAGGGACATGATGAGGGCGGCGATGATCACGTTGCGGGTCTTGGTGAAGTCCACCTGATTTTCCACCACGTTGCGCACGCCCACGGCGGAGATCATGCCGTAGAGGATCAGCGACACGCCGCCGATGGTGGCGGTGGGCATGGCGCTGACCAGGGCGGAAAACTTGGGCGAGAAGGAGACGATCACCGCCAGCACTGCGGCGATGCGGATCACCTTGGGGTCATATACCTTGGTGAGGGCCAGCACGCCGGTATTCTCGCCGTAGGTGGTGTTGGCCGGCGCACCGAACAGGGCGGCCAGGGTGGTGGCCAGGCCGTCGCCCAGCAGGGTGCGGTGCAGGCCGGGGTTGGCGATGTAGTTTTCGCCCACCGTGGAGGAGATGGCGCAGATATCGCCGATGTGCTCCACGATGGTGGCCAAGGCGATGGGGGTGATGGCGATGATGGCTTTCGCGGCCAGGGTGCCGTCGCCATTGCCGATCAGGGAGAATACGGTATCCTTCCACTGGAAGGGCAGCCCGATCCAGGGCGCCTGCGCCACCTGGCTGAAATCCACCAGGCCGCACAGGGCCGCCACCGCGTAGCTGCTCAGCGCACCCAGCAGAATGGGCACGATCTTGATCATGCCCTTACCCCAGATATTGCAGGCGATGACCACCAGGATGGCCACCAGGGCGATCCACCAATTGGCGGCGCAGTTGTTCACCGCCGAATTGGCCAGGGTCATGCCGATGCAGATGATGATGGGCCCGGTGACGATGGGCGGGAAGAAGCGCATCACCTTGCGGGCGCCGAAGTATTTAAACAGCGCCGACAGGATGACGTACAAAAGCCCCGCGCAGGCCACGCCCAGGCACGCGTAGGGCAGTAGGTTGGCCTCCTTGTTGGGGGCGATCATGTTGTAGCCGTAGATGAAGGCGAAGGAGGAGCCCAGAAAAGCGGGCACCTTGCCCTTGACCAGGAAGTGAAACAGCAGCGTGCCCAGTCCGGCGAAGAGCAGCGTGGCCGAAATGCTGAGGCCGGTGAGGGCGGGCACCAGCACCGTGGCCCCGAACATGGCGAACATGTGCTGAACGCCCAGCAGCAGCATCTTGGGTACGCCCAGCGACCGGGCGTCCCGGATTCCCTTGTCTCCCATCGTGTCCATCCCCCTTTTCTATGGCCCAGCCTTGCCCGCGGCAGGGCTGTTCCCCGCCTCCGAGGCCCATCCGCGCAAAAAAAGCGCCCTGCCTATGGCAAGGCGCGCACGCGCAACGACCCTTCCCGCCGCCTTGCCGGTCCTTGGGACCGCCGGAAAGCACCCCGGATTCGTTTTCCGGCCAAGTATACCACAGCCAATCCGGATAAAAAAACGTCGGGAAGGTAAATTTTCGTGTGGCTTTGGGTATTTTCACCCGTCCGCTCCAGAGGACCATGGGACCGCCCGCTCCAAGGCATCCCCCAGACCTTGTGCGCTGCGGCGGGCGGCTGTCCATCCTCCCGGGCTCCCACCGCCCGAAAAGGGCCCGGTCCAAGGGGCGCTGCGGGGACCGCCCGTCGTTTTCGCGCCACGGCGGGCCGCTGTCAAAGGTTCCCAAAAAGAACCCGGTCCGGGGAGAATTTCCCGGGACCGGGCGATGGCGGGCAAATGGCCGCCGGAGCGGTAGGGGGCGCGTGGGCGGCTGCTCGGACGCCATGCCGTCCGGGCGATTGCCCTGGCTCCTTCTCCGGAAAAAGCGGCCCTTTCCTATTCCTGATTGGCCTCCTGGGCCTGTTCGGAAGCGGTCTGGAGGCCGTCCTGCCGGGCCGGCTGGTCCGCAGCGCTCTGGGGAGTCAGCACGCAGGCGGCGAACAGGGTTTGGCCGCTGGCCTCCTCCCGCACCAGCAGGATGAAGGGGCGGTCCAGGGTCATATTCACCGCGTCCTGGGGCGGCAGAGCGGATTTGGTCACCATCACCGCGGCGGTGGCGCTGGCGGCCTGGGTGCCTGCCTCGTCCAGGTCCAGCCGGGTGCGCTGCACCACCGGGCCCAGCTTCAGTCCGTCGTCTCCGTCCATGCCGGAAAAGTCGGCGTCGTTGCTGTTGGCCAGGCTAAGGCCCAGGGCCGCCAGATGACCCGACAAATCCAGGCCGCTGTCCAGGGACAGCTTGGGCAGGGCTAGGCTCACTTGGACCGGCTCAATGTCCTGGAAGAGCTGATATCCCTGGGCCTTGAGCAGGCTCAGCGCCTGTTCCATCCCCTCCTCGGGGGGCAGGATCAGGTAGCAGGCCAGTTCCTCCCCCGCATAGGGCAAACGCAGCAGCTGCATGTCCTGGGCCAGGCCGTACTCCATTTGGCCGGTGCGGTGCAGGAAGCTGGCGTTGACCGCGCCCTGGGCCGTGTAGAAGGGCTGCTCATAGGTGTTGGCAGCGTCAAAGGGCTGGGCCCAATCGGCCTCCAGGGCGATGGCGGTGAGCAGGGCCAGCCGGGCGGTGTCGGGCAGCGGCTGGGTGAGCAGGGGGTCGATGCGGCCGCCGGTATGCTCCCGGGCCCAGTCGTTTACCGCCTCCATGCTGAGCCCTTCCAGGCAGGGTGCGCCGTAGGCCTGAAGGGCCTGGACGTAGCTGTCCAACAGGATCAGGCTGTCGTCGAACAGCGCGGCGGCGGCGGTGGTCACCCCCTGGGCGCTCACGTTCAGGGGCGCGGGGGCCTGGGTCTGCAGCAGGGACAAAAGCTCCTGACGGGTTTCTCCATCCGCCCCCTCGGCGGCCATGCTCAGGGCCTGGGCCAGGCCCCACGGGGAGATCAAGGGGTTTTCCCCCTGAAGGTACAGCTGTTCAAGCAGGGAAAAGCCCAATGCCTCCCCCGTGGTCTGGGCATCTGCGCAGAGGGCCAGGGGGCAGCAGGCCAGCAAAGCGCTGAGTATCAGCGCGGTTAGCTTTCGTTTCATGATCCATCCCTCCTTTGCTTTTCTCTTGGACGGGCGCGGGCTTCTCCCGGTTGCATCCCGCCGGGGAGAAGGGTATAATGAATGGGGAGGTGTTGGACATGGCGGTTATCACCTACCTGGGCCACAGCGGTTTCGCGGTGCGCACGGGCAGCCATTTGTTGATCTTCGATTATCTGGGCAAGGGTTTGCCCGAGCCTAGGCAGGCTGACCGGGCCATCGCCTTTGTGAGCCACGCCCACGCCGACCACAACCACCCCTCGGTGCGGGGCTGGTTCGACCAGGGCCTGTGCCGCCTGTGCGTGGGGGAGGACGTGCCCGGAGCCGGAGTGGAACGGTTCGAGCCCGGGGACAGCCGGGTGGTGGACAGCGCCATCATCCGCGCCTTCGGCTCCACCGACCAGGGGGTTAGCTTTTGGGTGGAATCCGGGGGTCTGAAAGTGTTCCACGCCGGGGATTTCAACCTGTGGCACTGGCGGGGCGACGGGGACGAGGCGTGGACGCGCCGGGCGGAGGCTGAGTTTTACGCCATTCTGGCCCAGATGGAGGGCCTACCGGTGGATGTGGCCTTTTTCCCCGTTGACCCGAGAATGAAGGAAGATTATGCCCAGGGCGCCATGGAGTTTGCCCAACGGGTGCGGCCCAGGCTGCTGTTCCCCATGCACTTTTGGGATAAGCCCCAAGCCGCTCTGGATTTCGCTCAGCGGCCGATGCCGGCGGGTACCCGCGCCCTGGCCCTGGTGCGCCCTGGTCAACAGGTGTGCTACGAGGACGCCTTGCGCGGACTGTAGCCCTCCCGGCTGGTCCGGCGCGGGTTTCCCCTGGCCCTTGCGGCGTTCCCCCGGTTGGGGCGAACGCCCTTTTTCTTTTCCGCCCCGGCTGCGCCCGCCGATGGGATTTTTTTCCAGCAGGGGAGCTATGCCTTGACAGGGCGGCGAGAAAAGCATATAATGAACATACAAAACAGACCGGTGTACATATTTTTAAAAACAGACCGGGGCCGGAGTCTGTTTTTCAAAACCGACCGAAAGGGTGCGGGCGATGAAGAAGGGCGATTTGCGCAGGAAGGCCGTGCTGGAAACGGCGCAGCAGCTCTTTTTGGACAGGGGATACGAGAACACATCGGTACAGGACATCCTGGACCAGATGGGCATGTCCAAGGGCGGGTTCTACCATTACTTTGAATCCAAGCAGCAGCTGTTGGAGGAAATCTGCCAGCAGCGGGCGGAGAGCGCCTGCGCCCGGGGCATTCAGGCGGCGGAGGCGGCGGGAGCCGACCCCGTCGCCCGGCTCAACGCCCTGTTCCGGGAAGGGGGGTTTTTCGGGGAAGAGTCCATCAAGTCCATGTCCCTGATGCTGCGCGCCGCCTACGGCGGCCAGATGGACCAGCTGCGCCAGCGCACCCGCCGGATTACCCTGGAGGTGTTCGAGCCGGTCCTACGGCAAATCCTGCTGGACGGCATGGAGGGGGAGCTGTTTTACATCGCCCATCCGGACAGCGCCGCCCGGCTGCTCATCATGCTGGCCATGGACGTGACCGACGAGGTGGCCTTTATGCTGGCCCAGGGGCAAAGCGGCCAGCAGGACCTGGGGCGGATGATGGAACTGCTGGGCGCCTACCGGGAGGCGGCGGAGCTGATGCTCAACGCGCCCCACGGCTCCCTGGAACTGCTGGACATGGTCCGCATCGCCCAGGTGCTCAAGGCGCTGGGGCTGTTGACCGGGCCGGGCGCCTGACCCCAGGGCGCCGGGCCCTTCGCCGGCGGGCTGCGGCGGATGGAACCAAAGCGGGTTCGGTCCGTCTATATCTGGGAGAGGAGGGTTGGATGTCCATGAACGAATCAAGGCGGTTTTTCCGGTGGAAAGGGCTGCTGGCACTGGCGCTGACGGCGGCGCTGCTCTGGGCGCCTGCCCTGGCCCAGGAGCGGGTGAGCTTTACCACTGGGCTGGTGGGCGACGGCGGCGACCGGCTGGGACGGCTGGACGGGCTCATCATCGGCATAGACGCCGGGCACCAGGCCCAGGCCAACTATGAAAAGGAACCGGTATCCCCCGGCAGCTCCGCCACCAAGGCCAAGGTATCCAGCGGCACCCAGGGCGCGGTGAGCAAGACACCCGAGCACGTGGTCAACCTTCAGGTGGCCCTGAAGCTGAAGCAGGCGCTACTCAGGGAAGGCGCCAGCGTGGTCATGGCCCGGGAGAGCGCCGACGTGGATATCTCCAACGTGGAGCGGGCGCAGATGATGAACCAGGCCGGGGCGGATTTGGTGCTGCGGCTCCACTGCAACGGCGTGGACACGGCCTCGGCCCACGGCATGGTCATGTACGTGCGCAAGACCGGGGAAAAGGCCCAGGAGAGCGACCAGGCGGCCCATTGCCTGTTGACCGCCATGCTGGCGGCTACCGGGGCCCAGGACCGGGGCGTGGCCCACAGCGACGATTACTCCGGGCTCAACTGGTCCCAGGTGCCCAGCGTGCTGGTGGAAATGGGCTTTCTCACCAATCCGCAGGAGGAAGCGCTGCTGATCAGCGACGCCTATCAGGACAAGCTGGTGCAGGGCATGGTGGAGGGCATTGCGGATTACTTTGACCGTCAGGACCAAGATGCTGTCGCCCAGGCGGGCGAACCGGCCCAGGCCGAACCGGCAACCGGGGAAGCCCAAGCCGCCAACGCCCAAGCGGTGGGAGAATAGCCCTGCCTAGGCTCCAAAAAAAGCGTTCAGCGCCTGTGTATCCCGGAGATTGGACCGTAGTACCGGCCCTGAGCGCCCTCAACGAGCCGGCAGGGCCCTCTGAACGGAAAAGCCGCCTTCGAGTGGAACTCGGGGGCGCTTTTTTCGCCGGCTCAAGGGCCTTGAATCTGAAGACGGCCCAAGGCGGATTGGCGGAATCGCCCATAGGCCTGAGCCTGTTCTTCCAGGGCCTGGCGCTGTTGAGGCGCGAGAGGCTGAAACAGGATGACTTCTATATCGGTGGCTTTGGGACGGGCTTTGCTGCGCCATATGCCCACTATCCGGCCGCCCACCGTCACCGCCCCCGGATTGCCCACCATGCGCCATAGCTGCCGCTGCTGCCCTTGATCCTCCAATAGAAGCGCCCGGTCCCAGGGCTCCCGCAGGTCCAGATAGGGGTCGTGGGGGCCCAGCAGCAGCAGCCGTTCCTGTTGGGGCGGCGGCGAGAAGAGGCTGTCCAGGTCTTGAGAGAGGGCGTACAGGGTTCTTTTCCCCACGTTTACCGCTGCCATATCCCCCTGGGCCTCCCGCCATAGCCGCTGGGCCTGGGCGGGCGAAGCGCCCAGCCAGCTGGCCAGGGCCTGGACGTTTGTGGGGCCGTAGCAGTGCAGAAATTTGCGCACCAGCGCCCGGCCGGGCTGCTCCATGGGGACGGGCGGATGTCCGATCCAGCTTTCAAAAGCTGTGAAGGTAGGGCTAGCGCCCGCTCGTTCCCCAAACACCACCAGCCCCGCAAAGGAGCAGGGACGCAGCAGGAAGGATACCGCCGCGCCTCCCACCGTCTGCCGGTCCGGCGCACCGTACATGGTGGGGGCGCGCCATAGGGGCAGCTTGTCCGGGGGCAAATGGGGCTCTACCGCGCCGGCCAGCGCCTGGTCCAGGGCGTCCTTGCCCTGCACCGTTCGAGTCCCCAGGATGCGTGCAGCCTCTTTCACCCAGGGCAGCAGCTGCTCGAAGGTGAGGCCCAAGAAGTCCAGGGCTAGGCCGATGCCCTGGGTGTAGATCCAGGGCTCCTCCCCGGGCAGGGCGGCAAGGGGCTCCAGAAAAACCCGGCTCTCCCGGGTGGGGAAGACCACCGGTGCACCCCGAAAGCTCCAGGCCGCCACCAGGACCTTGTCCTCATACAGGGCCTGGCGCAGCCCCGCCAGGGTACACCCCGCCAGGCGGTTGAATAGGGCGGTCTCCCAGGCCCCCGGCGGCGTGTTCTGCAGGCCGCAGGCCCCGGCGGCCCGCTCCCCCTCATGGGCGGCCAGGGGCCTGTCCAGGTGATGGGCCCGAAGGCGGTGGGCGAGAATCTGTCCGGCGGTTGGCTCCATGGCCGCATCGCTCCTTTCCCCGCGTCTGTCCCCATTATACCGCCAAAATTCGCCGGGAGCAACGGCCCCATTGGGCGATAAGGGGGGGAAAATGGCCTAAATTTGTCCCACCTATGACAAGGGCGAGAATATTGTGGTACAATTGCGCCGTAGCCCTTGCGTTTTTTCGCCTGATCGCGCAAAATAAAAGGGGCTCTATTGCCCGTCATGGGCAGCCGCGGGCCCGCATAGCTTTGAGCAGAGGGGTGAATCATATGGCATTTTTTAAGGATTTCGGCAAGCAAGTGTCCGATATTGCCCAAGCCGTGGGCAAACGGACTGGGGAGGCCGCCGAGGTGGGCCGGCTGAACGGCCGTAAACAGGGCATATATCAGCAGATTGAGGAGCTTTACAGCCAGATCGGCAAGGCCTATTTTGCCACCCGGGACGGGGACGTTCACCAGCAGGCGGACGCTCTGTGCGGTCAAGTAACCCAGCTTCAGGGCGAAGTGGACCGGCTGAACCGGCTGATCGATACGCTGCGCCATCAGCGGCGCTGCCAGGAGTGCGGCCAGGTGCAGCCCAGTAGCGCCAGGTTCTGCGCCAATTGCGGCGCACGTTTGCCTGAGGACGCGCCGCAGCCCAAGCCCGCTCCCGCCCCCGCGGACCAGGATGAAAACTCCGGCGGGGATGTGGCGGTAGAGATCACCTGGCCGGAAGCGGAATCCCCTCGGGAGGACCAGTCCGATGGGGAGGGCCGGTCCTAGTCCCCGCGCCGGGGTCAGGGCAAATGCCGGCGGCTGCGGATAGGCGGTCCCGTCAAGGGCAACGGCGACAATTAACTTGCCTGGCGTCCGGGGGCGTGCTATAATGACAAAACAGGCGTTGACGGAGAGGAGTAACCGGTCAGGGCGGCCCGACAGAGACGTGCGCCATGGGCTGAAAGCGCACGGGGCAGGCCGGCAGGCGAAGTTCGCTCCCGAGCTTTCCGGCTGAAGGGCATCTGGTAGGCCGGGACGGAGCCGTCCCCGTTATCGGGACGAGAGGCTTTCGGCCCTATGGGGCCACGAGCAATCTTGG
The DNA here is from genome assembly GCA_018711685.1 of Candidatus Excrementavichristensenella intestinipullorum. GTDB lineage: Bacteria > Bacillota > Clostridia > Christensenellales > Aristaeellaceae > Excrementavichristensenella > Excrementavichristensenella intestinipullorum. The sequence goes on along the minus strand of DVHZ01000057.1, from coordinate 9,209 downwards.
GTGGTACCGCGAGCGCAGCTCGCCCCAACGTGGGGCGGGCTGTTTTTTACGGAGCAAAGTAGGAGGGAAAGGACATGCGCGAACAACTGGCGAAGATCGTGGAGCAAGCGCTGGAGCAGCTCAAAGGGGTGGGGGACAGCGCCGCCCTGGAGCAGCTGCGGGTGCGGATCATGGGCAAGAAGGGCGAACTGACCGCCATTTTGCGGGGCATGGGCCAGCTATCCCCGCAGGAGCGGCCCGCCATGGGGCAGTTGGTCAACGAAGCCCGGCGCAAGCTGGAGGAGGCCATAGAATCCTGCGGGCAGCGGCTGCAGCAGGCGGAAAAGGAGGCCCGGCTGGCCCGGGAGGCCATCGACGTCACCCTGCCGGGACGGGAGCGGGCTCTGGGGTCGCTGCACCCCATGAACATCGTGCTGGAGGACCTGCTGGAGATCTTCACCGGCATGGGCTTTGAGGTGGTGGAAGGGCCGGAGGTGGAGTACGACCACTACAACTTCGAACTGCTCAACCTGCCCAAGAACCATCCCGCCCGGGACGCCCAGGACACCTTCTACATCGACGATAACATCGTGCTGCGCACCCACACCTCCCCGGTGCAGGCCCGCATCATGACCACCCGCAAGCCCCCCATCCGCATCGTGTGCCCCGGCCGGGTGTACCGGGCCGACGAGGTGGACGCCACCCATTCCCCTGTGTTCCATCAGATCGAGGGGCTGGTCATCGACGAGCACATCTCCATCGGCGATTTGAAGGGTACCCTGGACACCTTTGCCCAGAGGTTATACGGGGAAGGCGTGGTGACCCGGTTCCGCCCCTCCTTCTTCCCCTTCACTGAGCCCTCCGCCGAGGTGGACCTGACATGCGCCAACTGCCACGGCAAGGGCTGCAAGATGTGCAAGGGCACCGGCTGGATCGAAGTGCTGGGTTCGGGCATGGTGAACCCCAAGGTGCTGGACATGTGCGGCATCGACTCCAAGCGCTATACCGGCTTCGCCTTCGGCATGGGCATCGAGCGGCTGGCCATCCTGCGCTACAATGTGCCCGACATGCGCTATCTGTATGAAAACGACTTGAGATTCCTCAGGCAGTTCCGATAAGGAGGAAGATGGGATATGAAAGCGCCGGTAAAATGGCTGAAGGATTACGTGGAAATCGATATGACCGCCCAGGAGTACGCCCGCCGCATGGTGATGAGCGGCACAGGGGTGGAGAGCGTGGATGAAGTGGGGGACGGCTTTGAGGGCGTGGTGGCCGGCCGGGTGCTCACCTGCCAGGACCATCCCAATTCCGACCACCTCCACGTGTGCACGGTGGACGTGGGCCGGGGCGAAGCGCTTCAAATCGTGTGCGGCGCGCCCAACGTGGCGGCGGGGCAGCTGGTGCCCGTAGCCCTGGAGGGGGCGCGTTTGCCCGGCGGGGTGAAGATCAAAAAGGGCAAGCTGCGGGGCGTGGAGTCCCAGGGCATGATCTGCTCCGGGCCCGAGCTGGACATCCCCCAGGGCCTGTATCCCCATGTGGGAGAGGCGGGTATTTTGGTGTTCCAGGAGGAGTATGCCCCGGGCACCGACGTGAAGGAAATTTTCGGCCTGGACGACCAGGCGGTGGATTTTGAAATCCTGGCCAACCGCCCCGACTGCCTGAGCATGTGGGGCCTGGCCCGGGAGAGTGCTGCGGTGCTGGACCAGCCCTGCCGCATCCCCCCGGTGCAGGTGGAGGAGCAGGGCCAGGGCCGCTTTGAGGACTACGCCCAGGTGCGGGTGATGGATGACCAGCTGTGCCCCCGGTACTGCGCCCGGGTGATCGAGAACGTGCGCATCGCGCCGTCCCCCAGCTGGATGCGGGCCCGGCTCCACGCGGCGGGGGTGCGCCCCATCAACAACATCGTGGACATCACCAATTACGTGATGCTAGAGACCGGCCACCCCATGCACGCCTTCGACCTGGACAAGGTGCGGGACCACACCATCGTGGTGCGCCGGGCCCGGCCCGAGGAAAAGCTCAAGACCCTGGACGGCAAGGACCACGACCTGACCCAGGACATGCTGGTCATCGCCGACGCCCATAACGCCACCGGCCTGGCCGGCATCATGGGCGGCGAGGAATCGGAAATCTTAAACGATACCCGGGCGGTGCTCTTCGAGTGCGCCGTGTTCGACCGCACCAACAACCGCCTCACCTCCCGGGCTTTGGGCATCCGCACCGAGGCCTCCGGACGGTTCGAGCGGGGGGTGTGCGTGGAGGACACCATGCAGGCATTGGAACGAGCCTGTATGCTGGTGAATCAGCTGGGCTGCGGCCAGGTGGTGCCCGGCGCCTTCGACCATTACCCCAATCCCCAGCCCCCCCGGCAGGTGTGCGCCAGTGCGCAGCGCATCAACAGCCTGATCTCCACCCAGCTGACCCCGGAGGAGATGGCCCGGCTGCTCAACCGCCTTCAGATCGAAACCAGCTGTCAGGGGGATGCTTTGACCAGCCAGGTTCCGGCCTGGCGGGGCGATATCGAGATGGAGGCCGATTTGGCCGAGGAAATCCTGCGGCTGTACGGCTATGAGCACATCCCCTCCACCCTGATGAACGGGGTGACCATGGCGGGGATGCGCTCGGAAAACCAGCTGCTCAGTGACCGGGTCAAGAGGGGCCTGGTGGCCATGGGCTGGTTTGAGGCCATGAACTTTTCCTTCATCAGCCCCAAGTGGCTGGAAAAGCTGGGCCTGGACGCCCAGGACCGGCGGCTGAATCCGGTGCGCCTGCGCAATCCCCTGGGGGAGGATACCTCGGTGATGCGCACCAGCCTGGTTCCCTCCATGCTCAACAGCCTGTCCCTGAACATCAGCCGGGGCAATCCCCAGGCCGCCCTCTTTGAGATGGGCCCGGCCTTCTTCCCCACCCAGGAGGGCCGGCTGCCCCTGGAGGAGCGCACCTTGTGCCTGGGCCTGTACGGCGATCAGGCGGATTTCTATCAGCTCAAGGACGCCTGCGTGTGCCTGCTGGCCACACTGGGCATTCAGCCCCAGGCGGTTCCCGGCGGCGACGGCTATTACCACCCCGGCCGCAAGGCCCTGCTCCAGGAGGCGGGGGAGGTGCTGGGCCAGCTGGGCGAGGTCCATCCCGACGTTGCCCAGGCCTTCGGCATTGAGGGCAAGCGGGTGTACCTGGCCGAGCTGTCCATGGCCGCCCTGATGCAGCACAAAAAGCCGGTGCCCCCGGTGGCCGCCCTGCCCAAGTTCCCCGCGGTGAGCCGGGACCTGGCCCTGGTGATGGACGAGCAAGTGTGCGTGGGGCCCCTGATGGAGGCCATCCGCCAGGCCGCAGGCAAAGAACTGGAGTCCGTCAGCCTGTTCGACATCTACCGGGGCGCTCAGCTGGGCCCGGGGCGCAAGAGCGCCGCCTTCGCCCTCACCTTCCGCGCCGCCGACCGCACCCTCACCGAGGCGGAGATCGGCAAGGCCATGGACAAGGTGCTCCGGGCGGCGCAGCAGCAGTTTGACGCAAAACTGCGGGCTTAAATATGAATAAGTGATGATATTTTCAACAATATATTGACGCTGCCCTGTCAATCTCCTATAATGTAAGCGGAGAAAAACCAAAATTTGGAGGGAAGCACCATGAAAAGGGCACTGACCATCCTGCTGTTGATCGCGCTGACGCTGGGGCTGTGCCCTGGCACATTGGCCGCGGAAGAGACGGCGGTAGCCAAGATGACCCCCCTGGGCAACCGCATCACCGCTTACACCAACTTTTTGCAGGAATTGGTGGCCGAGGATACCCGAATCGCCTTCGTAGGCCTGGCGGATGTAAACCGGGACACCTACCCGGAGCTGTTCTACGTCGTAAAAGAGGATGGCGAGCACTATGCGCGCTTCGCCTACTACGACAGCGGCGACGTCTATGACTACGACGTGGATTTCGATTCCCTGGGCACTTCTCCCAAGTCCCTCTCCCTGGTCCGACGGAATAAGAAGGGGACCAGCGAGCACTGCTGGGTGTTGAAGCTGCAAACCAAGGACACGGACAAGTGGAACCAGTTTTTGTTCTACACCTTCCAGCGCAGCGGCGATAGCCTGGTGAGCGAGCTCAAGTTCCAGCGCCGCTGGAAGAGCCGCAAGCAGTTCTTCGTCAACGGGGTGCAGACCATCAAGGTGCTCTACGAGAGCGAATTGGACAGCTACAACGCCAAGTGGCCGGTAGCCACCTCTACCAGCATTAAGAACCAAGGCGTCATCACCAAGGTGAGCAACGTCAAGAAATGGACCAGCGTGCGCAAAGCCCTGGCCACCTCCCTCACCAAATGGGAAAAACTGTAACCGATTCAAGCGCCAAAATGCCGCCGCCCAGCCGGGCGGCGGCGTTTTGCGTTCCGGGAGCGCAGCCCCGGAACGCCGCCTGGGGGATATCAGGCCATAGAATCCAGCCTGCCGCCCAAGCCTGCCACAACGGCGAATTGGGGTTGGGCGGCCAGTAAGGGTTTGCCCCCGGCGGGAGAAGGCCAGGCGGCGGGCCTGGCCTTCTCCCGCCGGTGCCCTTCGCTGGCGGAAGGGAACCGGCGGGCGCGTTAGGGATGGATGGGTTTCATCGGGAGGTTGAGACTAGCGGATGTACTGATTGTACACGTAGCCCAGGGAGGAGCCCGCTTTTACCCGGCTCCAGCTGCCGGTGATGGACTGGACGGTCACTTTTGCGCCGGTGGGCAGGGTGCGGATCAGAGCGCCGTTGGGGCTCTCCCGCAGGTTGACCCGAGCGGTGGTATAGGCGGTATAGCCCAGGGATACGTACGTCTTGGAAATCCAGCCCTTGGTACCGCCCAGGGTAGAGGCGTAATACCAGTTGCCGGAGCTGGACCACAGCTTCAGGGGCGTGCCCCTGGACAGGGTGGCCACCTTGGCGTAGCCGGTGCCCGGCCCCTTGCGCAGGTTCACGCCGCCGCCGCTGACGCAGCCTGCCGTGGCGGTTCCGCTGGCAGGGGGCTGGGGGGAGGATTGGGTGTCGATGTAGATGTTCTTGATGTATCCCACCCGTCCGCTGCGGACCACCTGGATGCGGGTCCACTGGCTTCCGGTACTCAGGATACAGATGGCGTCCCCGTCTACCACCCAGCCGGATACCGAGTAATTGGTGCCCGGGCCGGAGCGCACGTTGAGGGCGGTGTAGCCCGAGGGCAGGTCCACGAAGGCTTGAGTGGAAGCCGCTGTGGCTGCGGGTGTCAGGGCCCCCAGGGCCAGGGTCAGGATGAGGACCAGGGTCAGAGCCTTTTGTTTCATGGTTCTTCCTCCTTTGTTGGAATCTGTCAGTTTGACCATGGTCGCGCCACACTTGTTGCCCTTTGCGCCATGGAAATGTTTGCCATGGCAGCCTGATTTTGCCACAAAAAAGGGCAAGGGCCCAGGAATATGGGGCCCTTACCGCTTTTACCGCGTTTTAGGAAAATATTGCCAGCGTCTTTTAAGGAATCTGCTGGGTCATAGCCGCGCCGTGTCCGCCCAGGATCAGCCACGATCCAGAGCCCAGGATTTGGGCCAGCCCCTGGCGCTGCCGCCGCGCCGCCGGAGGGTCGGCGTCCACCGAGGTCATGAGATAGGGGGCCAGGCGGTTGAAGGCCTGCTGCTCGGGGGTGAAGCCCTTCAGATTCACCAGCAGGTCCCCGGTGAGGGCCAAACGACGCTGCCGTTCCACCCATACCGTCTCTCCGCCGATATGGCCGCCGCCGCCCTCGTATACCTCAAAGCGCAGGCCGTGATAGCTCCACTCCCCTTGAAGCGTCAATTCGCCCCGGCCGGGCCGCGGTGCGCCCTGGCCCACGGGGCGCAAGCGCCCCATATCCGGCGCTTGATAGGCCGACAGCAGTTTGCTGATGCCCACGTAGGGGGCGTGGAGGCGGTTGCGCTCCCGGAAGTTGCGCTCCCCGGCGTTTTCCAGGCGGAAGTTCTCATAGCATCCAGGGCTGACGAACACCTGGCCGAACAGGGGGATCAGGCCGCAGTGGTCCACGTCGCCGTGGGTGAGGGCCATGGCTCGAGGAGCCTGGTCGAAATCGGGGCAAAGGCGGCGCAGCGCCTGGGCGGCCTCATCCCGATACAGACAAAAGCCTCCGTCGAAGGCCAGCAGCGCCCCCTGGCAGCGCAGCACCCAGGTATTGCTGCCGCAGGGCGGCTCTAGCAGCAGGATATCTACGTCCTGCGCCTGTAGGCGGGTGAGGCGGGGGGCGAAATAGTCGCCTCGAAAGGCGGCCAGGTTGTCGGCGAATTTGCCGATGTACTCGAAGGTCTTATAGGGGGGATTGTCCCGCTCGTCCAGCAGCTGCATCACCTGGTTGGACAGCACGATGAGCCGGGCCCGGTCCCCCTGGCTCAGGCCCATCTTTTCCCCTATCTGACCGGCGTAGGTGATATAGAACACCGTGTTGTCCAGGGCCCTGCCGCTGCTGTGGTAGTGGATCACCCGAACCGGGCACAGTTGGGACACCTGCTCCATAAATCGGGCCACTGCCGCCACGTCCTCTACGAACAAGCCCATTTTAAAATACTGGTGGGGGGTGCCGTTTTCCTGGGAACTGATGTAGGAGATGTTGAAGTGAAAGCGGCTGATCATCTCCAGCACGGGGGTCAACGCCCCCGGTTGGTCCTTCAGCTTGAATTCCAGCAAAATTACGCTGCCCGTCCCGGTTTGGCTGTGCAGGTAGCCCAACCTCTCCAGGCGACGGGTGACCTGCTCCAAGGCCTCCGGTTCCGCCTCTACCTCGATGAACAGCATGTGGGTATCCACCGCCTTGTTGTAGCTTACCCGGGTGATGTTGGCCCCCAGTTCGCCGATGGCCTGGCTGGCCCGCAGAAAAGCGCCCACCCGATCGGGCATGGTGGTGGTAAAGGTCTTTTTCATGAATCGCTCCTTCTGTACAGGCAGAGAGACCGCCTTGGCGGGGGCGGCCCCGGAGGACGGGACTTAGCATGGCGGCCGGTCTGTCGGATGAAGCCGCTCAAAGCGCATAGGGAAGACCTGACGGAATCATAATTTTTATTATTCATTCGCCGCGCCTTGCGCCAATTCCTTCCAGGTGATACAATTCTGCCAGGAATATTGGGCGGCGCGAGGGGCGCACTGGGGAGGCACGATATGGTCAAAATCGTGACGGCGGCGGCGGTATGCCGCCAGGGCAAGGTGCTGGTGGCCCGGCGGGCGCCGGGCCAGGCCCATCAGGGCAAGTGGGAGTTTCCCGGCGGCAAGCTGGAGCCGGGGGAGGACGAAGGAGCCTGCCTGGAGCGGGAGCTGTGGGAGGAACTGGGGATGCGGGGCCGGACGGGAATCCATCTGGCGGACAGCCCCTACGACTACGGCCAGGGCCGGATTTTGCTGCGGGCGTACCTGTTTAATTGGCAGGAGGGAGGGCCGGAACTGCGGGTTCACGACAAACTGGCCTGGGCGGGGCCTGAGGCGTTAAGCGCCCTGGACTTTACCCCCGCCGACCTGCCCATCGCCCGCCGGGTGAGCGCCTATCTAACCCAATCGAAGGGCGAGGGGGAAGACTGCCCAGGCGCGGACGCCCCTCCGGCGCAATCGGACGGCGAAACGCGGGAAGCCCGCCCGGCATGCGAGGGGCTTCGGGAGGAGAAGCGATGAGGACGGCTATCGTATATTATTCCCAGCATCACGGCAATACCCAAAAGGTGCTGGACGCCATCGCCAAGGCGGGCCCGGTGGACCTGATCGACGCGCAGAACGATGCCTGCGCCGACTTGAGCGGCTATGACCTGATCGGATTCGCCTCGGGCATCTATTACCAAAAATTTCATCCATCGGTTCTGCGGTGGGCCCGGGAACGCCTGCCCCAGGGGAAAAAGGTATTTTTCCTGTACACCTGCGGAGCCAAGGGCGCCGCCTATACCGCCGCCATGGAAAAGGCGGTCCGGGAAAAGGGCGGGCGCATAGTGGGCGCATACGGCTGCCTGGGCTATGATACCTTCGGGCCCTTCAAATGGATCGGCGGCATCGCCAAGGGACATCCCACCCAGGAGGAGTGCCGGGAGGCCGCAGCCTTTTTCCAGGGCCTGCTGCAAGGGGCGGGCGGGCCGGAAGACCTATAGGACCGGCTGGCGTTTGTCCGACCGAAGGAGGAGATAACGCATGATGCAAGCAAACCGGGGCAAGCGGGTACACATCATCGCCACCGGCGGCACCATTGCCGGGGTAGGGGAGGCGGGATTCACCGGCGGCTACCAGCCGGGGGTGCTGTCCATCGGCCGGCTGGTGGAGGGCTTGCCCACGGTGGAACAGGTGGCCGACGTCACCGGCGAGCAGTTCGCCAGCCTAAACTCCGACGACATCACCCAGGCCCATTGGCTGGCCATCGTGAACCGCATTCAAGCCCTGTGGGAGAGCGGGCGCTACGACGGCTTCGTCATCACCCACGGCACCGATACATTGGAGGAATCGGCCTACTTTTTCCACCTGACGGTGAAATGCCCCGCCCCCGTGGTGCTCACCGGGGCCATGCGCCCGGCCACGGCCACCAGCGCCGACGGGCCGCTGAACCTGCTGCAGTCCATCGCCCTGGCGGCCAGCGACCAGGCCCGGGGCCACGGGGTGCTGGTGGCCTTCAACGAGGGCATCTATTCCGCCCGGGACGTGCGCAAGGGCAATTCCTTCCGCACCCACGCCATCACCGGGGGCGACATGGGCACATTGGGCATCATGCGGGACCTGAGCCCGGTGTTCTACCACCGCTCCCTGAAAAAGCACACCCTGGACACCGAGTTCGACGTGCGGGGCATGGAGCGCTTGCCCGACGTGGCGGTGGCCTCCTTTCACGTGGATGCCCGCAGCGAAATCGTGGATTACCTGGCCGGTACCCATCAGGCCCTGGTGATCGAGGGGGCGGGGGACGGCCAGGTGAGCCGGAGCTGGGAAGAAAGGATGCGCTATTGGGCGGCCAAGGGGCTGCCCATCGTGCGGGCTACCCGGGTGCCCGACGGCTCGGTGTACCGGGGCGCCGGTATGCCCGACGACGAGATGGGCACCGTGGCCGCCGGCACCCTGTCCCCGGAAAAGGCTCGGGTGCTATTGATGCTGGCCCTCACCCGCACCAAGGACCCCGGCCAGATCCAGGCCATGTTCGACCGCTATTGACAGCCCCTGCCCCGGCATAGGAATAGCTGCGGGGCTAGGCCATGGGGGGGCTTCGCCCCCCCATGGCGGGGAGGGGGTGCGGGGGGCCGGGG
>DVHZ01000056.1 GCA_018711685.1 Candidatus Excrementavichristensenella intestinipullorum | reverse complement strand
CGTGGGCCTGGCGGAGCCAGGCCTACGGCGGCCCGGCGGGAGAAACGAGTGCATAATTGGAGGCAGAAATATGCAGGGTGCGGGGGGCACGGGGGGAAAATTGGGCGGATTTGCGGCAAAGTCATGCTAATTCTTGATGAATCGGTTGCTTGCAAAAAACGATGGTGCTATAATAAGCCTTATACATATTCAGCGGCGAAAAGGGGCGGGGAGGGGCTATGACCAAATACATCCTGAAGCGGATCGGCATGATGCTGATCACCCTATTTATGATCGTGCTGCTGACCTTCATCCTGATGCATTCGGTGCCGGGCGGCCCTTTCACCACGGAAAAGCAGGTGGCGCCGGCGGTGCTGAAGGCGCTGGAGGCCAAATATCACCTGGACGATCCGCTGTGGAAGCAGTTCGTGGACTACGTGAAGGGACTGCTCACCTTTGAGCTGGGGCCCAGCTTTAAGTTTACGGGCAAGACGGTAAACGACTTTATCGAAAACGGCTTTCCCTTTTCCGCCACGCTGGGTCTGATCACGCTGGTCTTCGTGCTGCTGACGGCGCTGCCCATGGGGATCGTGGCGGCGCTGCGCAACGGGAAGTGGCAGGACATGGTGACCATGGCCCTGGCCACCCTGGGGGTGACCATACCCAGCTTCATCATCGCGCCAACCCTCATCTATTTTTTCTCCTACGTGCTGGCCTGGTGTCCCACCTACGGGGTGGACAAGTGGCAGGGCTACATTTTGCCGGTGATCGCCCTGGGGGGCTACTCCATCAGTTTTCTGGCGCGGCTGATGCGCTCCAGCCTGCTGGAGGTGATGGGGCAGGATTACATCCGCACCGCCCGGGCCAAGGGGATCAGCGAAGTGCGGGTGGTGCTCAAGCACGCCCTGCGCAACGCCCTGATTCCGGTGATCACCGTGCTGGGCCCCACCATCGCCAACCTGCTCACCGGCTCCTTCGTCATCGAGAAGATCTTCGCCATACCGGGGATGGGCAGCTATTTCGTCAACTCGGTCACCCAGCGGGACTACACCACCATCATGGGCATGACGGTGTTCTACGCCGCGTTTCTCATCGTGATGGTGTTCGTGGTGGATATCTTTTACTGCCTGATCGATCCCCGGATCAAGTACGACTAAAGGAGGTGAAGGACCGTGCAGAGCCAATGGGAACGAATCACCTATCAGGACAGCGACCGGGAAAAGGTATGGGCCAAGAGCCGTTCCTTCGCCCAGGACGTATGGTTCCGGTTCCGGCGCAAGCCCACGGCCCTGGGCGGATTGATCATCATCGCGCTGCTGCTGATCTTCGCCCTGGTGGGGCCGGTATTGTCGCCCTACAGCTATTCCCAGCAGGACCTGAGTATGGCCAACATATCCCCCATTCTGAACGTATACCCGGCGGGGGACGGGGTGTATTTCTACCTGAACGCGGCCCAGAAGCTGATTCAGGTGGACGGGAGCGGGCACCTGGTGCGGCAGCTGGAAAAGGTGGAGGAGAACTTTGACGAGCGGTGGTACGCCTTTTCCTACGGCGACGAGGGGCAGCTGGTGTACCTGGATTTCACGGTGAAGCCCTACGCGGTGAAGCTGTCCCAGTATGGGGAGCAGATTCAGGCGGACGCCAGGCTGTGGAACCGCACCTATCTGCTGGGCACCGACCATCTGGGCCGGGATATCCTGACCCGGCTGATGTACGGCACCCGCATTTCCCTGATGGTGGCCTTCATCGCGGCGCTGGTGAACATGGTGATCGGCATTTTGTACGGCAGCCTGTCGGGGTACATCGGGGGGCGGGCGGACGCGGTGATGATGCGCATTGTGGACATCATCTCCACCATTCCCCTGACGCTGTACGTGATCCTCATCAAGGTGTGCCTGGACAACGGCATGGCGTCCATCATCCTGGCGCTGTCCAGCGTGTATTGGGTGGATATGGCCCGGGTGGTGCGGGGGCAGGTGCTGTCGCTGAAGCAGCAGGAATTCGTGCTGGCGGCCCGCACCATCGGCTCCTCCACCGGGATGATCATCCGGGAGCACCTGATCCCCAACGCCATGGGCTCGGTGCTGGTGACGGTGACCATGCTGATTCCCAGCGCCATCTTCATGGAATCCTTTATGAGCTTTATCGGCATCGGCATCGCGCCGCCCATGGCTTCCCTGGGCACCATGTGTACCGACGCGGTGGAGTCCCTGCGCACGGCGCCCTATCAACTGCTGATGCCGGCGGTGGTGATCTGCCTGATCATGTTCGCCTTTAATTTCGTGGGGGACGGGCTGCGGGACGCCCTGGACCCCAAACTGAAGAAGTGAGGCGCGGTTATGGAAAACATCCTTGAAATCAAGAATCTGACCACCTCCTTTTTCACCAGCTCCGGCGAAGTGCAGGCGGTGCGGGGCATCAGCTACAGCCTGAAAAAGGGAGAGTGCCTGGGCATTGTGGGGGAATCGGGGAGCGGGAAATCGGTTTCCAGCATGTCTATCCTGAAGCTGCTGCCGGGCACGGCCCGGATCAAGGCGGGAGAAATCCTGTTCGGCGGCATGGACTTGAGCAAGATGACGCCCCACCAGCTGCGCAAGGTGCGGGGCAACCGGATTTCCATCGTGTTCCAGGACCCCATGTCCAGCCTGAACCCGCTGCTGCCGGTGGGGGAGCAGGTGGGGGAGATGCTGTGGGAGCACGACAAGGCCATGAGCAAGGCCCAGCGGCGGCAAAAGGTGCTGGAGCTGTTTGAGATGGTGCGCATTCCGGAACCGGAAAAGCGCTACAAGAGTTTTCCCCACGAGTTTTCCGGCGGTATGCGCCAGCGGGTGATGATCGCCATGGCCCTGGCCTGCAGCCCGGAGCTGCTCATCGCCGACGAGCCCACCACCGCCCTGGACGTGACCATCCAGGACCAAATCCTGCGGCTGATGAAAAAGCTCCAGGAGGAGATGGGCACTTCCATCCTGTTCATCACCCACGACCTGGGGGTGATCGCCCAGCTGTGTACCCGGGTGATCGTGATGTACGGGGGCATGATCATGGAGGAAGCCCCCATCGACGAAATCTTTTACGCGCCCCGGCACCCCTACACCATGGGGCTGCTGGCCAGCGTGCCGGGCATCCATCAGGACAAGGCGGAGCGGCTCAAGCCCATTCCCGGCTCGCCGCCGGATATGCTGGCCCCGCCCCAGGGCTGCCCCTTCGCGCCCCGCTGCCCCTATGCGCGGCGGATCTGCGCCCAGCAGATGCCCCAGGAGTATCGCGTAAACGAGAACCACCGCAGCCTGTGCTGGCTGCTGGACCCCCAGGCCCCTGAGGAGGACAACCCGTTCCGGGAGGCGCGCCATGGCTGAGATCGTATTGAAGGTGGAAAACCTGACCAAGCATTTTCCGGTGCGGGGCAGCCGCAGCCGGGTGGTCCACGCGGTGGACGGGGTGAGCTTTGAAATCGCCCGGGGCCAGACCCTGGGCCTGGTGGGGGAATCGGGGTGCGGCAAATCCACCTGCGCCCGGACCATCATCCGCATCTATGAGCCCACGGCGGGGCGGATCGAACTGTGCGGCAAGGACATTACCGCCTTGGACCAAAAGCAGCTCAAGCCCTTTCGCCGGGATATGCAGATGATCTTTCAGGACCCCTACGCCTCCCTGAACGCCCGGATGACGGTGCGGGACATCATCTCCGAGCCCCTGCGGGCCCACGGCCTGGCCCGGGACGCCAAGGAGGTGGACCAGCGGGTGAACGAAATGCTGGCCAGCGTGGGGCTGTCCCAGGAGCACGCCCGGCGCTACGCCCACGAGTTTTCCGGGGGCCAGCGCCAGCGGGTGGGCATCGCCCGGGCGCTGATCCTCAACCCCCGCTTGGTGATCTGCGACGAGCCCATCTCCGCCCTGGACGTGTCCATCCAGGCCCAGGTGGTCAACCTGCTGCGCAGCCTGCAGCAAAAACAGGGGCTGACCTACCTGTTCATCGCCCACGACCTGTCCATGGTGCGCTATGTCTCCGACCAGGTGGGGGTGATGTACATCGGCCGGCTGGTGGAGAAGTGCGCCGCCGACGAGATATACGCCCACCCCCTGCACCCCTATACCCAGGGCCTCATGGGCGCGGTGCCCGTGGCCGACCCCCGGCTGAGCCGGCAAAAGACCGCCAGCAGCATCGAGGGCGACCTGCCCAGCCCCATCGACCCGCCCCAGGGCTGCCGCTTCTGCACCCGCTGCCCCAGAGCCACCCAGCGCTGCCGGGAGGAGGAGCCCCCCTTCCAGGAGGCCGCCCCCGGCCACTACGTGGCCTGCTTCCACATCTAGCCTTGAGACACCCCGGGCTGTTTCCAAGGGGACGCCCCGGGCGTTTCAAAGATATAGTAAGGAGGAAAATGTCATGAAAAAGCTGCTCAGCTTGGTGCTGGCGCTGGCCCTGACGCTTTCTGTGGGAAGCGCCGCGTTGGCCAATTCCGATCCCGCCATGCAGGAAATCATCTTCGCCCTGCAAAATGAGCCCGACGGCATCGACCCCAGCGTCACCAACAACTCCTTCGCCTCCCCCTTCATGGCCAATTGCTTCGAGGGTCTGGTGACCTACGATACCGTCACCGGCGACCTGATCGGCGGCCTGGCCGAGAGCTGGGATATCAGCGATGACGGCATGGTGTATACCTTCCACCTGCGGGAAGGCCTGAAGTGGTCCGACGGCTCCACCCTGAACGCCAACGACTTCGTGTACACCATCCAGCGCATCCTGAAGCCGGAAACCACCGCCCAGTATTCCTACCTGGTCACCGACTATATCGCCGGGGCCGAGGAGTGCTTCGCCGGCACCGGCAGCCCGGAGGACGTGGGCGTGAAGGCCCTGGACGACAATACCCTGGAAATCACCCTGAAGACGCCCGCCCCCTTCTTCATCAACGTGCTGACCATGTGGACCTTCAGCCCGGTGAACCAGGCCACCATCGAGGCCAACGGCGATAGCTGGACCGCTTCCGCCGATACCTACGTGTGCAACGGCCCCTTCATGATCAGCGAGATCAACATGGGCGAGAGCATCGTGCTGGTGCCCAACCCCTACTACTACGACGCGGACAAGGTGAAGCTGCAAAAGATCACCTTCCGCTACATCACCGACCCCTCTACCGCCCTGATGGCCTATGAGGCCGGCGAGATCGACGGCAGCCGCACCATCCCCGGTTCCGACTATAACCGGCTGCGGATGGAAGGCGCCGGCGTGGTGTCCGTGGGCGCCTACGGCACCGTGTACTACAACCTCAACTGCGAGAAGGCTCCCTTCGACAACGTGCTGGTGCGCAAGGCGTTCAACCTGGCGGTGGACCGCACCGCCCTGATCAACGACGTGGTGCAGGTGGAGTGCGAACCCGCCTATAGCGCCGTCAGCCCCGGCTACTCCGTCAATGGCGAGGACTTCACCCAGGGCCGCTCCACCTTCGGCCTCTCCCCCACCGCCGACGTGGAAGCCGCCCAGGCCGCCCTGGCCGAGGCCGGCTATCCCAACGGAGAGGGCTTCCCCGCCGTCACCCTGAGCTACTACTCTGACGAATCGGTGAAGAAAGTGGTGGAGGCTCTGGCCGAAATGCTCCAGACCAACCTGAACATCACCGTGAATATCGTCAATCAGGAGTGGAGCGTGTACTACCCCGACGTCCAGGCCGGCAACTACGAGATCTGCGCCATGGGCTGGAGCGGCGACTACGTACACCCCATGACCTTCCTGTCCCTGAACGTCACCGGCAACCTGGACAACATCAGCCGCTACTCCAACCCGGAGTACGACGCCCTGGTGGAACAGGCCAAGAGCGAAACCGACCCGGTGAAGGCCCTGGAGATCATGCGCCAGGCCGACAATCTGGCCTCCAACGAATACCCCACTTTGAACCTGTACTACAAGGTCAACAGCATGCTGATGAAGGATTACGTGCAGGGTTACTACCTGAACCCCACCGACATCCTGTACCTGAAAAACGCCTACGTCGCCTGACGCAGGGCAGGGCGCAGCGCTTCGGCGGGCCGCGAAAGCGGCCCGCCGCTTTTTTGCCCGGCCAGAGGACTGGCGCCGGAGCGTTGCTGAGGGCGTGGGCTGG
>DVHZ01000055.1 GCA_018711685.1 Candidatus Excrementavichristensenella intestinipullorum | reverse complement strand
ACGGTGGCCATGGAGAGCTTCAACGGCTCCTTTACCATCGATCACGCCAACGGGGGCTGGGGCCTGACGTGGGAACACCTGGTGGCCTCCGGCGACGGCTGGGTGGGCTATACCAAGGACGGAAACTGCGTGGAAGCCCTAAAGGCCATCAATCCCCAGCGCTACGCGGGCCTGGGATATCCCAACCCCAGGCCCCCCAGTCAGTGGGGCGAGCCAGGCTGGGACCCCTTTCTGGAGTATTGCCGCAGGCATAACGCCCCCTTTCCCCTTACCCTGGACCCCCGGTATGAGCGGGGCCTAACGTATGAGGCCATGTACCAGATCGGGGCGCTGATCAAGAGCGGCCGGGAAGGCGACCCCTTCCAGGGCTACGGCGTAAAACGGCTCATCGCCTTTGGCATCAACGATTACAATACCCATGTGGCGGCGCTGCACCCCTATCTGCGCCTGGGGGACGGCGCACCCGTGGTGGACGGATATTTGATGTATATGTCGGGAGAGGGCGGGCAGCTCAATTATTCCGAGGACTGCTTCGCCCTGGACGATCCCCGCTGCCGGCGGACCAGCGACGTGCCGGTGATCAAGGTAGAAACCGCCGGCGATTTGGGGGGACATTTGCCCCATCCCCTGTGGGCGGCGCTGTGGCGGTGCGAGGACGGGGACGCCCCCGGCCGGCAAATGCGCTGGTACGAGATACCCGGCTTGGGCGTGGCGGCGGCGTTTCGCTCGGACCAGTTGTTTTTTGCCTGCCGGGAGGACTACGCAAAAGTGGGCCAGCCCGCTTTTCCCCGGTTCCCCTATTGGAACCAGATGAGCAGGCACATCGTGGCGGGAGCCTACCGCAATGTAAAGGATTGGGTGGACCGGGGAATGCCTCCGCCCAGGGCGGATAAAATCGCCATTCGGGGGAGCTATCCGCATATTCAGCTAAACACCGACGGGGATGGAAACCATATCGGCGGCATTCGCCATCCCTACTTGGAAGCGCCCATCGCCCGGTTTGGAGAGGACTCCAGCATCGTATTCTTTTCCAAAGACAAGCGGGACAGCCTGTATAGAGATCAGGACGATTATATTGCCCAAGTGGAGGCCAGCGCCCGGCGCATGGTCGCCCAGAAATGGATTCTGCCCGAGGCGGTGCAGGCGCTGGTAGAGCAGGCCCAGGGCCTGGCGTGGGACTAAGGCCATGCAATCTGGCATTGAAGCGATACGACCCGGCGGGAGGCGGCGCCGGCCGCCTCGGCCTTATGGGAGGGAGGAAAGGGCGGAGATGGGTCCTCCGCCGGCAGGACAATGCAAGGCGGCTTTATCTGTACGGTCAACGCCCCCATTGCGCACACCGACACGGGCAAAGTGCGCGGATTTATCCAGGATGGAGTCAATACCTTTTACGGCATCCGATTCGCCCAGGCCCGGCGCTACCACAGGGCGGAACCCGTGACGCCCTGGACAGGGGTGAAGGATGCCTTTAATTTCGGATACGTGGCCCCCTTGATGCAGCGGGAAATGCCCAGAAGGGGCCTGCTGGACGTGTACCGGTATTGGCCCGAAAGCGAGGACTGCCTGTACGCCAACGTATGGTCGCCTTCCCTGGACTGCCGGGCACGAAAGCCGGTGATGGTCTGGATCCACGGCGGTGGCTATACCCACGGCTCTTCCATCGCCTCCGCCGCCTGCGAGGGGGATGAGCTGTGCCGCCATGGCGACGTGGTGGTGATCTCCTTCAATCACCGGCTCAACATACTGGGCTGCCTGGACCTGTCGGAATACGGGAAGCAATACGAGCACAGCGGCAACCTGGTGATGGCCGATATCATCGAGGGGCTGCGCTGGGTGCGGCGCAACGCGGCGGCCTTTGGCGGAGACCCGGACAACGTGACCGTCTTCGGCCATTCCAGCGGCGGAGCCAAGATCTCCAACCTCATTCAAATGCCGGAGGCGGACGGCCTGTTCCATAAGGCCATCATCATGACCGGCATCATTCCGCCGCAGTTGCGGGTAGACCCTGAAACCAGCCGGGCCCGCACCCGGGCCATTAT
Source organism: Candidatus Excrementavichristensenella intestinipullorum (assembly GCA_018711685.1). Lineage (GTDB taxonomy): Bacteria > Bacillota > Clostridia > Christensenellales > Aristaeellaceae > Excrementavichristensenella > Excrementavichristensenella intestinipullorum. The sequence goes on along the minus strand of DVHZ01000055.1, from coordinate 11,152 downwards.
GGAGGAATTGGGCATCGATAAGGACCACGGGCGGCGCATCGAAAGCGTACCCCTGGACAAGCTGATCGCCGCCGGGGTCAGGGCGGAGGCCCTGCTGCGAAGCCGGGGCTATAAGCCCAATTGGGGAGTGCATTGGGGAACCGATTTCCGGGGAGACCCCCTGGTAACCGGACTGCGGACAAGGGCTAAGGATATTCCCATCATGTCGGGCTCCTCCCTGGGAGAACACGACGCCTATAGCTTCCCGGGGGTGGAATGCTTTACCCAGACCAGTTTGAACCAGGCGCTGGAACAAAAATATGGCCCGAGCGCCCGGCGCTTGACCCAGCTCTTTCAAGGGGCTTATCCCAACAAACCCCTGGCGGACCTGTTGGCGGTGAACGCCCACACCCGGATTTGCAACCTGGACTTTATGGACCTGTGCGCCCGGTCGGGGTGCGAAAACCTGTACGCCTATGTGTTCGCCTTTGATTTCCCCTATTGCGGGGGATTGCCCGCTTGGCACGGCGCGGAGCTGCCTTTCGCCTTCCATACCCAGGGACGCGTGCCCATTTGCCAGGCGCCGGGCGCCGGGGACCTGGCGGATCAGATGACCGCGGCCTGGAGCAATTTCGCCCGCCGGGGCGATCCTAACGGACCGGGCGTGCCCGCCTGGCCCGCCTATCGCCTGGACCGCAAGGCCACCATGGTCTTCGACCTGGAGAGTCAGGCGCGAACGGACTACGACAGGGCGCTGGTGGAGGCAATCGGTGAGGCCGCGCCCTTCGACTTCGGCTAAAATAAAGACGCAAACGCTTTTAGAGGAAGGAATGAAATATATGATGCTGCCTGGAGAACTGAAAATCCATACCCTATGTCACGATAAATTGCCCGACCAGGAATACGACGCCCAGGGCATTCCCTTTGGCATTCAACCGGACCCGGAAAATCCCTACAGGGATTCTCTGGGCAACTGCCGCAGCGTGGCCGTGTACCGCCCCAGCTCCTTGGAGCCCTTGTCCATCGTGCGGGGCCTGTTCGTGGTGGGGGATACGGAAGACAGAGAGGCGCTGGAGAAGCTCATGGTGGAAAGCTGCTTGGCGGATATGGCCGAGCGGTATAAGATGTTCGTCATTTTCCCCTTGCCCGGGGCGGGAGGCTGGAATGTGGAAATGCGCCCGGACGGCCCCGACGACGTGGACGTGCTGCACCAGGTATTGCTGGCGGCCCGGCTGTGGTACCTGTTCCCGGACCGGGAGAACTGCCACGAGGATGTGCTGGGCATGGTGGGCGTGGGCCGGGGCGCGGATATGGCGCAGCTGGCTGTGGCGGCCCATCCGGAGCACGTCCACTCCCTCATGACCTTTGGGGGCGAGCTGAACGCCGCCCAGATTCCGGGGGACGCCCAGGATTCCCAGGTATTCGTTTGGCAGGTCAATCCCCAGGGGGACAGCGCCCAGTACTGGATGCGCTGCGACGGGGTAACCGGAGCCTCCCCGCTGCACCAGGGTGATACCCGGGCCTGGCGGGACCCCAATAACTTTGCCCTGCAGGTGCGGGTGAGCCGGACCCTGCGGGAGGGGCTGGACCCCGCCATGCTGTACCGGTTCTGGGAGGACGCCCTTTCAAAAAATATGCGGATACCGGACGCCGGGCACGGAAAAATCTACAACGAAGAGAGCTTGCTGGGGCCTTATCATCCCAGCATCCATAAGCGGGACCGCTGCCTGGGCGATAACGGAGGCATGGCCCATGACTGGCTGGAACTGGTGCCGGAACGGGTGCTGGCCGGTTTTGCCCAGAAGGGCAGCCGGTGCCCGCTGGTCATCAGCATGCACGGGGGCGGGTCCTGGCCCGAAATCGCGGCGGCGGAGTCCCAGCTGCACCTGCTGGGAGAGGAGATGGGGTTCATCACGGTATACCCCAACGCATCCCGGAGCAACTCCTGGAACAGCGTCATGCGGGATGACCGGCCCGATGATGTGGCCTTCATCGTGGCCCTGGTGGAGCACATGAAACAGCGCTATCCCGTGGACCCCACCCGGGTATACGTCAGCGGCTTTTCCAACGGCAGCGGCATGGCCCACCTGATGGCGGCCATTCGCCCGGATTTATTCGCCGGCCTCATCGCCTTCAACACCCGCTTCCCCATCAAACAGTACGTGTTCGACCTGGCGGGCAAGGCCAAGGAAAAGGCGGACTATCGTATGCCGGTGTTCTCCACCTATGGCACCCGGGACGCGGAGTATCCCCTTCAAGAGGGGTGCGGCCAGTTTAGCCAAATGCGGCTATGGAAGTGGTTTAACAACATAGAGGATAAGCCCCTCAATCCCCAAGATCCCTCCGGCGTAGGCGCGCCCGGGGACAGGACGCTGCGATGGGGCGCCCAGGAGGCGGAAGGGCAAATGCCCTTTACCACGCATTCTTACCTGACCCGGGATCCCTCCCATCTGAACCTGTATAATTATACCCTGGTGGAGGGCCTGCCCCACACCGTGGACCGGCGCTTGACCCGCCATGGATGGAACTTTGTGGCCCAGTTTACCCGGCAGCCCGACGGCAGCCTGGGCTTTGTGCCCAATCCCCACAGGGTTATCTGAGGGAAAGCCGGGGAAGGGCTTTGGGAGAGGCAGGTTGGGAAAAGCGGAAAACATGAAAAGGGTCTTCGCATGAGACGAATTCGGTGGGGCCGGCGCGGGAACGCGCCGGCCCCACCGTTGAACAAGCCCGCAGGGACATAAAAGCCGCCGGACAGCATGAGAATTGGGAAACCGTTTTTGCCGGCGCACCTCCAACCGTGGGCGCCTCGGGCGTTTACGCTAAACGCCACCCGTTTGCGCGATGGCTTGCCGGTCCTATGGGCGTTCTCAAACGCTTCCGGCCCCCGGCGCTGTCAACAGCCCGGGCCGGCGCAGGGTGCGCCGGCCCGGTAAAGGGAATATTCTCTTAGGGGCGCAACTCCAGGTAACGGGCGATCATCTCCACGCAGCCCTGGATGCCCAAATCGCCGCTGTCCAGGGTCAGGTGATAATTGCGCATATCGCCCCAGGATTGGTCGGTATAGTAGTTGTAGTAAGAGGCGCGGCGCTTGTCCACGGTGCGCAGCGCCCGCTTGGCCTCGTCGGGAGAGAGGTTATAGCGCTGGGTGACCCGCTCCAGCCGCTTCTCGTCCGAGGCGTGGACGAACACGTGGAGCACATGGGGATGGTCCGCCAGCACGAAGTCGGCGCACCGGCCGATGATGACGCAGTCGCCCCGGCCGGCGACCTCCCGGATGGCGGCAAACTGGGCAAAGGCCACCTGCATCCCGATGGGCATGTCCGGAGGCGTCTTGGGCGCGTGGCCCAGCCCCAGCACATCCATGGTGAAGGCGAAGCGCCCGGCGGGCTTTTCGTCGTAGGTTTCCACCACCGTCTGGTTGAGGCCGTGGGCCTTGGCCGCCTCCTCGATGAGGGCCTTGTCGTAATAGCCGATGTTCAATTTGTGGGCCAGCTTTTCTCCGATTTCGCGGCCGCCGCTGCCGAACTGCCGCCCTATGGTAATGATCACGGGCTTATTTTCCATGGCCGTACCTCCTTCCGGTCCGGCGCCCTGCCGGTATCCATAATAATTTTAACATCAAAGCAAGAAAATTTCAAGGGCATGTTTCAAAGCCCCCAGCCTTGCGCAGGCGTTTGCCTTCGTGTTATACTTTGAAGGGGGTGATACCATGCGGGTAACGGTTCTGGGACAATACGGCCCCTATCCGGCGCCGGGAGGCGCTTGTTCGGGGTATCTGCTGGAGGAAGGGGATACCCGGGTGCTGCTGGACTGCGGGCCGGGGGCGCTGGGGCGCCTGCTTCAGGCGGTTGGGCCGGAGCGGCTCACCGCGGTGGTGCTCTCCCACCTGCATTACGACCACATGTCGGACCTGTTGGCCATGGGCTACGCCCTGGAATTTTCCGGCCGGGACAAGCTGCCCCTGTACATGCCGGAGGGGCCGGAGCCGGTGCGGGCGCTGCTGGAGAGGGGGCCTTACGCGCCCAGGCCCATGGCGGATGGGGCGATCGGGTCAATTCATTTTGCCTATCTGCCGGCCCGGCACCCGGTGCCCGGGTTCTCGGTGAAGGCCCGGGGCGGGGGAAGAACGCTGCTGTATACGGGGGACACCAACTGGCACGAGGGCCTGGTCCCCTTCGCCCGAGGCTGCTCCCTGGTGCTGGCCGACGCGGCCCTGACCCAGACCATGTGGAAGGAGCAAGCGCCCCACATGAGCGCCGCCCACTGCGCCCGGCTGGCCCTGGAGGCGGGGGCGGAGGCGCTGATCCTCACCCACCTGCGCCCCGACGTGGACCAGGCCCGGCTGCTGGCGGAGGCGCGGGCGCTGTGCCCCTTCGCCGTGTTGGCCCAGGCGGGGATGACCCTGAGCTGCTGAGGAGATGAAGGGCGTTTCCCGCTTCATCGCCCAGCGGCCCTTGGCCCTGGCCGCCGGCTGTTACGCCCTGGGGGCGGCGATAGGCGACGGGGCCCAAGTGCCCGCCCTGTACTGGTGCGGCGGGCTGCTGCTGTGCGCCCTGGGGCTGGCGCTGAGGCGGCGGCCCATATGGATATTCTGCGGGCTGCTGTTCGCGGGGGCTTGGGCCTGCGCGTGGCTGAACGCCCAGCCCGCCGTCCTGCCCCAGCCGGGGGAGCTCACCGGCCGGGTGCAGGCGGTCCACGAGGAGAGCCAGGAGCGGCTGGTGCTCACCCTGGACCAGGCGGCGCTGGACGGGGCCGCTCTGGATACCCGGGTCAGGCTGTACGATTACGGCCAGGACCGGGCGCTGCCGGGGGACGTGATTTGCTGCCAGGCCGAGTTTTGGCTGCCCAAGGGCCGCACCAATCCCGGCGGATTCGACTTTGCCGCCTGGCTGCGCCGGGACGGGGTGTGGCTGTGCGCCACCGCCTCCGGGGCGGAGATTCAGCCCGGCCCGCCAGGGCTGACCGGCTGGCTGGGGCGGTTGCGCCAGGATATATCCTTCCGGCTGGAGCAGCTCTTTCCCGGCCAGGACCAGCTGGCCAAGGGGATGTTGCTGGGGGATAAGAAGGACCTGCCCCAGGATATCTACGACCAGTACCGGGACGCGGGGGTGGCCCACCTGCTGGCGGTGTCCGGGCTGCACGTGTCCTGCCTGGCGGCGGCGGTGTGCTGGGCCCTGGCCGCCCTGGGCATGGGGCGCGGGGCGGCGTACGGGGTCACCGTGGTGCTGGCGGGGCTCTACGCCCTGCTGGTGGGGGCGCCGGCCTCGGCCCTTCGGGCGGTGTGCATGTTCGCCCTGGTGGGCGGGGCGCGCCAGGCCGGGCTGCCCTACGACGGCCTCACCGGGCTGAGCGCGGCGGCGCTGGCGCTGCTGGCGGCCAACCCCTTGCAGATCGGAGATACCGGGTTCATCCTCTCCTTCGGCGCGGTGCTGGGCATGCTGCTGCTGTCCCGGCCCTTGGATGCCCTGCTGCGGGTGGGGCGCTGGCCCCGGAAGCTCCGCTGGGTGGGAAGCTCCCTGGCGGTCTCCCTGGCGGCCCAGTTGGGTACCTTGCCCGCCGTGTGCAGCTTTTTCGGGCAGATCACCCCCTACGCGCCCCTGACCAACCTGCCCGCCATCCTGCTGTGCTCCCTGGCGCTGCCCCTCATCGGGCTGGCGCTGCTGTGCCATCTGCTGTGGCCGCCCCTGGGCATGGTCGCGGCGCTGCTGCCCCGGCTGTGCCTGGGTGCGCTCCAGGAGATCACCGCCTGGGTGGCCGGTCTGCCCGGCGCTACCCTGGCGGCCCCCGCCTGGCCCTGGTGGCTGGCCGCCCTGTTCGCGGTCCTCGGCCTGTGGGCCTCCGGCTACCTGGCCGGGGGACGGCTGGTCAAGGGCGTGGCCCTGGCCGGGCTGCCGTTGTGCCTGGGCCTGTCCCTGGCGCTGGCCTGGTGGGCCATTCCCGACGGCCTGACCTGCCTGTTCCTGGACGCGGGCCAGGCCGACGCCGCAGTGGTCACCGCCCAGAAGCGCACCTACCTGATCGACCTGGGGGAGGCGGGCGGCCCGGTGATGGATTACCTGCGCTACACCGGCCGCCAGGTGGACGGGGTGTTCATCAGCCACGGCCACGCCGACCACGGCGGCGGCCTGCTGGAGGTGCTCAAGGAGCGGCGGGTGCCGGTGATCTACCTGCCCCAGGGCTTTGAGGCGGCCGGGGTGGATGAGCAGGTGGCCCAGGCCCTGGACCTGGCCCGGTCCCAGGGGGTGGAGATACGCTATCTGGCCCAGGGCGGCCAGGTGTCCCTGTCGGCCCAGGTGAGGGCCCAGGTGATGGCGCCTCCGGCGGACAGCGCCGCCCGGGGCAACGCCATTTCCATGGTGCTGCGGGTGAGCCTGGGGGAGGGGGCGGCGCTGTTCACCGGCGATTGGCCCGCCAGCCAGGAGACCGGGCTGCTGCTGCCCGCCAACCTGGTGAAGGCGGCCCATCACGGCAGCGGGGACGCCACCAGCGAGTTTCTGCTGCGGGCGCTGTCCCCCTCGGCCTGCGTCATTTCGGTGGGGCGCAACGGCTACGGCCACCCCTCGGACCAGCTGCTGCGGCGGCTGGACCGGCTGGGCATCGCCATGTTCCGCACCGACCGGGACGGAGCGGTGTTGGCCAGGATTTTGCCCGACGGCACATTGGAAATGGAGACGTTTTTATGAACTGGACCCAGTTTTTCGACCAGGCCAAGGCGGGGCACATCGCCAGGGTCTATTTGTTCACCGGCCCGGAAAATTACGTCAAGCAGTCCGCCCTGGCCCTCCTGCGGGAAAAGCTGCTGCCCGCCGGGCTGGAGGCCCTCAACGAAAGCCCCCTGGAAGGCGCCCCCGCCCAGGCCATCATCGAGGCCTGCGAGACGCTGCCGGTGATGGGGGAGCGGCGGCTGGTGGTGGCGCGGGATTTCGCCCCCCTCATGCCCGGCAAGGCCAAGGATGAGGAGGAGGAGAGCCGCCGCCTGTGCCAGTGGCTGCCCCAGGCCCCCGATACCTGCTGCCTGGTGTTCTACCTGCGGGACGCCTTCGACGCCCGCAAAAAGCTGTCCGCCTTTCTCGTCCGCCAGGGCGCCCAGGTCAATTTCGATTCCCTCACCGACGCCCAGCTGGACAAGTGGCTCTCCGAACAGGCCCGGCTCCGGGGCGGCGGCATTCGCCCCGACGCCGCCCGGCAGTTGGTCTTTCTGGCCGGCCGGGACCTGAGCCGGTTGGGAGGCGAACTGGACAAGCTGTGCGCCTACGCCGGGTCCGCCCCCGTCACCCGGGCCATGGTGGATAAGCTGGCCGTGCCCTCCCTGGAGGCCAACGTGTTCCGCATGGTGGACAGCCTGATGGAGGGCCGCGCCGCCCAGGCCTTTTCCCTGCTCAAGTCCATGAAGCAAAACGGCGAGACCCCCCTGGGCATCCTGTATATGCTCACCCGGCAGGTGCGCATGCTCACCCACTTTAGCCTGCTCAGGGCCCAGGGCCAGCCCCTCCCCGCCATCCAAAGCGCCCTGGCCCTCAGCCCATACCTGCTCCAGCGCCTGGAAACCCAGGCCGCCCGGTTCTCCCCCGACCGCCTGCAAGCCCTGTACCAGGCCTGCGCCCAGGCGGAATACCGGGTCAAGTCCGGCCAGGCCAGGGACCAGGCCGCCCTGGACCAACTGCTCCTCACCCTGGCCCAACCCCCGGTTGCCCATTAGACTCTGGTCTTTTATTGACGGACTTCGGTCGGTTTCGGATGGTTTTATGAACGAACCATTTCAGAGCATACATATTTATAGCCGTACTTTTTTCGGACCCAAGCCCCGCCGGGCCACCCGGCGGGGCCAAAATTTTCCAGAATGGAGGGAGCAAACCGGTGGCAAATTCGCGTTAATCATCTCAAAATTTGTAAAAGCTTCTTGACATTTCCATTTCAGCCCGCTATAATACGTCTTGTATAGGGATGGGCCTATGGTTTCAACAACAATTTGGAGGTGCGTATCCATGACCAAACGTTGGTTATCCCTGGTAGTGGTCCTGACGCTGCTGTCCACCCTGTTCACAGGCGTGGCGTTCGCGTTGGCCTCTACAGCTCCGTCGATTACGGCGGAACCCGCGACGACGGATCCCAATGGTGCTTATCGTGTAACGATCACCAGCGGGAATACGTTGGGCGCCGGTCAAACCGAGAAGATTTACTACAGCATTGGCACGACTAGCCCCACCGCTGCGCCTACGACGGCGACGGGTACCCTGTACGAGGGCGCTTTCCTGGTAAGTGAGGCGGGGACGTATTACGTACAGGCTACCGCTTATCTGTACGAGGGCTCTGAAGTCGCTTATGCATCTAGCGCGGTAAAAAGCTTTACCGTTGCTGGCACCGCTACCACGGTGAAGATCAATGAGCGGGCCGTCGTTCTTACCGGCAGCGGCTCCGCCACCTTTACCGCCACCGTAACCCCCGTCTCCAAGGCAGCGGATGTGGTGTGGTCTGTTGATGCAACCAACCTCGTGGGCGCTACTACCGGCGAGTATGGCTATAAGGGCGAGGAGCAGGCCGACGGCTCCTACAAGGTTACGGTCAACGGCCGGGTTGGCAGCTTTACGGTAACCGCGACGGTGGACGAGAAAACCGATACCGTTACGGCGCTTGTGAACAAGCAGGACGTCACCACTTTTGCGTTGCCCTCTAGCATCACCGTTGCCGCTGGCGAGACGGTGGAGATCCAGGGCACCCCCACTCCCGCGAACGCTACTTATGTAGGCCTGGGCGCTACGTCTAGTGATTCGGGGATTGCTTCCATTAGCTCCAGCACAGTTGATTACGCCACGGGCGTAAATACCTTCATCGTAACGGGCGAGGCGAAGGGAACCACCACGATTGCCTTCAAGTCCTTTAACTACAACGCTTCCTCTCCGTATTATACGAATGGCATCACCCGCAACGTGACTGTGACGGTCACCGAGCCCACCAACACCGCGCCCAAGCCCAGCTTTGACACCGTCGACGGCAAGGTGTTCACCGAGAAGGATGCCAAGGTTGCCATCAAGGGCAATTATGATGCCAAGAAGAATTATCTGAAGACCCAGTATTCTACCAATCAAGGCGGTACTTGGAAGGATTACAGTGCAAACGAATCGATTTCTGTGCCCAACAATGGTTCCCTCACCATCTGGGCGAAGAATGTTCCCGTTACTACGACCTCTGGAAATCCCTATGAGAGCGACTCCGAGATCGTCAAGGCTACCTTCACCAGCGAAATCGCGGTGACGGGGATCAAACTGTGGTCCAAAGCGGATAGCACTTGGTCCGGTAGTGCCATCAATGACACTACGGTGAATTTGAATGGCGCTGGCGCAATTGATGTATACGCTAAGGTGGAGCCTGAGAATGGCCAAAGCCTCAAAACGGGCAAATATGCCTCTTATGCGAAGGATCCCAGCTTGACCTTTACTTCCAGCAACACCGCTGTGGCCAAGGTAGAGTACAAGAAGGGCGATACTTCTAAGCAGGTTGCCACCGTGACCGGCGTGAGCAAGGGCGAAGCCACTATCACCGCCACTTCTGTGAACGGCAAGACGGCTTCCTTTAAGGTCACCGTTGGCGATGTGACCCCCACTAAGATCGAAGTGGATGCGTCGGTTGAGGTTGCCGTGGGCAATTACAAAACCGTAACTGCTAAGGTGGTTGATGGTACCGGCGCGCTGGCTTTCGATCAGACCGTGACTTGGACCGTCGTCACTGGCACTGACGTGGCATCTGTGGCTGATGGCAAGATTGTGGGTCTGAAAGAGGGCACGGCTACTATTCAGGTAAACTCCACTAAGTATCCTACTTTGGCTGCTGTTACGATCAATGTGACGGTAACCGCCAAACCCGCCGCAGTCGCTACGCCTGAAATCAGCGGCAAGTTCGTTGATGGTACCGCCGTAAGTGATTGGAGCACCCTTTCTAAGGACGTCACCGTGACCATTGCCACCGCTACCGATGGCGCGACCATCTATTATACTCTGGACGGCACCGATCCGGCCACTTCTTCCACCCGCATCGCCTATGCCGAGGGCGGCTTCCAGCTCACCGGCAATCCTGCCAATGGCAAGATCCGCGTCATTGCGGTGAAGGACGGCCAGAATAATTCTGCGGAAGCTACGAAGGACTTTACCTTCAGCATTGCGCCGACCAAGGTCACCCTGCCCGCCACGGCGACGGTAGCCAAGGATGCTACCCTGCAGCTCACTGCCACCGTAACCCCCGAGAACGCCACCAATAAGACCATTGTGTGGAGCTTGAACAATACGGACCTGGCCACCATCGACGTGGTGACTGGCCTGCTCACCGCCAAGAAGGCGGGCGTGGTCATCGTGACCGCTACCGTGAAGGACACGGACGTGAAGGCTAGCTGCACCGTGACCATCACCGGCGACGAGGTTGCCAGCGTGGTGATCATCCCCAGCGAGCTGACCATGAACGTGCTGGATCAGCAGCAGCTCCAGTTCCGGGCCACCCTGGCCAGCAAGACCACTGTGGGCGGCACCTGGACCTCCTCCGATCCTACCGTGGCCACCGTTGGCGCCACCAGCGGCTTGGTAACCGCCAAGAAGGCTGGCGAGGCCACCATCACCCTGACCTATGAAGGCCAGACCGCTACCGCCAAGGTAACCGTCAACGCCGATCCGGTGGATATCCCTGTGGTGCCTGCTACTGCCCCGACCTACAAGGAAACCACCAAGACCTTCACCGGCCTGGGCAAGAGCACCCTCACCGCTGTGGTGGGCAACCTGACTCCCGCTTCCGGCAATACCCTGGAGCAGCTGTTCTACTACTACAACGTGAAGGTAACTCCCACCGTGGCCAGCAATACCGCGCTGGAGGACGAGATCACCTTCGTGGTGGGCAAGGACGGCGCCATCACCATGAACATCGCCAACCTGCCCAACGAGAGCTTCTTCTTCAACTATACAGTGGAGCTGGAAGCCAAGACCGACAGGACCACCACTTCTTTGACCGTTGTGAATGGCACTGTGACCAACAACGTGGTGACCATCACCGCCATTCCCACGGCCATCAACTTCACCGCTGCCTCTGTGGCTGACACCAGCCTGGAGGGCGGCAAGACCGCGACCCTGGACTTCGGCACCATCGCCAACTATGCGGACTTCACCGCCACCGGCGTGGCCGTAACCGCCACCGC
>DVHZ01000054.1 GCA_018711685.1 Candidatus Excrementavichristensenella intestinipullorum | reverse complement strand
GCCGCAGCGGTTCTGCGGCGATGTTTTAACCACCGTATAGAAAAAGAGGTGCTGACATTGAAGGGCGAATACTTTAAGGAGGTCAGCAGGCTGACCCCCACCCGGTTCTGGATCAACAACGTAACCGTGCAAGAAGCCCGTTGGGCATTGGAGGCTGGGGCGGTAGGGTGTACCCAGAATCCCAGTTACGCCTGGAAAATTCTGGACGGCTCCGACGACAGCGGCTACGCCAGGGAACTGCTTCAGCGCATCTTGGCGGAGGAAGGGGACGACGCCCAAGCGCTGGCCGTATTGCAGCGGGAATTGGTCCGGCGGGTAGCCGAAGAATTTCTTCCCCTATACCAGCAAAGTCAGGGCCGGTTGGGGTACGTGAGCATTCAGGGCGATCCCTTCCGGGAAGATGCGGACAGCATCGTACATTTTGCCCGGTTCAACCGCCAGGCCGGGCCCAACATCATGGCCAAGATCCCGGCCACCCAGGAGGGGCTAAAGGCCATATCCATCCTAGCGGCGGAAGGCGTTCCCATCAACGCCACCGAGTGCATGGCGGTGCGCCAGGTCATCGACGCCTGCGAAACCTATGTGGAGAGCACCCGCGGCCTACGGCATCCGGCGCCCATGTATTTCAGCCTGATTACCGGCATATACGACGAATATCTGCAAAACACGGCCCGGCGCCAGCAGGTGGACATCGACCCCAGCGTCCTATGGCAGGCGGGCATCAGCATCGCCAAGAAGGTCCACGCCATCGTGGCCCAGCGGCGCTATCCCTGCGGGTTTATCGGCGGAGGCGCTCGCGGCCTGCATCACTTTACCGAAATGGTAGGGGCCAATGCCGCCGTCACCATCAACTGGAAGGGCACGGCGGATAAACTGCTATCCCAGGACGCCCCGGTGGTGTGCCGCTTCCTCCAGCCCACCCCCTTCAGCGTGGAGGACGAACTGATAGAAAAGCTGGAGGATTACCGCAAAGCCTATTTCATCCACGCCATCCAGCCCCAGGAATACGAGGATTTCGGTCCCGTGGTGCTCTTCCGCTCCACTTTTGAAAAGAACTGGCGCAGCGCCCTGGACCTGATCGCCGCCCTGCGGCGCTAAGCCGCCCCATAGGCCGGACCCGCTCCGCCGGCGCCTCCTCCCGGGGACGGAGTGGCGTCGTTGTCCATTCAGGGGACGGCCCTCGCCTCTCCTTTGGGAAGCCCGGCAAAGCCTTTTCGCGGGAGGGGCGGTTCCCTTTCCTTTTGGAATTCTCGGGACGCAGCCCTCATGCGCATCCTTTGCGGTTTCCGCCTTTAAGGCAGGGGCTGCGGCTTCATGGGGATATGGAGAAAACCGCCCGGATGGACGGCAGGCTTTCCCTAAACCGCTGCGCCTCTACCCGGGCGCCCGTAAACCAACGCCCCCGTTTTTCATCCGCAGAAAAACGGGGGCGTTGGTTTGCCCTTATCTGGTTCTGGGACACCTTGGCCTCACCCTTGGCTTTCTTTCAGTTCCCGCCGCTCCAAGCTCTCCTTCCATCTGTACGCAGCGTCTCCGCGCCTCGGCTCGTTTTCCTTGGCCGCGCCGGACCATCGCTTGGCCTCGTCGGTCCAACTGCGCTGGTGGGCCTTTAAGCATTGCGTAGCCAATTCCACATTGCGCTGGCGCAGCGCCTGGCCCAGCCTTTCATGGGCCTGCAAGACCCCCGGGTTGCCCGGATCGATACTGGGCGCGATAAAGTCCAGCAGGAAATCGTATATCTCCTTCATGATGGGGTTATGGCAATATTTGCCGGTCATCCGGTGGAAGCGCATGTCCAATTCTCTGGCCAGCTGGGTAGAGCCCTGGGGATGGGCGGCCAGCTCCGCCATAAATTGATCGTTGGCTTGGCTGAGTTCCTCGATCTCCTGGCCGCTGGCGTGTTGGATCACCAGTTCCAATATGCCCCGCTCGATGATGGAACGCATTTCGATGAGGGCAGTCATCTCGTAGCCCTTGATGAGGATCTGGAAGAGCAAGGGATTAAACATGAATCGGGAGCATTTGGAGCAGACAAAGGTACCCTCGCCGCGCTTGATTTCGATGATGCCGTAGGCGTCGAGGATCTTCATGGCTTCCCGCACCGAGCCCCGGCTGACGCTGCACAGCTTGACCAGGTCCATTTCGTTGGGCAGCCGGTCCCCTACCTTCAGTTCTCCCTCCATCAACATGCGCTTGACCGTATTGACCACGATATCCACGGCGGATACCCGGACCCCGTCGCTTTCAAATACCATAACCCCTCTGTTCCCCTCTTCTTGATATATAGTAATTATTTCCCTACGCGCCCGGCGAATTCCTTTCATGGCGCCGGGAAAATGCGAGAAATTAACAAGGCGCTAAAGCGGAACGCCTCCCCCGGTCAGGGGCGGCGTTCCGCTTTTCGATTCGCCGGACCCGGGCCGGCGGTTTTCTTTTCTTCCCCTTGCGCTTATCCCGCGACCTGATTCACCGGATCGCCTGCCAGGAAGGCCCTCAGGTTTTCCACGGCCGTATCCATGAGCCGCGCCCGGCTCTCCCTGGAAGCCCAGCTGATATGGGGAGTAATCAGGCAATTGGGCGCTTTGAGCAGGGGATTGTCCAGCTCTATAGGCTCCGTACACGTTACGTCCAGTCCCGCAGCATACACCTTGCCGCTGTGCAGGGCCTGGGCCAGGTCCTCCTCTACGATAAGGGGGCCCCGGCTATTGTTGATGATGATGACCCCGTCCCGCATTTGGGCGATGCTGCTCCGGTTGATCATTCCCCGGTTGTCCTCGAACAGGGGACAATGCAGGCAGATCACGTGGGAGCGCCGGTACAGTTCCTCCAGGGACACATACCGGGCCAGCGCTTCCCCCTGGGGGCAATGGGTCTTGTCGTAGGCGATCACTTCCATGCCCAGCGCTGCGGCGATCCTGGCGGTGACCTGGCCGATCCTGCCCAGGCCCACGATGCCCATGGTCTTTCCAGCCAGTTCCATGAGGGGGTAATCCCAGAAGCAGAAATCCCCACTTTGGGCCCAACGCCCCGCCTTCACCGCCTGGTCGTGATGGCCGATATGGTGGCAAATTTCCAGCAGCATGGCGATGGCGAACTGCCCCACCGCCTGGGTACCGTACGCGGGCACGTTGGTCACCGTCACACCCCGGGCCTTGGCCGCCGCCGTGTCCACCACGTTGTAACCGGTAGCCAGCACCCCGATATACTCCACTTGCGGGCAGGCCTGCAAGGTTTGGGCGGTGATGGGAGTCTTGTTGGTGAGCACGATCTGGGCGCCGCCGATGCGCGCCGCCGCCTGATCGAAGGGCGTCCTGTCATATACCCGCACCCGTCCCAGCGCTTCAAAACCAGCCCAGCTCAGGTCCCCCGGGTTTTCCGTATAGCCGTCCAGTACCACGATCTCCCTATCCATTTTCTCCTCCATCGGTTTTCCTTTCTGCCCCCGTCAGGGACTTGGGCAGCCGTTCCCATGTGCTTTGAAACCAGGCGAAGGGGTTCTCCTGGCGGCACAGGCATTCCAGCCCCACCCGCAGGGGTTGATCCCCATAAAGCGCTTCCAGCCTTTTCATCATGTCCCGGATGGCTTCAAAGGTCCAGATCCCCCCCGGGTCCTCGTAGCCCAAATGCTTGTCCCCGTACAAGGGGTCCTGGGGATCGTCCAAGCGGCAGTTGGCAAAGTGAATATGCCGGCAATAGGGCCGGGTTAACGTTAGTGCCTGGAAAAAATCCCGTCCTTCCTCGCTGGTATGGGCGCTGTCCATCACCAGGCTGAGGGGCAGCCCCCGCTGCTCCAGGGCCCGGCAGGCCTCCAGGGCCCGCTCCGGCCCGCCTACCAGGTGCATGGCCTCCAGGGCGCTGTCGCAGGGCTCCATCTCGATGCCCAGCGTCATCCCCTTTTTGTTCCGATACTCGAATAGCTCCTCCATGGAGCGAAGCAGCGCCGCCATGCCTTGGGCCTCCCGTCCGGGCGTCCTCCGCCCGGAATTCACCATAAACCAATCGAAGCCCCCTTGGTCCGCCCTGTCCATGTCCCGCTTGGCCTGCATCACCGCCGCGCTTCGGGCCTCTTCCTCCAGGGCGCACAGGTCTTTTTTCTGCTCTTTCAGGGGGATCACGCCGATATACACGCCGCTCATGCCCCCCCGCCCGATGAGTTCCCCCGCCCGCTGGTGGCCGTCGCAATAGCACTCCACGCTCTGGACGCCATATTCCTTGAGAAAGCCGATCATACCGGCAAAGGCTTGGGCGTCGCTTCGGGATTGGGGGAAAAACAGGTTGGTGCATACGCTCTTTATTACCTTCATGGCTATTGTCCCCTGCCGCCCGGTCCTTCCCGGCGCTTGCCCTCCATGGCCTCATAAGCCGCCTTGACGATATCCCCCACGGCCAGTCCGTAGGCGTCCAGCAGGGCGGCGGCGGGGCCGCTTCTGGGATACAGGTCCCCCAGGCCCAACCGGACCACCTTGCAGGGATGCCAGGCGCAGGCCACCTCGCATATCGCGCTGCCCAGGGCCCCATAGATGTTGTGGTCCTCCACGGTCACGGCGCAGCCCGTCCGGGCCAATTCCGCCGCCACCGCCGCCTCGTCCAAGGGTTTTAAGGTGGTCACATTGATCACGCTGGCCCCCACGCCCCTGTCCTTCAGCGCCTTGGCCGCCTCCAGCGCCCGGTCCATCACGTACCCGGAGGCAAATATGGCCACGTCGCTTCCGTAGTCCGCCAGCCGCTCTACGCCGCCTTGGGGCAAGGGCGCCGGGGCCTCAAAGACCTGGGGCTCCCTGCCGCTGGCCAGGCGCAGATAGGCGGGGCCCTCCTGCCCCAGCATATCCAGGGTTGCCTGATAGGCCTGGTTTCCGTCCGCCGGGGTCAGGATGGTTATGCCGGGCATGGAGCGCAGGATGCCCAGGTCCTCGTAGAACTGATGGGTGACGCCCTCCCGCTCGCCGCCCAACATGCCGCCGTTGAGGCCGATAAACTTTACGTTGGCTTGGGGATAGGCCACAAAGGTGCGCATCATCTCGCAGGCCCGCATGGTCAAAAATCCCGCGTAGGTAATGACGATGGGTTTCATGCCCACCGACGCCAGCCCTGCCGCCATATCCACGGCGCATTGCTCCGCGATGCCCACCTCGATGAGGCGGTTGGGAAACTCTTTCTGAAAGGGCACCGCCCGGGCGGCCAGCATGGCGTCGGGAGACACGATGACCAGCCTTTCATCCTTGCGGGCGGTCTCCAGGATGGCCTTCATGGCCATCTCCCGGGTGCTCAGCGTGTTCATAGCAGCGCCTCCAATTCCCTGCGGGCGATCAGCACTTCCTCCTGGGTGGGGGTGCGCTTATGCCAGGCATTGTTGTTTTCCATGTAGCTGATGTTCTTGCCCTTTACGGTGCGCATGGCGATAAAGGTGGGCCGGTCCGGGATGGAACGCGCCTGGTCCAGGGCGGCCTTCAGTTCCCCTACGTTGTGGCCGTCTACCTCAATGACCTGCCAGTGAAAGGCGCGCCACTTATCCTGTACTGGGTTGAGGGAGCTCAGCTGATCCACGTGGCCGCCGGACTGGCAGCCGTTTAAGTCGCCCAGCACCGTCAGGTTGCCCAGTTTGTGATGGGCCGCAGCCATGGCGGCTTCCCATATGATGCCTTCCTCCATCTCGCCGTCGCCCACGATGACGTAGACCCGGGCTTGGGAGCCCTCCATGGCCAGGCCCTTGGCCATGCCTGCGCCGATGGCCACCCCGTTGCCCAGGGAGCCGGACACGTAATCGATTCCAGGGGTCTTGTGCATGTCGGGGTGCCCTTGCAGCATTCCTTCCAAGGAGCGCAGCCCCTTCAAATGTTCCAGGGAAAAGTATCCCCTTCGGGCCAGGGCCGCGTACACGATGGGGCAAGCGTGCCCCTTGGACAGGATAAACCGGTCCCGGTCTTGCCAGCGGGGCTCCTCCGGCCGCAGGCGCAGTTCGTCAAAATACAGCACGGCCACGGCCTCCGCGATGGACATGCAGGGGCCCGGATGTCCGTCTCCCGCGTCATGCACCGCCTCCACCACGTCCAGCCGCAGGCGGTTGGCCATGCGCTCAAGTTCCTGGATGGTCATAAAGCTTTCTCCTTCCCCGCCCAAAGCCCTGTTATTTCCCGTTCCTCATGGTTCTGGTGTACGCTCCAGGTCCGGGTATGTTTTTTCAAATATTCCAGCGCCCCTTGCTCGTCCCGCCGCTTCAGCGCCGCCACCATGCCCCGATGGTTGTCCGCCACTCCGGGGCGGGTGGGGTCGATGCTGGGCTCGAACAGGTCGATGATAAAGCTATAGATTTCGCACAGCAGGGAATTGTGGCTGTATTCCCCCGTCATCCTGTGAAAGCGTATGTCCAGTTCCCGCATCCGCTCCAGGGAGCTATTGGGGTAGGCTTCCGTCTCCCGGGTGAATTCCTGGTTCACCCGCTCCAGCTCCTGAATCTCCTGATCGGTGGCGTAGTGGATCACCAGCTGCATGACCCCCGTCTCGATAATCTGCCGGATCTCCACCAGGGAAGCCATGTCATAATCCTTCACCAATATTTGGAACAGCAGGGGATTGAACATAAATTTGGAGGGCTTTTCGCACACAAAGGTGCCCTCTCCCCTGCGAATGTCGATGATGCCGTAGGCGTTTAGTATCTTCATCGCTTCCCGAACGGAGCCCCGGCTGACCCGGCACATCTGGGCCAGGCTGTTTTCCGTAGGCAGCATATCTCCCGCCTTGAGCTGTCCGCCGATCAGCATGTCCTTCACCTGGGCGATGACCAGGTCCACCGCCGAAATGCGCACTCCCCCCATGTCCAACATGTCCTTCACTCCTCTCTTTCCTGGATTTTGCCCTCCCCCCTCCCCTCGTTGGGCCTTTGGGCCCTCAGAAGAACAGGTTGGGCAGCCAGGTGGTCAGGGGCGGGATGAAAGCCACCAGCAAAAGTACCGCCAGCAGGGGGATATAGTAAGGCGTGATGGCTTTTACAATGCGCTCAAAGGGCTTTTGGGTCATGGTGCTGGCCATGAACAGGCAGGTGCCGAAGGGCGGCGTATACAGGCCGATCACCAGGTTCAGGCATATCATGACGCCCAGCTGCAAGGGGTCCATGCCCACCGCCTTCATAATCGGCAAGAAGATGGGGGTGAAGATGATGATGGAAATGCCCGTATCCATCACCATGCCCACGATGAGCAGGATGAAATTGACCATCAGGATCAGCAGCACCTTGTTCGTGGTCACCGAAGTGATCAGCGCCTGCATGGTCTGCGGCACCTGCTCCATGGTGAGCACAAAGGCAAACGCCGAAGCGCCGCACAGGATAAACAGGGTATTGGACATGGTCTCGCTGGTTTCGCTGGCGGAGGCGATCAGCTTTTTCAGGCTGAGCCCCTTATAGAAGAAGCAGCCCACCAGCACCGAATAGACCACCGCCACGCAGGCCAGTTCTGTAGGGCTATAGGTGCCGCTGAGCAGTCCCGCCAGCAAAATCACCGGGGCCAGCAGCGCCGGAACGCCGTGAAGCTGCAACTTGACTTTCTCCTTGCGGCTGATGTGAATATTGCCGTAGGGAAAGTTCTTCTTTTTCGCCAAATAGGCCACAAAGGCCATCAACATGAGCATCAGCAGGATGCCCGGCACGATGCCCGCCAGCAATATCTTGACCCCGGATACCGAAGCCACCAGGGCATACATCAGCATGGGAATGGAAGGGGGAAAGATGGGGCCGATGGCAGAGGACGCCAAGGTAACGGCGATGCTGTCGTCGTCGTCATAGCCGTTTTCCCGCATGGCCTTCATCTCCACCTGGCCAAGGCCGCCCAGGTCGGCCAGCGCCGCGCCGGACATGCCCGCGAAGATCAGGCTGCACACCACGTTGATGTGGGCCAAGCCCCCCTTGATCTTGCCGATGCGGGTGGTGAGCACCGATTTAAACAGGGCGTCGCTCAATCCTCCGTTGTTCATCAGACAGCCGGCGAAGATAAAGGTGGGCACCGCCAGCATGGTAATGGAGTTGAGAGAGCCACCCATCTTTTGAATGAGCACCATCAGGGACATATCGTTGGTGATGAAGTACAGCCCCGCGGAAAACACCATGGTGTAGGCCACGGGCACGCCCAGAAAGATCAGGGCAAAGAACAAAATCAGCACCGTCATTCCGCCCATTCTTACACCTCCCCCGGGGCCGTTTCCGGCGTTTTTTCCATCTTCAGCAGCTTTCGGGCCTTCATCAGCATCACCAACACGGTCATGCTAATGCCAAAGGCCATAGAACCGAAGAACACATAGTTGGGCATACGCAGCACCGAGCTCTTCATAATGCCCAGGTTTTCCACGTACAGCACATAGCCGTAGGCCATAAACCCGGCGCAGCACAGGTAGATCCCATAGCGCAGCAGGTCCAGCGCCCGCTTGACGGGGCGGGGACAGACGTTGTACAGCGCGGTGATCTGGATATTGCTGTCCTTGTAGAGCAATATGGGCACGCCCAGCCATACCATGGTGACCTGCATAAAGCAGGAGAATTCATACACCCATTGCACGCCGATGCCAAACAACTCCCGCAGCGCCACCTGAGCGAACACCAAAATGCTCATCACCAGTATGCATACGATCTGGCAGGCGCGAAATACGGAGAATACCTTCGCAAAACATCGATCGATTCTGGACATTTCGCTCCCTCTCTTTCTGAGGGGGCGGCCCTCCTGAGAAGGCCGCCCGCCTCAACGCCGTATAGACTGTTTCAAGCCCAAAGTTCATTCCTTACGGGGCTGGATGCCTCGGCTTTCCAGGATTTAATACCCCAGCCATTCGGAGATACGGGCATACTCGTCGGCGTACTTGGCGTAGTTCACCGCCACCAGAGCGTCCACGCTGGCCTTAAACTCGTCCACCTTGAGCCCGTCCTCCTCGGTGATAAAGGTGACGCCGGCGTCGACCAGCTTCTGGATGTAGTCGTTCTCGCTGTCGATGCTGTACTGGGTAAACTTTTCCCAGGTTTCATAGGCCGCCTGGTCAATCCAGCCCTGCTCCTCCTCGGTGAGGGCCTGATATGCCTGCTCGTTCATCACCGTGGGGCCCACGGCGATGATGTGCTTGGTGTCCATCATGTACTTCTGGCTCTCCTGCAGGTTGGCGGTGTAGATGGTCACCGGGGGATTCTCCTGGCCGTCGGCCACGCCGGTTACCAGAGCGGTAGGCGTATCCGTCCAGTCCACCGCCACGGCGATAGCGCCCATGCCCTCCACGGCGGTGATGTACACCGGCGAGGGAATGGCCCGAATCTTCACGCCGCTCAGGTCTGCGGGAGAATATACGGGCTTGTTGCAGGTCAGTTCCCGAGCGCCGCCGTAGATGGAGTTGAGAACGCGCACCCCCGCCGTCTCGATGAGCTCCTGGTTGTACTCCTGCAAAATGGGGGAGCTGTTGATGTCGTTAAAACGGATGGCGTCCTCGGTGGAGGCGAACAGGTAGGGGGTGTCCAGCAGCTCCAGCTTTTCCATGATCACGGACAACCCGCCCCAGGTATTGTGGTGCAGCTGAATGGTCCCTGCCGCCACCATTTCCGCCATCTCCTGGATGGAACCCAGCTGGGAATTGGGATAGACCTCCACCCGGATGGACCCGCCGGACAGCTCCTCTACCCGGTCGGCGAACCACTGAGCGTACATGCCCGATGTGTTGTCCTCGGTATTCATGTGGGCGTACTTGAGCACGGTTTCGGCGGACGCCGCCGGGCATAGCAGCGCGGCCAACAGGCACAGGGTCAGAACGAGGCGCAGTTTCTTCATGGGTTCTTCCTCCTTTTGTTTTATCCCAAGGGGACCCTTCCCCTTTTTGCCTTCTTAATCTACGGTGAGCACGATCCGCCGGTAGGATTTCAGGGAAACGATGGGGTTGTCGTCGTATACCTCCAGCACCAGGTGAATGGTGGCGCCCGCCGGGGCGCTCTCCGGGACGGTCAAAGTCACCTGGCTGCTTTTCTCTCCCTCCAGAACCGCGGTTTCCCGGCAGGTGCCCGCTTCCTTATAGATCCACCAGCGGAAGGCCAAGCCGTCGCCGTCCGGGTCGGTGGAATCCCCGGCGTCCAAGGTCACCTTTTCCCCCGCCCGGACCTGTCCCGCCATGATGGCCCGCTCCCCGTCGTCTCCGTTCAGCCGGGCGACGGGATGGTGGTTGGCCTTGTCGTAGCCGGCTACGCACCAGTCCATGCGGGCTTGGAAGTCCAGCAAAATGTCCTTGCGGAACCGCCACAGGGGGGCGAAGATGTTGTTCTCGTACAGAACCCCCTCATCCTCGTCGTACCAGGTATCCGGGGCGCAGGGATACATGGTGCTCCACTCATAAGCACTTTCATCGATGGAGGTATTGACTGCGCCCGCGCTCTTCTTGGCAAATTCCTCGTCCTGGGCGGCGGCGGGGCTTTCCCCCGCGTAGATCTTGCGGGCCTTCCCCTCAAAACGTCCGCCCCAGCCGCCCCAGGTGATCTGCTCCGGGGCGTTCAGGCCGTTGTTCAGCACGTGAAGCACCCCGGTGGTGCCCCCGCCGTCCATGAACCAGTACATCAGCTGAATGACGCCGCTGGGCACGCCTACGCCCTTGAAACGGATGATGCGCTGGGGAAACAGCTCCCCCAAAATGCCGTGGCGCCTGCGCACATGCTCTTCCGCCCACTCGTATTGATTGAGGGGCTTCCAGGGCTGGGGCCCCATGTTCAGGTCCGGCCCGTTCAGGCTGTATACCTGGGGAGAATTGCGCACGTAAAACACTTGGGGGAATTCCTGGTTGATCCACGCCCCCGCGTTGTCCTGGCCGGAATCGTCCAGCACCCGTATCTTGCTCAGGCACTTGTCCAGCGTGTCGCCGTCCAGCCTTTCGCGCATGTCGTACAGCGCCTGTGCCAGGGTGTTGGCGCCTGCGTTGATGGAAAAGTATACCGGACGCGGGTCGTCTTTCAGCAGGGCGCGGATGATAATCTCGCTGCCCTGCGTGCTCTTGCCCGCCCCCACGGCCTCCATGCCGAATCCCTTCTGCCCGCCGCCGGTGACCGAAAGCAGGTATTCGGGGGTGGGCCAGCCGGAGGCGTGCTTCATCAAATTGGGCCGCACCACGCCGTATGCCTGAATGCGGCTGACGATGGATTCGGGAAACACGTCGTCCTTCAGCCAGCAGGAGGTCACCGCGATCAGGCCTTCAATGTCGATCTCATTGGAGTAGAGCAGCAGCCTGACCATGGTCTGGGAATCATCCGGCTCGTTCTCCATGTCCGTCAAAATGATAAACCGTTTCTTCTCGTCCCCCAGCAGCTTGGTTAGTTCCAGTTTTCTCGCCATCTTCAGTCTCCTTTCCCGTCTATGGATAGGGGCGCAATTGCCCAATACCGCTTTCCGGTTTAACCCGGTCCCCGCCTGAGTGCGCTAACCCAAGCCCGCTCTCCTCCGCCTCTTCCGGCTTGACTGGCTCCCGCTTTCTTCCCGCCTACGACAGATACGCGCCCAATTGGCGGATGCCGCTTCGGGGGCTGGAATAGACCGGCTTTCCCGTGATCTGGCTGAGCTTTTGCTCCATGCGGGCCATGGAAGCCTGGGCCAACAAAAAGATATCGCACCGGCCGCTGAGCTGGGCTGCCGTCTGGGCGATGATGGCGTCGTGCCGTTCCCCGTCTCCGGAAATCACCGCTTCGTAGGCCCCCTCGGCCAGCCCCCTGACGATATCAACCTCCCGGTTCAGCTTTTGGGCCCACCGCTGCACCAAATCGCAAGTGGGGTTCAACGTGGTGGACAGCGTGGCAATCACTCCGATCCTGTGCGCTCTCTCTACCGCTTCCCGGGCCATGGGATCATCGATCCGCAGGATGGGCACGGGGAGCATCTGGCTTCCCGTGTAAGCCGCCTCACCCACCGAAGAACAGGTGAGCAAAATGCAGTTCGCCCCCGCTTCGTAGGCGTACTGAAAAATATTCATGAGCCTGCGCCGCACGTCTTTCGTCATCTCCCCCGCCTTCACGCAGTCCCCGATCAAGGTGTCGTCCAGCAGGTTCATGATTTCACTGTCCGGATACATTTCCCTGGCCATGCCGGACAGGGTAGAAACCACCCCTGCCCCCGTATAAACCATGGCGATTTTTTTCATGATCCATTCCTCCGACGTTTTTCATCAAACGTATGATGTTTGATATCAAATATTATATCGAAATCCGCTTTGCTGTCAATATCCCTCATCACATTGTATAGAATATTACGATGTTTGCACAATTAAATTATGCACAATTTCTACCTTTCCCTTCACATGATCCTTTTCTCCTGCACCTTGAGCGAAAGGGCAGCTTCGCGCTTGAGAATATAGCCGATCCTTTCACCTCAGGGAAATTGCCAGAATTGTCCATGACAATTGGCCTTGCATACCTCCGGACGGGGCTGGAAGTGGTATAATAGAGGGGGCGGGCGTAGGATTGGCTTGTGCCCCAGGTTATGTTGGGTGGAAGCCCCGCCTAGAGGGCGGGGCGTGGACGGCGAGAGGAGGCGGTATGGATGATGAAAAAAATCGCGCAGGCCGCGTTGGTCTTGTTTCTGGCGCTATGGTTGATCGGGACGCCCGCTTGGGCGTCGGCATCGGATTGGCTGGTGCTGGCGGGCCATCCCTTTTCCCCGGATGCCATCGCCGGCCTGTACGGCCCGGCGCTGGACCTGGAAACCGGCTATGCCGAAGGGGTGGCGTATGCCGTGGCCCAGTATGAAAGCGAACGCTTTCACTTTTACCTGGATGCAGATCGGGGCTGGGTGATCGAGGCCGTCGCCCTGACGGGGCCCAGCGCCCGCGTCACTATTGGGGGCGCGGCCGTGGGCATGGCCTGGTCCGACGCCCACAGCGCCCTGCTCGCCGGCGGATACTCTCCCCTGTGGGACACCTCCGGGGAAGGCGCGCTCTACTATACGAAGGCGGATTCATCGGGAGAAACCTGCCTGGTGGCCCTCACCCTGGAGGATGAGCGCATCGCCGAGGCCCGGGGCGTGTGGGGCGCGGCGGCGGATGTGGAAGTGGCGGGGCTGTCCCCGCAAGGCCCATCGGCCCCGGACGCCGATTGGCTGGACTTTGCCGGGTTCGGCTATTCCCCGGACTACATCGCGGAGCTCTTCGGCCAGCCCCAGGAGCTGGTTTCCGGGTTCGCCGAAGGCGTGGGATACGCCGTGGCGCAGTACGAGGGGGAGAGCTTCCACTTTGTCCTGGACGACGAATACGGTTGGGTCATCCAGGCCGTCACCCTCCGGGGCGCTCCGGCCCATGTCAGCGTAGGCGGCGCTCAGGCCGGCATGTGGGAATGGGACGTGTTCGCCGCGCTGTCCTCCGACGGGTATACCCACGTGGAGGGCGTATTGGGCGAATCCGAGCCCCACACCCTCTACTTCCAGAAGCGGGACCCCCTGGGCGGCGCCCAGTGCGTGGTGCTGGTCACGGTAAATCAGGGCGCGGCGGTATCCATTCGGGGCGTCTGGGGAGACGCCGCCCAGCAGACCCTGGACGCCTTGCCCGGATAACCCGGCCCCGGCGAGGGTGGGAAAAGCCTCGCCTCCCCCGGCCACCCCATCCCCTCAACGCAAAAATCGCTTCCCGGCGTCCATCCGGGAAGCGATTTTTGGGATTTTCCGCCTCCGCCAACCGGCGGGTCGGGGACGGCGTTGGGGCAAGGGGGCTTCCGGTTCATCCCCCATTTCTCTCCGCCGGGCTCCTGGGCCGTGGTGCGGACGCAGCCCGGGGCGGACGGATTCGCCCGCCCCGGCTTTTTTCTATGCCGTCCGGCAGGGGGCTTCCGTTTCCCCTTCCAGGCGCTTCTCAGGCCGCCGCCTGGGCGGTCTCCTGGGCTTCCAGGTACGCCGCCAGCCGCAGCGCCACGTTTTCCTGCAGGTTCCGGTAGAAGAACTGATAGTCGTACACGTGATAGACGCCCTGGTCAAAGCCCTGGATCACGGGCGGGTACTCCTCCGGCGACACGTCCGGGACCTTCAGCGCCCCTCGGACCGGGTCGATATAGGCCCCGGTGAGCTGGGGAATTTCCTTGAGCACCTGGCCGCTGTAGTCGGTGAAGCAGGCCCCCGCGTTGGCTTCCTTGCCCGCCGGCACTTCGTCCGTCCTCCAGTTCAGGGGGTTGATGGCCAGGGTTTTCACCCCCGCCGGGATCATTACCGACTGGGTCACGTTCTCCGCCTCGCTGTTAAAGGCGATGATCACGCCCGTATCCTCCGCTCCGGCAGCGAAGCGCAGGTGGGGGTATGCCTCCATTTCCTGCTGGGTAATCCGCCAGCCGATGGCGTAGCAGGCCACCAGCAGCGATTGGGTCTGGGGGTCGGCGAACCGGTCCTTGAGCAGCCGCAGGCACATGTCCGCTCCCTGGGAAAAGCCTGCCAGGATGATGGGCCGGCCCTGGTTACACTGCTCCATGTAATAATCAAAGGCCGCCGCCACGTCCTCATAGGCCAGGGCCAGATAGGGCTCCCGCTCCTCCTCCGCCATGGTGTAGACCGTCAGCCCCACCTGGCGGTAATAGGGCGCATAGAAGCGGCCCGCTTCCTGGTAGATCCCCTTTTCCATGTTGATGGCTCCCAGGAAGTTCTCCTTGGTGGCCTGGTCGTCCATGTCCATATTGCTGCGCCCTTCCTCGCCCAGGTATACCGTCGGACACACGAAGAACACGTCCGCTTCCCCCGTCTCTCCCTCCGGCCAGCAGGCCCAGTTTTCCAGCAAGCTGTAGTCGGGCGCAGGCTGTTCCCCGCTCTGGGATTGGGCGCTCTGCTCCGGATTGCCCTGGACTGCGCCCCAGGCCCCTGGCGCCAGCGTCAGCGCCAAGAGTAGGCACGCCAGCGCCGCCAGCGCCCACGGGCGCCGCATCAGCCCCCATCCCGGGCCAGAGCGCGCCCCGCCGCGGGCTTCCCGCCGCGCCGCCCTTGCTCCCCTGGATTTGTCCATGTTTCCTTCTCCTTCCTCGTTCTTCCGCCTGGCCATGGCCGGTTCCTTTTTTGGGGCTCCGCCTGGGATTGTCCGCCCGCCGGGCCCCCAGTGCCGTTCCATGTCCGCCGCCCCCGCCTATGGCCTCGGGGCGCGGCACCATTATACCGTACCGGCCCGGGCTTTGGCAACCTCTTCGCCCTCCAGGTCCGGCCTCAGCCCCGGGCAAATCATATTATATCAACAGTTTTGCGCACAATTTTGATAAAATAATACACATATTCCACATAATCCAGTGATATAATCTATTCGTATAGGTGCTTTAGTTGAGAAGTACCGTAAATAATAAAGGAGGGAATCCTATGCGAAAATGGTGTTCAGGTGTTCTGGCGGTTTTGATGTTCCTGACGATGTGCCTCCCCGTCGTAGCCCAAGAGGCGGAGTTAGGCGTGGTGCAGACGGCCTACGGCCAGGCCCAAGGCGTGCCGGGCGCGACCTACGAAGGGGTCACCCTGTTTAAGGGAGTGCCCTACGCGGCGCCGCCCGTGGGCGAATTGCGCTGGGCGGAGCCCCAGGACCCGGAGCCCTGGGAAGGCGTGCGGGTATTTGACACCTATGCGGACGGCGCCATGCAGTGGCCCAACGACATGGCTGCCGAGCCCTGGAAATCGGATTTTTACTATGACCCGCTGCCCGAATTCAGCGAGGATTGCCTTTATCTCAACATTGCCACGCCCGCTGTGACCGGCGACGAGGCCCTGCCCGTGTACATTTGGTTCCACGGCGGCGGGCTGAATCACGGCTTCTCCTTCGAGGTGGAATGCGACCCCGAGGCCCTGGCGGCGAAGGGCGTGGTCGTGGTGGAAGTGGGAACCCGTCTGGGCGTATTCGGCTACATGGCGCTGCCCCAGCTGAGCGAGGCCAGCGGCTACGGCGCCAGCGGCAACTACGGCCTGATGGATGAGATCAAGGCCCTGGAATGGGTCAAGGAAAACATCGCGGCCTTCGGCGGCAATCCGGACAACATTACCGTGGGCGGCCAGTCGGGCGGCACCAGCAAAACCGCCGCGCTGTTCGCCAATGAGACCAGCGCCGCCATGGTGGACAACGTGATCTGGGAAACCGGGCTTAAGTACGACATGGCATTCGTCTCCCAGGAGGAGATGGAGGAGCGGTCCATCCAGTGGCTTCAGGCCTGCGGTCTGACCGGCGAGGAGACCCTGGAAGAGCTTCGCGCCATGGACGCCTCCGTATTCATGGGCGCTGAGGACAGCTACGGCTCCGCGCCCCAGGCCATGTGCTACGACGGCAAATACGTGTGCTACGACAACCTGAAGGGCGCCTATGAGGACGGGCTGTTCCAGGGCGTCAACATCCTGGTAGGCGCCAACCTGGGCGAGTCCTCCCAGGATGGCGTGGGCGACATCGCCGATGCCGGTTCCTTCTACGCCTATTTCCGCCAGCTGCTGGGCGACCAGCTGTATGAAAAGTACGACTTTGAAAACCTGGTGCCCGTCACCGACGAGGACGCGGTGGCCACGGCGCGGCGGCTCACCTCCTACGGCTTCGTCACCAACACCAGCCGCAACATCCAGTATGTGGAGCTCTTCGGCCGCAAGTTCACTCAGGATTTCCAGGGCGGCGACGTGTACGTATACCTCTTCTCCCATTTCACCCCGGGCCGCAATGAGGATTACTACTGGGCCTGGCATTCCAGCGAACTGTGGTACGTCTTCGGCTCCCTCCGGGATATTCCCCAGCAGCGGGATTGGGAGGACTGGGACTACACCCTGGCGGACATCTGCACCTCCTACTGGAGCAACTTCATGCGCACCGGCGATCCCAACGGCGAAGGTCTGCCCCAGTGGCTGCCCTCCAACTGGGAGCAGTTGGCCCACATGAACCTGGGCGATGAGGATACCATCGGGTGCGTCACCGACATGTACGGCCTGCAGGACCTGCTGGTGGAGTACATCGAGACCAACATGCCCCTGTAATCCTCTCCCCTTTTCTTTCCCCCGGCCATAGCGTCCATCCCTCCGGCCGCTTTGCATTCCTTCCCGCTGCCGGTTCGATGCCTTCGCCGGGTACCAGCTCGGGCGCGTTGCAAAACGCCCCCGCAAAAAAAGACGAGGCAAGGGACCCCAAAGGGGTATCCAAACCTCGTCTTTTCGCTTAAGATAGAGGCATGAAAGAAACTCATCAAAAGCAAGACCAGTATAAAATATTTGAGCGACACGGTCAACTGGTTTTTGCGCTGAATTCGGAAATTATCATACCGCACAACGCACCTGTCCGCCGCTAAGCGCACAGCTTGAGGAACTGGAGTACGGGAAACTGTACAAAGCGTATTCGCCCAGGGGGAGAAAATCGGCAGCGGATCCACGGGTGTTGTTCAAGGTCATGGTACATGGATATCTGTGTGGGATCTATTCCAGCCGGAAGCTGGAGGAAGCCTGTCAATACCGGATCGACTTCAGATGGCTGCTGGAGGATCAAAAGGCGCCGGATCACACGACATTTGCACGTTTCCCCACGGGCCGCTGCCGGGAAGTGGTGGAGGACCTGTTCTATCAGTTTGTGAAGAAGCTGGAGGACATGGGCGAAACAGA
>DVHZ01000053.1 GCA_018711685.1 Candidatus Excrementavichristensenella intestinipullorum | reverse complement strand
GTCGTTTGCCCGGGCGCCCTTATTGCCCTCCGGCCCGGCCAGGGGCCGTTGTAAAACGCCCCCGCAAAAAAAGACGAGGTTTGGATACCCCTTTGGGGGACCTTGCCTCGTCTTTTTTTGCGGGGGGTGTTTTGCAACGCGCCCACGACGGCCCTGTTCCGGCTCGTGCCTTTATACCCCGTATCCAGTTTTGCGGGCTGGCGAGGTTACTTCTGCCCCTGAGTGTGCCGGCTTCCGTTCTCGTCCGTTGCGCGTTCGCCCCACCAGAGCGCCTCGCCCCTAGCCCCTCGCGGAACCGCCACCTGCGAGGAGCGGGGCAACAGACCTTCGTGGGGCGGTGGCGCGGTAGGCGGGTAATTGCTGTGGATTGTGCGTTGGGCCGTTGCCGTCAGGCATGTGCCGGGGGATTAGCGGATGAGCAGCCGGGCGCGTTGGGCCATGCTGGTGAGCTGGGCTTCAATGGCGTCGGATATCTGACGGTGCATGTCCAGCACCGAGGGATCCGGGCCCGCCAATAAAGACCGGAGTTGGTGGTGGATGCTCTGAGCAATCTCGCCCTCACGGCTCGCCAAACTGCGCCGGAAGGCCCGCTCGGTGAACAGGGAACGCATGAATAGCGGCATATTGAACCCGCCTAAGTGCTGCCGGGCCAAGGAAGTGCCCAGGCGGCTGGCCACAAAGCCGATGACAAAGCTAACCGCTAAGCCCACCGGCCCCGCCATCAGCAAGGCGATACCGCCGCCGCCCAGCAGCGCTGCGACCAGCGCTGCTACCGCTACGTCTACCACGGTCTGAATCAAATCCAGGTTTACCATGCTCCCCGCGTCGATGTCCAGCCGGGCCGCGTCCACCGGGGCGTGGGGAGCTAGGCGCAGGCTGGTGAGGGGGAGATGGCACCGAGCGCAAATGGGGTCGGTAAGCGCCTCCAGCCGGGGACGGACGCCCTCCAACCAACTGCGCGTGGTTTTTTCCAAAGAAGCCTTGAGCAGTCCCTGCGCCAGGCTCTGGGCGAGATGTTCCTTTATGGCCTGGCTCATCTGGTCAATGGTTTTAAGCTCGCCCCGCTTCCAACGGCGGAAGGCGGCAGGGGCTGCTTCCTGAACCAATGATTCCGCCAGCACCGGGGCAATGGTAGCGAATAGGCTGGGCAGCGCTCCGGCCACAATGTCCTCTACCTGGTCTGAATCGATGAGGGCTTTCACGTCGCGTTGAAAGCGCCGGGTGCGCCGGTCGATGCGCAGGGCGTAGCACAGTCCGCGAGCGATGGAAAATTCTGGCTCGGCGCCGGTTACCAGACGGGCATTGGGAAAGACCTCCTTGGCGGCGCGAGCCATAAAATCCATCCGGGACGCGCCCCCGGTGAGCAAGATGAGCAGAGGCGAGTCGCCGCCCAGGGCCGCCTTAGCCGACTCCAGCGCCCGGCGATAAGCCGCTAGGTAGGATAAGCCGCCCAGGGCCGTCATGGGCGAAGAGAGGATATCCTCCATATCCGTCCGGTCACAGCCGATGTCCAGGCGCAAGGGAGGGTTGTCATAGTATAGCTTTACCGAGGATTCGCAGGGCAACGCCCACTGCCCCGCCTCCAGCTGGGTCAGACGAGTAAAATACATTTCCTTTACCTTGCGCGCTTCCAGTTCGCACCGGGCAGCGTACTGAGGGCATTGGGACAGTACCTGCCGGACGCGCTGAGCCTGAGGATGCCGGGATATGCATTTAGCCAGCAGCGCTTGGTCGATTAGCCCGCCGCCGAGACGGTTTTCACCAAAGTCCGCGACCTCCACAGCCTGCAGTTCTCGAATAAAGGTAAAATCCGTCGTGGAGGAGCCCGCGTCGATGACCAAGGCCGGTTGGCGCAGTTGATCGTCGCTTACCGGAAGCTCACCAGATTCCCGGGCGAACAGAAAAGCGGCCCGAGATTCGCTGACCACCTCCGGCTGGGGGAAGCCCGCCTCCACAAATAGGCGCCGGTAATTTTCGCGCTGAGCCTCCCGCCATCCAGAGGGACAGCCGATAAAGAAGGCGCTGTTTGGACCCAAACGGCCTGACCGCCGGATATCCTCCAGTACCCGGGCGGCGAACTGGCGCACCAGCCCCGACGCCTCCGGATCGGTGAGGAACCGGCTTTTAAAACGCAGGTGGAGTTGATCCACTTCCGCCAAACAGGCTTGTTCCCCAATCAGCACTTCGCCATTGCGCAGCCCTAAGGCGGTGAGCAGGCTTTTGCGTCCAGCGATCTCCAGCATCAAAGGAGACCCCGCGCCCTGGCTGTCCAGCCAAGCCACGGCGCTCTCCCCGTCCCCCAGATCAAAGCCGAAGCAGTCCTGCCGGGGTTGATCCTCTTGCTCAAAATAACGGTTTTTTGCTTCGTTCATCGCTTTTCATCAATCGATCATCGCCTTATCAGGCGGCTTTTTTTGACGTATCCATCCAGGTTTGCCGGAGCGCCGTTTTTCCCGGGCCCTTTCGCCGGGAGGGCAGCGTTTGCCGGGCTACCGTTTTATCGTGGCCTGTCCCCGTAGCAGCAGCGTACCGCCCTGACGCAGGGCCGGCCGGATGGTCCGGCCGCCTACCGGCGCAGGCAGCAGGTCAAAGTCCTGAGCGCGTTCCGGAGCGTAGGAAATCATCTCGATGCCTTGGCGGGTTAAGGCGTCGGCCAAGGACGGAATGCCCTTGAGGGCGTATTGCGCGTCGCCGGTGAGTTGAGCCTCCAACAGCATTTGGGCTGCCTCCAGCAGGGGACCGGTAAGCTGAGGCGCGCCGGGCGCATTGCCGGCTTCGCTCTCCAACTGTCCGTCGATTTCGCGCAGGAGATAGCTCAGCCGCCGGACCAGCTGTTCCGGGGATACTTGGGGGTGGGCCTGGGGCTCCCGCCGGCGTTCGCTGGCCATGGAGAGGCGCAAGGTAGGCAAACCGGCCGCCGCGCTCAGAACACACACCAGGCACAGCCCGTTATGCTCCAAAAACAGCGCCCAAAGGGCGGCGATCGCCGCCAGCAGAGAAGGCAGACAGGCCAGAGCATACCGCCAGTCCCGGCGGGGAGGAGGCGATGGCAAGCCGGCCAGGATTTGGACCCGGTCCGCCGCGCTCAGCACTTCCAGGGCGGCCTTGCCTACCGCCAGCAAACCTAAGGCTCGGGCGCGCTGGCGGGCGGGCATAGCCTGCTCTCCATAGGCGCCGCCCACCTGGTCCAACCACCGGATGGCCTCGTCCTGGGCGGCAGCTACGTCGGGGCACTGGGCCAATAGACGAACCAATTCCCTTTCCCGTTGGGCGCCTAGGGTATGCAGATCCTTCAAAGCGGTTCCTCCATCAGCAGCAAAGAATGAATCTATGATACTCTATTTTTCGTTTTTTTTCAAGCGGCCTGGCAGCATGACGCCGGCGAAACTGAACCGTGCTAAAGCATGATTCCGGCAGTGGAGAGAAGGAGGAAGGGGCTGCGATAGGCACACAGGGAAAGGAAGCGGGCGTTGTTGCCGGGTGGGGGAGAGGCCCCCGCCGGATCGGGGAGGCTTCGGGTCCCCCGGTATAAAAAACGCCGGGCGTTTGGCCCGGCGTTGGGTTGAACTGTAGGCTAGTTGCGGACAAAGGTGAGAAAACGCAACTGCACCCAGCCTGTATTGCCGTTGGACAATTTGATTTTGCCCCAGTCGCCCTGCTTGGCTACCAGCTGCACCGTAGTGCCTCGCTTGACGGTGCCCAACTTTCCCGCCTGGCTGCGGGGTCCCTTGCGTACGGTAGCCCGACTGGTTTTATAAACGCGGTAGTAGGCGTTTTTCTTCCACGTGGGCGTAACCTGCCGAAGGTAGGTGCGATACACATACCCCTCCGCGCCGTTGGCGTTTTCCACCTTCCACCAACCGCCGCTGGTACCCCGATGAATGACTTTTTCGCCTTTGGACAATTTTCCGATGACGTCTGACGTGCCGGAAGGCCCCTTATGCACGCGCAGGCCGCTGACCCGACTGGCATAGGTTTGCCCTACCTTGGCCATGGCAGGCGCCCAGGCCGTCAGTGTGAGAGTGAGGATAAAAAAGGCGATGACCGCCCGCTGAATGCCGCGCTTGAATTTCATAAGCACCCTCCAGATCTTATGCGTTGGTAATTCCTGTACGGTATAAGCATACCATAAGCCGGGCCGGTTGTAAAGCATGCGGCGGGTTACAAATCGCTGACAGATATTTCAAACCAGTATGCCGCCTTTGCGCAAAGGGCGCGCCCCCCCTGGGGAGGGCGCGCCGGAAAGGGAAGGGATGATTAATAGTTCTGGGCGCGTAGCTCGAAATAGGCCTGGGGATGAGAGCATACCGGGCACACCTGGGGGGCCTGCTTGCCCACCACGATGTGGCCGCAGTTGCGGCACTTCCACACGCTGTCCCCATCCCGGGAGAACACCAGGCCGTCCTTGACATTTTCCAGCAGCTTCAGGTAGCGCTCCTCGTGCTCCTTCTCGATTTTGGCCACGCCCTCGAACAGATCGGCGATCTCGTCGAAGCCCTCTTCCCGGGCTTCCTTGGCGAAAGTGGCGTACATGTCGGTCCACTCGTAGTTCTCGCCCTCGGCGGCGTGGAGCAGGTTCTCCTGGGTGGTGCCGATGCCGTCCAGCAGCTTGAACCAGATCTTGGCGTGCTCCTTCTCGTTGTCGGCGGTCTCCTGGAACAGGGCGGCGATCTGCTCGTAGCCGTCCTTCTTGGCCTTGCTGGCGAAGTAGGTGTACTTGTTGCGGGCCTGGCTCTCGCCGGCAAAAGCCGCCTGGAGGTTGGCCTCGGTGCGGGTGCCCTTCAAATTCTTAGACATGGTATTGACTCCTTTCTCTTTTCGTCCTCTATGCTTTTTGGCCGCCTGCCGGGCCTGAACCTGGGCCTGGCGGCTTTGAAACCGCTCCCATAGGTCTGGGCGCATTTGCTGGGTGACACGCAGCGCCTGCTCCCTGCGCCACTGTTGGATTTGCAGGTGATGCCCGTTGAGCAACACCGGCGGCACCGCCAGCCCCCGGTATTCCCGGGGCCGGGTATACTGGGGATACTCCAGCAGGTCGGAGGAAAAGCTTTCCTCCACGCTGGAGGCATCGCTGCCCAGCACGCCGGGCACCAGCCGGGACACCGCGTCGATGACCACCAAGGCGCCCAATTCGCCTCCGGTGAGCACGTAATCGCCGATGGACAGTTCCTCAAACCCGCAAAGGTCCAAGGCCCGTTGATCCACCCCTTCGTAATGGCCGCACAGCAGCAGCAATTGCTCCTCCTGGGCCAGTTCCGCGGCGATTTGCTGGTTGAAGGTGCGTCCCCGAGGGGACAGGTAGATGCGCCGCCCGGTAAAGCCCTGGGCTTGCTGGGCCTCCACCGCGTCCACGATGGGCTGGGCCAACATCACCATGCCCGCGCCGCCGCCGAAGGGATAGTCGTCGGTGTTCTTGTGCTTGTTGGCGGAAAAGGGGCGGATATCGATGAGGTCCACCTGAATCAGGCCCTTTTGGGCCGCCCGGCCCAATATACTCTCCTCCAACACGGGGCGCAGCATTTGGGGAAAGATGGTCAGCACCTTCACCCACATGATATATCACCAATTTCACGCCTCTTCAAACACCGCTACCTCCCGCAATGCCTGAGCGCTAAGTAAAATCTTTTTTTCCGCCACGCTGACCTGGAGCACCGCCCGCTTCAAGGCGGGCACCAGCACTTCGCCTCGGGGGCCTCGGAACACGTATACGTCTCCCGCCCCGGGCTGGAGCACCTCGGTCAGCACCCCCAAGTCGTTGCCCTCGTCGTCGGCGGCGCGGCAGCCCACCAGGTCGCAGATGAACTCGGTATCCTCGGGCAGCTTCACCGCGTGGGCCCGGTCCACGTACAGCAGCTGGCCCCGCAGCTTTTCCGCCTGCTCCCGGTCCCTGATCCCTTCCACCGTCAGGTACACCGCGTCCGGGTCAATGCGTACGCACCGCACGGCCACCGGCTCATAGCCGTTCTCCCGGGCAAGATAGGCCTGCTTCATCCGGGCGAAGCGCATGGGGTCGCAGGTAATGGGGCGCACCTTGATCTCGCCCCGCACCCCCTGGGGTTTGAGCACCTCGCCTACCACCAAATATTGATCCAGCATATGCCCTCCATGAAGGAAGCGGGGCCGCCGGAAAAGGCGCGAACGGCCAGGCCGCGGCGCCCCAGGGCAGCCCCGATACGCTTCACCAAATTACAGGATTTCCACAAATACGGGCTTGGCGTCCTTGGCGGTGGCAGCCTTGACCACCGTGCGGATCGCCTTGGCGATGCGGCCCTGTTTGCCGATCACCTTGCCCATGTCCCCTTCGGCCACCCGCAGCTCGATGACGATGCTGTCGGCGTTTTCCACCTCCCGCACCTCCACAGCTTCCGGGTGCTCTACCAGGGACTGGGCGATAAACCGAACCAATTCCACCATCGCACTCACCTTACGGCGCGCCCTTTACAGCGCGCCGCCCTTCTTCAGCAGCGCCCGGGTGGTGTCGGTGGGCTGGGCGCCCACGCCCAGCCAGTACTTGGCGCGCTCCTGATCCACCTTGATCTCGGCAGGCTCGGTCAGGGGATTGTAGTAGCCGATCTCCTCGATGAACCGGCCGTCCCGAGCGTTGCGGCTGTCGGTGACCACGATGCGGTAAAAGGGCTCTTTCTTCATGCCCATCCTCTTCAGACGAATCTTGACCATGGGGTACTCCTCCTTCATTGCATTACGCGCATACTATGGAAATATTTATCCTCATCGCGCTGGGCGCGTTGGATACGGTATCGCGGGCCCGGGGGCGAAGCCGGCCGGGGACGGGAACCTTGGGACCGGGTGCAAAACTACTTGAGGCCGAAGGGCATCTTGAAGCGGCGCTTGCCCCCGCTCCCCATCATCTGCTTCATCATGGAGCGGGCCTGCTCGAACTGCTTGAGCAGCAGGTTGACCTCCTGCACCGTGGTGCCGCTGCCCGCCGCCACGCGGCGCTTGCGGCTGGCGTTGAGGATGTCCGGATTGCGCCGTTCCATACGGGTCATGGAGCAAATGATGGCCACGTTTTTCTTTTGCTCCTTGGCGATTTTTGCCTCGTCGATCTCCACGTCTTTCAGCTTGCTGCCCACGCCGGGGATCATCTTGAGGATATCGGTCAGCGACCCCATCTTGCCCAGCTGGTTCATCTGCTCCATGTAGTCCTCCAGGGTGAAGGACTGGGTGCGCACCTTGCGCAGCATGTCCGCCGCGCCCTTCTCATCCAGGGTATCCTGGGCCTTTTCGATCAGGCTGAGTACGTCGCCCATGCCCAGGATGCGGGAGGCCATTCGGTCGGGATGGAAGGGCTCGATGTCGGTGAGCTTTTCGCCGGTGCCGCTGAACTTGATGGGCTTGCCGGTGACCGCCTTCACCGAGATGGCGGCGCCGCCCCGGGTGTCGCCGTCCAGCTTGGTGAGGATGACTCCGTCCAGGCCCAGGTTTTTCTGGAAGGTTTCCGCCACGTTGACCGCGTCCTGGCCGGTCATGGCGTCCACCACCAGCAGGATTTCCTGGGGCTTTACCGCTTCCTTGACGTCCCGCAGTTCCTGCATCAGCTTTTCGTCGATGTGCAGCCGGCCGGCGGTGTCCAGGATGACCGGATCCCGGCCGTAGTACCGGGCGTATTCGATGGCCTGGGCGGCGATGTCCACCGGGTTGATCTGCCCTTTCTCAAAGACCTCCACCCCTACGGCCTCGCCCACCACCTGCAGTTGCTTGATGGCGGCGGGACGGTATACGTCGCAGGCCACCAGGAGCGGCTTTTTGCCCTGCTTTTTGATGAGCCCGCCCAGCTTGCCCGCCATGGTGGTCTTGCCTGCGCCCTGCAGCCCGCACAGCATGTACACCGTGGGGGGCGCGGAGGCGTAGGTGAGCCGGGCGCCGGTTCCGCCCATCAGCTGGGTCAATTCCTCGTTGACGATCTTGATGACCTGCTGGCCGGGGGTCAGGCTGGACAGAATGTCCGCGCCCACGGCCCGCTCGGTGACCCGCTTGACAAAATCCTTGACCACCAGGAAGTTGACGTCGGCCTCCAGAAGGGCCATGCGCACCTCCCGCATGGCGGTCTTGACGTCCTGCTCGGTCAGCTTGCCCTTGCTGCTCAGCTTCCGAAACGCCTGCTGCAGCTTATCGGTTAACCCTTCAAACGCCATGGCGTTTCACCTCGATTCTTCGTCGTTACACGCGGCGAATGCGCTCCAGCGCCTGCGCCGCCTCTTCCAGCGCCGCCTCGCTCCCGGGGAGAGGCCGTACTCGGGATAGGCAGTCCATACAGAAGGCCACTTGGGCGTGGACCGTCCGGTAGCGCTCCAGCAGCCCTAGTTTGCTCTCATAATCGGCCAATTGGGCCTGGGCGTTGCGCAAGGCGTCATGCACGCCTTGGCGGGTGATGCCGGTTTGCCGGGCGATTTCCCCCAGAGACAGGTCCTCCTCCAAGTAGAGACGCAACACCTGCTGCCGGTGAGGCGTGAGCAGAGGTCCGTAAAAATCGAATAGCCAACCCGCTTCGAATCGGTCCATCGTCACGCCTCCGCTCTTACGCTGTGCCTATTATAGCCTGGTCCGGGGGCACTGTCAAGTAAAAAATCTTTACTACTTACAAAAGGTCCGCCCGCCGCCCGCCCCGCCCGGCCGCTTTGCGGCCGGGCGGGGCGGGCGGCGGGCGGACCCGGCCGGGCGAAGCCCGGCCGGGAGCCGGCGCTGCCGGTAGAACCGGGGAAGACCGGGCAGGCCAACCTTACCGGTAGGAGGGGGAAGGACTAGGCAAGCCGGCGTGACGGGGGGAACCGGGCAAGCCGGTTCTAGCGGCTGGGCAGGCCCGGGCGGCGGCCGATGGAGTAGTACTCTACGCCGGCGGCCTCCATATCCTCTACTTTATACATATTGCGCCCGTCGAACACCAGGGGGGTGCGCATGAGGGCCTTATAGGTCTGGGGCGGGATGGAGCGGATCTGGGGCCACTCGCACAGCAGGAAACAGGCGTTGGCCTGCTCCAGGGCCTGCTGGGGCTGGTCGCAGTAGGTGATATCGGGGAAGTGCTGGCGGAAGTGGTCCATGCCCTTGGGGTCGTAGGCGAACACCTGGGCGCCCTGCTCCACCAGCAGGGCCACGTTGTCCAGGCTGGGGGCTTCCCGCAGGTCGTCGGTGCCGGGCTTAAAGGTGAGGCCCAGCACGGCGATCTTGAGGCCGCTGAAGCTGATGAGGCGCTGGGAGGCTTTGTGGTACAGCCGGGTCTTTTGCAGAGCGTTGACCTCCACCGCCGCCTCCACGGTCTTGAGGGCGTAGCCGTGCTGGCGGGCCAGGTACTTGAGGGCCTTGGTATCCTTGGGGAAGCAGCTGCCGCCGTAGCCGATGCCCGCCTGGAGGAACTTGGCGCCGATGCGGGCGTCGAAGCTCATGCCGTAGGCCACGTCCTCGATATCCGCGCCCACCAGCTCGCACAGGTTGGCGATATCGTTCATATAGGAAATCTTCAGGGCCAGGAAGTCGTTGCTGGCGTATTTGATCATCTCCGCGGAGCGGCGCTTGACCGACACGATGGGCAGGTTGAAGGGGGCGTAGATATCCCGGAGCATCCGTTCGGCGTTTTCGCTTTCGGTGCCGATGACGATGCGGGCGGCCTCCAGGGTGTCCCGCACCGCGGTGCCCTGGGCCAGGAATTCCGGATTGCTGGCCACCTCCACCTTCACGTCCCGCAGTAGGCTATCCTGGATGAACTGCTCCACCTTGTCGTTGGTGCCCACGGGCACGGTGGACTTGACCACCACCAGGCAGTCCTTTTCCACGCTCTCGGCGATCTGCCGGGCCACGGAGGCGATGTAGCGCAGGTTGGCGGAGCCGTCGCTCTGCTCCGGGGTACCCACGCCGATGAAGATGGCCTGGGCGTCCCGGTAGGCGGCGCGAAAATCGGTGGTGTAGTGCAGAAGCCCCCGCCGGGCGCCCTCCTGCATCAGCGCCTCCAGGCCCTCCTCATAGATAGGGGAGATGCCCTGGCGCATCAGGGCCACCTTGTTCTCGTCCACGTCCACGCAGGTGACGTCGTGGCCGTAATGGGCGAAGCACACGCCGGCCACCAGGCCCACGTACCCGGTGCCTGCCACGGCTATTTTATATTTTCCCATGGTTTGCTCCTTTCGCCTTGGGCTCGGGTGTAAATGGGGACAGCAAAAGGCCGTCGCGGAAAAAGGCGACGGCTCTTGCGGGAAAACCTTACACGGCGCGCTGCACTTTACCGCTGCGCAGGCAACGGGTGCACACAAACATGCGCTTGGGAACGCCGTTGACGATGACATGGACGCGCTGGGTATTGGGCGCCCAAGTACGGCGCGTTTTCCGATTGGAATGGCTTACATTGTTGCCCGACGTTACGCCCTTGTGGCATACCTCGCAGAACTTGCCCATCGACCACACCTCCTTCGGGCAAAATGGGACTCAAAACACGACTATTATACCATCTGCCATAGGGGATTGCAATAGCGCCGCCATGTAAAATCATGGGACGAAAAGGGCGGCTTTTTTGCATTTCGCTTGCAAGGCGCGCCAAAACCCTGTATACTATGGGAGAGGGAAGCAGGCAGCTTGCCCATGGGAGGTCAAAGCATGGATTGCAAATTCAAAACCGAGCTGGGTACTGTGACCGTCAACGAGGAGATCCTGCTCAAGGTGGCCGGCTATTGCGCCCTGGAGTGCTACGGCATCGTAGGCATGGCCAGCAAGCGCACCACCGACGGCATCGTGCAGCTGATGGGTCGGGCCAACCTGGGCCGGGGCGTACGCATCCGGGCGGCGGACGACAGCGTGGACGTGGACCTGTTCATCATCGTCGAGTACGGCATCTCCATCAGCGCCGTGGCCGACACCATCATCGATACCGTAAAATACAAGATCGAACACCTCACCGGCATCAAAGTGGGCAAGGTGAACGTGTCGGTAGAAGACATCCGGGTGTGAACGAGCCGGATGCGGGAGGTGCAGTTGTGGCAATGAAGACCATAGACGGTATGATGCTCAAGGACATGTTCCTGTCCGGCGCGGCGCTGGTGGAGCGCAACCGGGCGAGCATAGACGCCCTGAACGTATTCCCGGTGCCGGACGGCGACACCGGTACCAATATGTCCCAGACCCTGAACATGGCGGTCAAGGACCTGAGCGCCCGAACGGCGCCCACGGTGTCCGAGGTGGCCAGCACCGTGGCAAAGGGTGCGCTGAAGGGCGCCCGGGGCAATTCGGGGGTTATTTTAAGCCAGATCTTCCGGGGCATCAGCCGGGCCCTGGAAGGGGCGGACGAGATGAACGCGGAGCTGTTCGTCAAGGCCCTGCGGGCTGGGGCGGACACCGCCTATAAGGCCGTGATGAAGCCCAAGGAGGGCACCATCCTCACCGTGGCCCGGGTGATCGCCGAGACCCTGGAAAAGAGCGAGAACCATACCGACGATTGCCTGCAGGTAATGGAGAAGGTGATGGCCGCAGGGGAGGATATCTTGCGCCGTACCCCGGATATGCTGCCCGTGCTCAAGCAAGCGGGCGTGGTGGACTCCGGCGGCAAGGGCCTGATGACGGTGTACGCCGGGTTCCTGGCCGCCCTGAAGGGGGAAATGTTGGAAGAGGTCGCCGTAGAGGAGCATCCGGCGCCCCTGGCCGGGGAGTTCGTGGATGATCACGCCAGCTTGGAGGAGATCACCTTCGGCTATTGCACCGAGTTTATCGTGTCCCATCCCAAGCCGGAGATGAAAGACAGCGACGTGGCCAAGCTGCGCAAGCGGCTGGAGCGCATCGGCGATTGCGTGCTGGTGATCGGGGACCTGGAAGTGGTGAAGGTCCACGTGCACACCAACGAGCCGGGCAAGGCGCTGCAGATGGCCCTGGAGCTGGGCGAGCTGGACGCCATCAAGATCGACAACATGTTCGAAGAGGCCAGGGAGCGCCAGGAAAAGCTGCGGGCCGCCCAGGAACGGCAAATGAAGGAATTCGGCCTGGTAGCGGTGGCCCTGGGGCCGGGCCTGGTGGACATCTTCACCGACCTGTCGGTGGACCGGGTGGTGGACGGGGGGCAGACCATGAACCCCTCCATCGACGACCTGTACCAGGCCATCGAGTCGGTACCCGCCCGGCAGGTATTCGTGCTGCCCAACAACACCAATATTATCCTGGCCGCCCAGCAGGCGGCGGAGCTCACCGACAAGCGGGTGTTCGTGCTGTCCACCAAATCGGTACCCATGGGCATTGCGGCGGCCATCGCCTTCATGCCCGATCTGTCCGGGGAGGAGAACGCCCAGCGGATGCAGGAAGCCGCCGAGCGGGTGCATACCGCCTCCATCACCTACGCGGTGCGGGACACCACCTTCGACAGCCGGCAGATCCATCAGGGGGACATCATGGCCCTGGTGGACAACCGCATCGAGCTGCTGGGGCACGACGTGGGCCAAGTGGCGGAAGACGTGCTGGAGGGCATGGTCACCGACGATACGGAACTCATCTCCATCTACTACGGGGAAGAGGTTAGCCAGGAGGATGCCCAGGCCTTGGAGGAACGGCTCAGCGACAAGTACGGCCTGTGCGACGTGTCCCTGTACAAGGGTGGTCAGCCCCTGTATTACTATTTGATCGCGGTGGAATAATGGAACGAGCGCTTTCCCAACTGAAAGCAGTGGGCCCCAAGCGGATGGAGGCTCTTCAGGCGGCCGGTATTGATACCGTCCGCCAACTTTTGTGCCGCCTGCCGGTGGATTACCGGGATATGAGCCGGGTGACGCCCCTGGCCCAGCTGCGTCCCGGCCAGGCGGCGGCGGTATGGGTCCGGCTCCTGGGCCGGGTCCAGGCCGGCTATTTCCGGGGACTGCACATCACCCGCTGCCGCCTGGAGGACGAAAGCGGCCAGATGGCGGCGGTGTGGTACAACCAGCCCTGGGTAAAGAAAAAGCTGGAGGGCGGCGGCCCCTTCCTGCTCTATGGCAGGATGGAGTCGGGAACCGGGGGAACCCGGCTGGTGTGCCCCGCCTTCGAGGAGGAGCGGGGCATCCTGCCGGTGTACGCCCCGGTAAAGGGCATTCCCCAAAAGACCTACCGCAGCCTGGTAGCCCAGGCGCTGCCCTGCCTGGAGGGGGAGCCCGACCCGCTGCCCCAGGGCCTGCGCCGGCGCCGCGGATTGATGGACTGGGCCCAGGCGCTGCGGGCGGCCCATGCCCCCCAGGACCGGCAGGAGTTGGAGGCGGCCCGGCGGCGGCTGGCCTTTGAGGAATTGCTGCTGTTCCAGGCGGCGCTGTGGCTGTGCCGGGGCAGCGCCCGGGAGGGGATACGGATCGATTCCGCCCCGGAGAGAGCGGAGGCCTTTTGGCGCCTGATGCCCTTTCCCCCCACGGGGGCCCAGCGCCGGGTGCTGGAGGAAATCCGCCGGGATATGGCCGCCGCCGCGCCCATGGCCCGACTGGTCCAGGGAGACGTGGGCTGCGGCAAGACCGCCGTAGCCCTGGGCGCACTGACCCTGTGCGTCCAGGGGGGCTGCCAGGGAGCACTGATGGCCCCCACCGAGGTGCTGGCCCGCCAGCACTTTGAAAGCGCCCAAAGCCTGCTGGCCCCCATGGGCATCCGGGTGGGGCTGCTGCTGGGCAGCCTGTCCCAGCGGGAAAAGCGGCTGGCCCATGAGGCGGTGGCCCGGGGGGACTGGCAGGTGGTCATCGGCACCCATGCCCTGATCTCTCAGGGGGTGGAGTACGCCAGGCTGGGCCTGGTGGTCACCGACGAACAGCATCGCTTCGGGGTGCGCCAGCGCACCGCCCTCTCCCAAAAAGGACAGGCCCCCAACGTGCTGGTGATGTCCGCTACCCCCATTCCCCGCACCCTGTCCCTGATCCTCTACGGGGACCTGGACATCTCCGTCATCGACGAAATGCCCCCCGGCCGCTGGCCGGTGCGCACCCGGGTGGTGCCTGAAGACAAACGGGAAGGGTTATACCGCTTTATCGCAGAACAGGCGGCGCAGGGGCATCAGACCTATGTGGTATGCCCTCTGGTGGAAGAGTCGGAGGCGGTGGAAGCCAGCTCCGCCGAAGCGGTGTACGAGCGGCTGCGCCAAGGCCCCCTGGCGGGGCTGCGGCTGGGCCTGGCCCACGGCAGGATGAAGAGCGGGGAATTGAGCGCCGTGCTGGAAGATTTTTCCCGAGGCAATATCGACGTGCTGGTGGCCACCACGGTGGTGGAGGTAGGGGTCAACGTGCCCAACGCCACGGTGATGGTCATCGAAAGCGCCGAGCGCTTCGGATTGGCTCAGCTGCACCAGCTGCGGGGCCGGGTGGGCCGGGGCGCGGACCAGGCCTGGTGCTTTCTGATGGCCCAGCCCAACCAGCGGCTGCAGCTGCTGTGCCAGACCAACGACGGCTTTGTCATCGCCCAAAAAGATATGGAATTGCGAGGCGCCGGGGAAATCCTGGGCACCCGCCAGTCCGGGCTGACCATGCAAGGCATGGGCGCCGACGCCCGGCTGCTCAAGGAGGCCCACGACGAGGTCCGGAGCTTGCTGAAAGATGCCCACGACCCGGAGGCCGCCCAGGTGCTGGCCCTGGCCCGGCGCACCTTCCGAAACCAGCTGGGCCAAATCGCCATGAACTGAACCCGGCGGGCTCGGGCCCAATGGATGCGCCGCCATTTTGCCCAAATGACCGGACCCAATTTTTGCTTGCCGTTCCTTTAGAACAGGCGGGCCCATGGCTGCGAGGGACAAAACAACCGTCCGGGCTGCGCCGGCTTCAATCGCTAGGAGCCGGCAAAAACGTTGCCTAAATTTCCAAACAAAAACCTACCAGTCTATTTTGCCGCCAGACGGTCACAATAGGTGCAGACTGGATTGGGAGGTGAAAAGGATGAGCAGCAATCGGACCAATATCCCCGAGGCCAAAGAGGCGCTGGCTAAGATGAAGTTTGAAATCGCCAGAGAGCTGGGGGTCAATCTGAAGCAGGGCTATAACGGCGACCTGTCCTCTAAGGACAACGGCTACGTGGGCGGCTACATGGTGCGCAAGATGATCGAAGATTATCAGAACGCCCATAAGTAACCTAAGCGCCGGAACCGGACCCATAATTATGAAAGGAGTGTCAGTCAAATGGCGAATCAGAATAGCAATCGCATCAACGTGCCCGAGGCCCGTCAGGCCATGAACAATATGAAGTACGAGGTGGCCAACGAGCTGGGTATCAACCTGAAGCAGGGCTACAACGGCGACCTGGCCAGCCGGGATGCGGGCAACATCGGCGGCAACATGGTGAAAAAGATGATCGAGGCCCAGGAAAAGGCCATGAGCGGCCAGCGCTAACCGGCCCACGGGTTCCCAAAAAGGAGCCGTCCCCCAGGGGATGGTTCCTTTTTTGCGCCTGCGAGGGCCGGACAAAGGCCGCACCCGGCGGGCTCCCCGGTCATAGGATGGGGCGTAAGGGCGAGCGAGGAGGAGGAATGGTCATGGATTTCATCGCGGTGGGCGGCGACGCCCGCTTCGCCTGGATGGCGGAATTGGCCCGGCGGGAAGGGCT
This sequence comes from Candidatus Excrementavichristensenella intestinipullorum, assembly GCA_018711685.1. Taxonomy (GTDB): domain Bacteria; phylum Bacillota; class Clostridia; order Christensenellales; family Aristaeellaceae; genus Excrementavichristensenella; species Excrementavichristensenella intestinipullorum. The sequence continues at coordinate 1,676 of DVHZ01000053.1, read as the reverse complement.
ACGCACGGCGGCCCTGGGCTTGGAAGAAGCGCAAGTGGGCGGATTGACCCAGGCCGGCTGGGGGGATTTGGCCCGGGCCCGGCTGCTGGTGATGCCCAACCCCTTCGGCGGAAAGGGGCTGCCTATGCCCTTGGCCCAGCGCCCCTATAGCATTGAAGAGGTGTTGGAGGGCGCCGAACCCGGCGTCCCGTTGGCTCTGTTCGGCCCGGGACAGGTTCCCCTGGAGGTGGCGGCGCGACACCGGATATGGGACCTATCCGGGGAAGAGGGGTTGGCTTTGGACCTGGCCCGGCAGACCGCCGAGGGCGCCATCCACGCCGCCTGCACCCGGATGGAGGAGGAACTGTACGGCTGCCCCGCCCTGATCGTGGGCTATGGCCGCATCGGCCGGGCGCTACACAGGATGCTGGAGGGGTACGGCGCCCGGGTGACGGTGGCGGCCCGGCGGCCCCGGGTCCGGGAGCAGGCCCGAGCCGTGGGCGCCCGAGCGGTGGACATGGAGGATATGGAGGCGCTGCTGCCCTTGCAGCGGCTGATTTTCTCCACGCCGCCCCAGCGGGTGCTGGACGCCCGGCGGGTGGGGCTCATCCATAAGGAAGCTCTGGTGATAGACCTGTCCAGCCCGCCCTACGGCGTAGATCTGGCCGCTTGCCATGCCCAATGGATCAACGCCTGGCGGGAGCCGGGCCTGCCGGGACGCTATTGCCCCCGCAGCGCGGGCCGGGCCATGCTGGACGCCTTGGCAAGATTGATGAGGGGAGGAAACGACTATGCTGGATAAGTTGAAAGGGGCCCGGATCGGTATCGCCCTCACCGGCTCCTTCTGCACCCTGGGGAAGGTGTTCGATGCGCTGCCCACCCTGGTGGAGGCGGGCGCCCGGCTTACGCCCATCCTGTCCTTTTCCGTGGAAAGCCTGGATACCCGGTTCTTTACCGCCCAACAGGTGCGCCAGCGAATCGAACAGATTTGCGGTACCCCCGCTCTGACCACTATCCCCCAGGTGGAGCCCATCGGCCCGGGCAGGCTGCTGGACCTGCTCATCGTGGCGCCCTGCACCGGCAATACCTGCGCCAAACTGGCCCTGGGCATCGCCGATACCCCGGTGACCATGGCCTGTAAATCCCACCTGCGCAATGGACGGCCCTTGCTCATCGGCCTATCTACCAATGATGGACTGGCTGGCGCCGCTCCCAACATCGGGGCGCTGCTGGGGCGCAAGCACGTCTACTTCGTGCCCTATGGCCAGGACGATCCGTTGAATAAGCCTACCTCCCTGGTGCTGGACCCGGGGCAGTTGGCTCAGGCCGCCCAGGCCGCCCTGGAGGACAGACAGCTCCAGCCCCTGCTGGTCAGGCCGTAAGGTGGGTGCGCATTTCTTAACGCGAAAAAGGGCGGTTTTCGCGATTTTGGGTGTTGACAAAGGCATTTCGGCGTGATATTATATACAAGCGCTCAAGGGAAGGGGCCCGCGAGGGAGCCGAAAGAGCGCGAAGCGATCCTTGAAAACGATACAGCGAGAGCGAGAGAACGAGGAAAGAACAGTCAGATTCTGATGAGTAAGCAGCATTGGGGGAGGCCGGCTTTGGCGAGCTGGGCGCCCCGATGTGAAGGATTAAACGCAAGAGTTGGATCCTGGCTCAGGACGAACGCTGGCGGCGTGCTTAACACATGCAAG
>DVHZ01000006.1 GCA_018711685.1 Candidatus Excrementavichristensenella intestinipullorum | reverse complement strand
GCCCTGGCAAAGCCAGGGCCCCGCCCCCTCCCCCTCTGCCTGGAGCATAAATTTATGTCCATGGGCCTTGCCCATGGACATAAATTTATGCCCGCCGGCAAACCGAAGGTTTGCCGGCGGGCACATAGGGAGCGCGGCTTTTCGCGCCATGCCGGCTGGGTTTTTCCGCCTTCGCGCTCACCCGCCAAGGATTTCCCTCAGAGGGCAGCGCAGGTTTCCATGGAATACCAGGCGATCTGGTTCGGGGCGAGGGACAGGGGGAAACTGCTCCCCTCCCGGGTATAGACCTGGGTGGTCTGAGGCTGATAGGTATTGTTGACCACGCAGAATATGCCCTTGCCGGGATAGGCGTGTACGTCCACGCAGGGGTTTTCGCTGAACCAGGTATGCAGCGCCGCCTCGTCTCCGGCGCACCACAGAATACTGCGGTGAAGGACCCGGCTGTTGACGAAGGAGTAGGGCAGGCCGCTGATGTATACCGTCCGGCCTTGTCCGTATTGGTTGGCCGCCATCTGCACCTCCCGGTCTCGCTGAATCAGCACGCAAGTCCCTTCCAAGGCGTAGATGTTCTTCTTGCCCTCTCCGAAATCCACGCCCTGGGGCGCATCCGCCAAAATAAAGTGATCGGGGTGGGGCGTCCAATTGTACTTATCGTAGTTGAGGGTAAAGCCAGTTTCCTTTTCCACTCCCAGGGGCCCGGCCATCTGGAAGTAGCGGCCCTGATACTGGTGGCCGCTGGGTTCGCCTACGCCGATGAAGCCGCCGCCCCGATAGACGAAGGCCCGCAGGGCGGAGGTGATCTGCGGGTCCTCCCAGGCGCTGCCGCCGGTATGGGCGGTATCGCCGTCCCCCACGTTGACCAGTACGTCCAGGGAATCCAGCAGCGCCGGATCCCGGCGGATATCGTCGAAGCTGATAAAGGAGACGTCAAAGGGCGCACCGGATAGGGCCTCAATCACCCCGGCATAGCTGTAGTTCTGCTTCTGATAGAGGGCGTGATGCACCATATGGCATCCCCAGCTGCGCATTTTCCCCCAGCAATTGAGCACAGCCACCCGCTTCAGGCAGAAGGGCGAAGCGCCCCGCAGGTTCTCGTACAGGTCCCGGAATTCCTGGCACACCTGCCCTACGTAGTCCACGAACTCGGGAAAATCCAGGGCCAATTTGAGGTAGCCGCCGTACCCGATGCGGTCCACCGGCTTGCGCAATATGGCCCGGCGGGCGGTCACCCAGTTCTCCCGGGCCTCCTTGACCGGGTCGCCGTCGGGATGGAAGGTATCCGGGAAGAAATAGGGCAAGAACCGGCCCTCGGTATAGCGCACGCCGGGGATGTCAGAAATCAGGCGCAAGGTGCTTCCGTTGCCCACGCTGCCCACCACCGCGTCCAGGCCGATGGTGGAAAACTCGGGCATAAAGGGCTCGGTGCCGATCCAGTGATCCCCCAGGAACATCATGGCCTCCTTGCCCCAAGCATGGGTGATCTCCACCATCTCCTTGGCCAGCTTGGCCACTTCCCGGCGCTGGAAGGCCTGGAAATCCTGAAACTGAGGACTGGGCTCCCGGTACTGGTTGTTATAATAGCCCTGATCGATAATATACTCCGGGCGGAAGGGATAACCCGCCTCTTTTTCAAACTGCTCCAGGATATAGGGGGAAACCGAAGCGGAATAGCCGTACCAATCCACGTATTTTTCCCGGCGCAGCTGGTCGAACACCAGGGTAAACTGGTGGAAGAAAGTAGTGTAGCGGATCACGTTCACATAGGGATGCTCCCGGCAAAACCGGCGCAGCCGCTCCATGGAGAAAGCCCGGGTCTGGGGTTGGCGCACGTCGAAAGTGATTTGGTGTTCCACGTCCTTCCAATCGTTGGTGACGGCGTTGTACATATGCACCGGGTCCCAGATCAGGTAGGCCAAAAAACTCACGGTGTATTCGTGGAAGGGCGACGGCTGGGGAATAACCACGCAGCCCTCCTCCGCCTCATAGCGCCATGCCTCCGGGGGTACTACCTGGCCCGTGGTGCGGTCGATCACCTCCCACCACCGGCGAATATCGTCCCGGCTGTTGACCATGAGTAGGTCTTGGCTGATGCCCTTCATCAGCTGGATGCGCAGCGGCCCCTCCTGGGCCAGGTTGAACCCGGTCATGATGTAGCACTGCTGTACCTCTTCCGGATGGGCCTTTGCCCAAGCGTTGTCCTTCCGGGTGGTGTAGTAGGTGGCGTATACCTTGGCTCCGGATTGAGCCAGGGCCTGAGGAAACTCGGTTCCATCGCAGTCTCGAATGGCGTCCGCGCCCCACTTCTCCAGAATCTCTAGGGTCTGAGGGATTACGTTCAGGTCGGTGGGAATGGTCACCCGCCCATATTGCCGTTCTGACTTCATGCCCGTCCTCCTTTTCCGCCGCCCCTGAGGGCCGGCTTGGCCGCTCTTTCGTTACACTTGTGATTATACCGGGAAAAAAAGGTTTTGCCTAGATGGTATCCTTCCTTTCAGCAAGTTTTTTCGTTTTTCTCATTTTTCTAAACCCCCTCTCCCCCAGTGGCACGCCGTTGACACCCGGCTTGCCCCATGCTATGATAGGACTAACCCCTGGGGCGGGCCGGGCCCCGGCGCCCCGGCCTCTGGCTTGGCCAATCCTCATGGAAGAGGTGAGTTTTTGCGCTTAGACCTCCCTTTTCTCTCCCCATCATCCGTCCCCGAAACCAGCTCTCCCCCGTCAGGCGCACTCTTGGAGGCGCTTTTGGCCGGGGCGGCTCTGTTGTTCCCTCCTCAGGCCCGGTGCCTGGGTTGCGGCAGTCTGCTGGGAACCCATGTCCCCTGGCTATGCCAGGACTGTCAGCATTTGCTGATCCCACTGGCCTATACCAGCCATGTCCTGTGTCCCCGCTGCGGGCTTCCTATGGAGGGGAGTCGCTGCTCCACCTGTAGTGAATGGCCTCAAGACGGCCCCTCCCTGGCCCGGTGCGTGTTCGCCTATGCCCGGCCGGTCCAGGGGCTAATCCGCGCCTTTAAGTACGGCGGCGTTTACCGCTTGTCCCCCTATCTGGCCCGGCATATGAGCGATTTAATGATTAGTCAGGCCCTGGATCCGCCCCACGCCCTGATCCCTGTGCCTATGCATCCCCGGCGGTTGCGCCAGCGGGGTTATAATCACGCCCTGCTGCTGGCCCAGGACTTAAGCCGGCAGCAGGGACTTCCCCTATGGCCCGATCGGTTGGAGCGGATCAAGCATACCCACCAGCAAGCCAAACTATCCGGCGCTCAGCGGCGGACCGCCCTGGAGGGCGCCTTTCGGGCCCGGGACGTGGCGGGCAAACGGCTATTGCTGGTGGATGACGTGCTCACCACCGGGGCCACCGCCTGTCAATGCGCCCGGGCGCTGCTGAGCGCTGGGGCCCGGGATGTGCGCCTCATCGCCTTGGCGGGCGCCACAGGGGAGAACGAATAGCGCCGCGGCCCATCCTCCCATGGATAATGAGGCGGCCCCTAGGCACTCTGGCACCGACAGCGCCCAATGGTACAAATTGTGTAAGAAATGGGGCAAAAAGGGGATCAGGAGTAAAAAGCCAGTTAAAAAACCCTTGCCTTTATCCGGGCTTTAGAGTATAATAGGCCTTGGTTGCCGGAGCCTCAGGTCTGTGGTTGAAAGTCGATGCCAGTCGCAGGCGAAACGACCCACGTAACCCGGTCAAAGACCGGTGAGCATGGTGCGGCTTAGATGTTAGTCCGGCCAGTCCAGCGCTGAGAGGGCTAGTAGTGGGGGGCAATGCCTAGGAGCGAACGTCCCAGCCGGCGGGTGTGGGGGCAAAGACCAGGTCAGCTGAAGCGCCAGGCAACCGAATCAGAATCAATACAGGGGGAAATTTCCATGTACGAAGACAAGACGCTGGTATGCCGGGATTGCGGCAAGGAATTTGTGTTTACCGCCGGTGAACAGGCCTTCTACGCCGAGAAGGGCTTCCAGAACGAGCCCACCCGGTGCAAAGCCTGCCGCGATGCCCGCAAGGCCAGCCGCTCTGGCGAAGCCCGGGAGATGCACGACGCCGTGTGCGCCGAGTGCGGCAAGCCCTGCCGCATTCCCTTCGAGCCCAAGAACGACCGTCCCATCTATTGCAGCGAGTGCTTCGCCGCCAAGCGTCAGCAGTATTAAGCACGACCCCGCCCCCGGCGCTAAAGCGCCGGGGGCGTTAAATATCTCCGCTTTGGCGCACCTCCGGGCCGTGGGCTTCCGTCCGGCGTTTCCACCCTATACTTTTCATCTTCAGCCCGTTGGAGGCACTTGGTCTTGAGGGGGGGCTCTATCTTCTGGGGCGGCTTTGCCAAGGCAAAGCCGC
>DVHZ01000052.1 GCA_018711685.1 Candidatus Excrementavichristensenella intestinipullorum | reverse complement strand
GACCTCAAAAAGCTATGGATGAAGCGGGAACACAACCGGCTGAAAACGCGTGTGTCTCTCAAAATGGTTTCGTAGTTCTCGCAAAAATTGAAAAGCTGTTCACATGTGGCTCTGTTTTTCGACAGCCCTGGTTTCTTATACCTTTTTTCGCTTTGGCTGGTTCCTTTTTGACGCTATGCCACCGTTTTTCTCTTGATTTGTTTGCAAAATGGGCGTGCCGCAGAAATTGCTTTCTGCAACACGCCCCAAAGAGGGGCGGAGTAGACCGGAAGCAGGGCCTAATTAGACTGCGCTGCAGAAAAGCCGGGCCAAAGCAAAGCTCCCGAAGAGAAGGCAATACCGCCTTTTCACGTTTTATGCCTCTCCCACAACGCCCTCTTTCTCATAGGTCGCCGCCCATGGGGGGATTACCCCTGAAATACGGCTTTAATCTTCTGGGCGTCCTCCCCGTATTCCTGAGGGGTGGGCCCTGCATTGTACTCCATCACGAAGTTGGCCTGGGGGGTGTACAGCCGGGCGCCCTCCCCGAATCGCGCCCAATCGATGACCCCGGTGCCCACGCGCTGGTGGCAGTCCTCCACGCCGTCGTTGTCGTGGATGTGATAGGCGGCCAAGCGGCTGCCCAAGGTCTTTTGGATTTGGTAGATATCCAGGCCGCCCAACACGGCGTGCCCCGTATCAATGATGCAGTTGAGGGCGGGATTGTGGGCAAAGATATCCAAGAATTCCTGCTGGTTGCACAGGGTCTTAAGTCCATGGCCAAAGGCCAGGTTTTCCACCAGTAAAGTAACCCCTTCCCGCTGGCAGATGTCATTGAGCCGGGCCAGCCGGTCCTCTACCCGCTTGAGACGCTCGGCCTTCTCAAAGGGGGAAGGCTCTACCGGATAGGGGGCGTTCATGTGGACAACATACCCAGTGCCGCCGAAGCGGTGGTACAGGTCGAAGGGCTGGGCCAGGTAGGCGAACATGTCGGCTTCTTTTTCGGTCAGGGACATCTCCACGATATCGCCCTGGTAGGGCGCGTGAATGCTGAAGGGGCCGGTGCGCTGGTCCATGATACGGGTCAGGGCCAGCTCCCAATAGGTTTCCCCGCCCCACTCGTAAAAGATTTCAATGCCCAACTCGGGGGAAAGTTTGGCCATGTCGTATACGCTATGGCCCAAGAAGCCTAGGCTGGAAACGCTGATGGTCATATAAGGAAAACCTCTCTTTCTCAACCTTTGATGCCCGAACTGATGAAGGCGTTAATGATGTGGCGCTGCATAAAGATATAAACCACCACCATGGGCAGAGAAGCCAGGGTGGCCGTGGCCATAAAGGGCCCCCACCGGTTGCCCATTTCGAAATCCAGGAATTGTTTCAAGCCGATGGTCAGGGTGCGGCTCTCCGGCTTGGTGAGCACCAGCAGCGGCCAGAAGTAGATGTTCCAGCTCTCGATGACGGTGAGGATGGCGATGGCGGCCATGGGCCCCTTGCACAGGCCGAAGGTCACGTTGCGCATGGCCCAGAAGGAGCCGGCACCCTCAATGTGCGCTACTTCATAGTAGGCGCTGGGCAAGCTGCGCACGTTTTGGTACAGGTAGAAGAAGGTGGTTGCGTTGGCAATGTTGGGCAGGATGACCGCCGTCCAGGTATTGAGCAATTTCATGTTGCTCACCAGGATATAGTTGGGGATCATGGTCACCTGGAAGGGAATGACCATGGTGATCAGCAGGAAGTAAAACACCAGGCTGTTGATCCGGGTGCGGAAGTAGCCCAGGGCAAAGGCGGCCATAAAGGATACCAAAATCTGGAAGATGGAAATGCCGATGGTGGTGCCCACGCTGTTGGCGAACCAGTCCCCGATATTGTAGTCGCGAAATACCTCCGCGTAATATTCCAGGGTGAGCTGCTTGGGGATCAGGTAGATTTGGGAGGAAAACAGCTCCTGGGAGCTCTTTAGAGAGGAAGAGATCATCCACAATACCGGAAAGATACAGGCCGCCAGAAAAGCGATGAGCAGAATGTTGAGGATAAGCTGGCCGACGGAAAAACCCTTACTTTTCATCATAGCCAAATCCTCCCATAGAGCGCATCATCATCACGGTAATGGCCAGGAAGATTACCGAGGTAAATACCGCGATGGCGCTGGCCATGCCGATGTTGTAGTACTTAAAGCCGAATTCGTAGATCACGTAGGATAGGTTGGTGGTCCCGTAGGAGGGGCCGCCCTGGGTCAGCAGGTTGATGGCGGTAAAGGCCCGTTCCGCCGCGAAGATCACGCTGGTCATCAACAGATACACCGAGGTAGGGGCGATGAGGGGGAACTTGATGCGCCAGAAACACTGCCAGGCGTTGGCCCCGTCAATGGTGGCGGCCTCGATGCAGTCTTGGGAAATGTTCAACAGCCCCGCCATGAACAGGATCATGTTCTGGCCCATGTACTTCCAACCGCACACCAGCACGATGGCAAAAAAGGCGGTCCTGGGATCGGTGACCCAGGAATAGCCCTCGCCCAGGCCCAGCTGGCGGATGATGTTGTTTAATACGCCATAGGTGGGGTTGTACATCCAAATCCACACGATGCAGATGATGGAAAAAGCCAGGACGGTAGGCAAAAAGTACAGCGCCTTGTATAGCCCTTGCAGCCGCTTGTTGCGCACCTCCAGCAATAAGGTGGCCAGCAACAACGGGATGACGATAAAAAAGGGCAACAGCGCGGCGATGTACAGGAAGGTGTTGCCCACGCCTTTGGCGAACATCGCCTTGTCGAGCATGGAGGTAAAGTTGCTCCATCCCACCCACTTGATATCGGTGACGAAATTCCATTTGGCGAAACTCAGGATGAAACTGTAGATCATCGGCCAATATTTGAATACGCCGAAAAAGATCAGTGCCGGTGCGCAATAGAGCAGGAATTTGGGTATCTGGCTCCGCTTGCGCCGGGCCGGCCTGGATAACTTACCCAAGGTTGCGTCGCTCATGCTATCTCTCCTCCTCAGCGGGCTTGCGCTAATGGGCTTTAAAGGGGCTGCCGCACCCTTTCAGACACGGCAGCCCCGGGCCTACGCCGCATAGGTTAGGCGTTTTCCAGCAGCATGTTGCATTCTTCCTCCAGGGCCGTCAGGGAGGACACCACGTCGGCGCCTTCCATCACGATGGCATTGCGCACGGTGAGCCAACGGGCGTCGATTTCCAGACCCAAGGACCCGCCGGGCCAACACTCCCAGGGACGGGCGTACACCGTCTGGGCATAGGCCGCCTCCTGGCCGGCTACCATGGGCACCTCGTCCTTGGTGACGCACAGGTATCCGGTCTTGGTGAAGGTTTCCATGCCTTCCTGAGAACTCATATACTTCATGAACTCGAACACGGCGGCCTTCTTGGCATCGTCAGTGGTGAAGGAGATCATGGCCGCGCCGCCGGCAGGCAGTTGCTTGTCGTATCCCTCAAAGCCCGGGCACTCGGCTACCCGCAGGTCGAAAGCGGCGTATTCGTTGAAGGTGTTGATCTTCATGATGGTGGTCAGGTTCATGGCGATATCCCCGGCGGAGAAATTGGCCATGGACTCCGCGTCGGTGCAGATCGGGGTATAGCCCTTGTTGTAGAACTCCTGCCAGGTGGTCAGCGCCTTGATGCAGCCCTCGTTGGTGAAGTCCACCCGGTCCTTGGTTTCGTTGAGCATCTCGCCGCCCGCAGAGAAGATGATGGCCTGATCGCCCCAGTTGTCCGGAAGCTGGAGATAAAGGCCGTAGTGGTCCGTATTATTTTTGATCACTTCGCAGACCTGGGCCGCTTCCTCCCAGGTGGTAGGAATGTCTTCCTCGGTAAGGCCGGCTTCCTCGAAGATGTCCATGTTCACGTACATCACCATGTTGGATACCGCCAAGGGCAGGCCAATCTGCTCCCCGTCTACATTGGACAGCGCCAGCATCTCCGGGGTGAAGCAGTCGTACAGGGCGTCCAGCTCCTCTTGACTGGGGGCTAGCTCGTCCACGTTGGTGGGCTCCAGCTCACTGGCAATGTAGTTCAGCAGATTGTAGCCGCCCACAAAGATATCGGGCTTTTCGTTACCTGCGGCGGCGTCGGCGATCATGGACTGAAGCAGTTCAAAGTATTCCCCCGCCTTGGCGGTAATCTCAATCTTGATATTGGGATGCTCCGCTTCGAACTGGGCTACGCATTCTGCCAGAATTTCTTCGTTGGTGCCGCTCCAGCGGTGCCACAGGTTCAGGGTGACGGTCTCCTCCCCGGCAGCAAAGCTAGCCGTGGACAACACCATCAGAAGGACCAGGAACAGGGTTGCCAGTTTCTTCATCGTTGAGTACCCCTTTCATAGTTTATATGTGCTTTCCGAAGGTGCCTTCCGGAAAGGATTACCTGTCTCGATTGAACGGGGCCGAGAAAACAGAGCGAATCAATCATCACTTTAATAAATCGTTTTATATAACTGATATGTACAATTATACGATAGAGTTTTCGGATTGTCAATAGTGCATTGTAGAAATAATCCATATTTTCAGAGATATAATGCGGATTTTGCCGGTTATATTGATAATATTGGGGGATGGAATCGAATGAGAACCCATAAAAATCGCTATCCGGGGAACATGCCCAGGATAGCGGATAAAAGGGAAATGGTATGCGCTAGATTTGGATAATAAACTGCTCGATGAGCTGTAGGGCGGCGCCCAGAGCCGCCGCGCCGACCTTTTGAACGCAGGGTTGAACGTAGCGGATGTCCATCCAGAAAGCGTTGATGCGGGCCAACCGCCGATGCAGCTCGTCCAGATAGGGAGCGATATAATTAGCCAGGTCGCCGCCTAGGATGACTTTACAGTCAAAGACCATGCGCAAATTATTGACCAGCAAGGCCAGCTCATCCAGATAAGTATCCCAACTCTTACTATAGTCCGGGTGATTCTCTTTTACGCCTTGAAAGAAGGACTCCAAACTGCCTCCCGCCTGATCTGCAAGCAGAGAGGCGGATAGATAAGAATTGACGCAGCCCTGCTGGCCGCAAAAGCAAGTCTTTCCACCGGGATGTAGGCGCATGTGACCGAACTCCGCGTCCCGCAGGGTATCGCCTATGTAGCGCTCGCCGCCGATAAAGACAACGCCACCCAGACAAGCGCTGAGGGTCACATAGGCATAGTTCTGCCGGGGGTTGCCCAGGGCCCGCATCTCTGCGATGCCTGTGGCATTGGCCTCGTTGACAAACACGCAGCGGTAGGGAATATGGCAGGAGAACATCTGGCAGGAGACCGCGGTTAAGCCCAAGGTGCGGGAGGTGAAGATGTTTTCCCCTGCCCGATCGAAGATGGCGGGCAAGGCTACGCCCGCCCCTAAGACGCGGCAAGGATCCACGCCGGATTCCTTCACGAAGGCGTCGATGGTGGCTTCCAGCTGGGCGAAATAGGCGGGGTCTTTGGAAAAAATCCGGTTGACCCGCCGGTAAAAGGGGATGTCCCCCAACAAATCTGCCATGACGAAATCAATATAGTCCCGGGAAAAGCATAGGCCAAGGGCGTAGCGCACCTGCCCCACAGGGGCTAGAATGGCGGCCTTGCGCCCACCCATGGAGGCGAATTGCCCCAATTCGCAGACCAGGCCCCTGGAGATCAGTTCCTTGACGTTTTGCAAAACGGTGGGCATACTCATCCCCAGAGCCTGGGCAATCTCCTGGCGGCTGGTCTGCTTTTTTCCGTAAATGAATCGGTATACCCGGTTGCGCGATGGCCCCTTACCTTCCGGGAGGGTATTGCCCGCGTTCGCCATATGATAGCCCTCGACTCCCTAAAAACTTTTCATTCAGTATAGCAATCCTTTTAGTTCTCGTCAATAGATGAAGATTTTCCGGCCTTAGATTTTGACGGCGTTTCACCTCCCAGAACTTGCGGCCATGGGCCTGCCCAGCAGCGCCGCCGCCATTCGGCGGCGGCGCTGCTGGGGCCGGGGGGCTCCGCCCCCCGGGCCCCCCGCAACGGCCATGCCCTGGCTTGTTCTGATTTACCCCGGCTTTTGCTGCGGAGGCCTTTCCC
>DVHZ01000051.1 GCA_018711685.1 Candidatus Excrementavichristensenella intestinipullorum | reverse complement strand
CCCCGCCAGGGACTCCTCGCCCCTGGACCCCCGCCAAGGGGGGATGGCCCCCCTTGGAACCGCCATCCGCGCTGGCGCGTAGGTGGAGCAACGGCCTTGAGTGTTGCGGTGGCGGTAACCGCTATGGTGGTTCGGGCCGGTCCCAGGATGCGGTGGGGCGCAAAGATTCGCAGGATGGGGTGGCTGACTCGGCGCCGGGGGCGCTGCCCCCGGACCCCCGCCAGGGACTCCTCGCCCCTGGACCCCCGCCAAGGGGACGCCCCCTTGGAACCGCCATACGCGCTGGCGCGGTGGTGGGACAACGGCCTGAAACGGTGCGGCGGCGGAAGGCGTTGCGCTGTTTCAGGCTGTGGGGGGAGGCGATGCGGTTCAAAAACTCGCCGGATAGGATGGTTGGCGCGGCGCTGGGGTGCTGTCTTGGGTCGGGGATCTTCGCTTTGGGCCCTCCTCAGGAGGCCTTGGAAGCGCTACCCGCGTGTAACGGGCCTTGGGGGGCGCTATTGCTTGCGGGCGATGGGGCAGCATAGCGGCGCGAGGCCGCTGCTGAGCATGGAGTTAGACACTATCGCAAAGCCTTGGGTTTGGATATATCTGGTTAATCCCGCTCTATCCCATTGCCGGTATGCCTTGAATCCGGCCAGGGTCAAGAGCGCTTGCCGGACCCGGGACGCTTTGCCTTCGCGCCATGTGAAGGTGGGGGCGAATAGCCATCCTCCGGGTTTAAGGACCCGATGGATTTCCCGCATCGCCCCGTCAGGATTGGACAGGATGTGCAGGGCGTTGGCAATTACCACCCCGTCAAAGGATTCCGGCGCGTAGGGTAGGGCTGTGGCGTCTTGTACGGAAAAATGCAGCCGGCAGGAGCGAACCCGCTTTCGGGCTTCGGCGATCATTTTTGGGGAATAATCCGTGGCCTCCCACAGCCGCGCTTTGTGGGCGAGCCGGAAGGACAACTGCCCGCTTCCGCAGGCCAACTCCAGAATATCCTCGTCCCGCGACAGATAGGCTCCGATTTCCGCCGCCATTTCCTGATACATTCCCTCCCACCGCTTCATAAAGGGACCGTACAGATGCGCTGTCCGGTTCCAGAAGCGCAAATCCCTCCGTTGGTTCATGGCCGAAACGCCTCCTCGCTGCTTTGAATGGTTCGCGTTTTCCTCTCACTAATGTTAGGGATGGCTAACCGATGATGAAAAGAAAATGCCCGCATTTGCCTTGGGAAAAGGGGGTCTGGGCATTGAGCCGGGCCCGGCCTCCGAAAGGCCGGGAGAACCGGGACGTGTACAGGCACGGCAGCCTCTTCCATTGTAACATCAATTGCCATGAGACACAAGGGGGAAATATGCGGTTTTATGGTTTTGAGGCGGGAAGGCGCGGATGGAAACGGGAGGGGCGCCGGGGGAGATAAATCGTGAGGTCCAGCTTGACGTACGCCGCTTTCCCAAGTATACTATATAAGTTCGTCCGAAAAACCAAACGGGATAACCATACCGCAGCCGAGAGAGAGCGAGGAGGGGAACGGGATGCCCCAGTTAAACAAGGGAGGGAAATATGTATTTGGCCTTTCCATCATCGGCCCCGGAAACCGGATATTGCTGCCCGGGGAAGCGCTGGACCGGAAGCCGCTCCACCGGCGGCTTTTGCGTGACCAGCCCGGGACTGCTTGCGGGATCTAAATTGGCGCACATTTTGACCGATTGCCCCGGGCTGGCGGGCGATGAGCTGGGGGAGGGGGAATTTATCCGGTACAAGGGCCGGGGCTATGCCTGGGCGCCGGTTTCCCCGAGGGAGTGGTGACGCTGCCCGACAAGGCCATGGCCTATCTGGCGTTGTCCATAGGTGATACGCTGATGTGCATCAAGAGCAGCGATATCGCCTTCACCATGGGCGCAAAGGGCCCGTTGATGGAGCGTGCGGCCAACTATCGGGGTGAGATTCGGGAATATCGGGCCCCATAGGGAAGGTGCTGCGGCCGGCCCGTGTTTATGAAAAAGCGCCTCCCAAGGGCGGGCCTTAGGAGGCGCTTTTTTTACTGGGGCAGCTTTTTGGCCTGGTAGGCTTGGCCGAAGGTGTCCACGGTGACCTTGCGCATGCGCTGCTCGGTCACCGGGCGGTCCTGGCGGCCGGTGGGGGTGGCGGCGATGCGGTCCACCGCGTCCATGCCCTGGATGACCTTGCCGAAGGCGGCGTAGCCGCCGTCCAGGTGGGGCGCGTCGGCGTGCATCACGAAGAACTGGCTGCCCGCCGAGTTGGGGTTCATGGCCCGGGCCATGGACAAAACGCCCCGCTGGTGCTTCAGGGGATTGGCAAAGCCGTTCTGCTGGAATTCTCCCGCGATGCTGTAGCCGGGGCCGCCCATGCCGCTGCCGGTGGGGTCGCCGCCCTGGATCATGAACCCGGAGATGACCCGGTGGAAGATGAGCCCGTCATAGAAGCCCTTGCCCGCCAATTCCACGAAGTTGGCCACGGTGTTGGGGGCGATTTCCGGGTAGAGCTCCGCCTTGAAGGTGTCGCCGTTTTCCATTTCGAAGGTGACGATGGGGTTTTGCATGGTGGATTCCTCCCTTGCTTTTTTGGCCTGTAGGTGGTCCCCTTTGGGGGTTATTCCTCGTATTTTACCACGGTGTACTTATAGCCCTTGGTATCCACGGTCATGGACTCAATGACGTAGTCGATGTTGGGCCGGTCGTTGGCGTCGGTGGCGGTATTGGCGATGCGGTCCAGGGTGGCGTAGCTCTCGTTGTCCGGGGTATCCTCGCCGATGATCTTGCCGAAGGCGGCGTATTCCCCGTCCAGGTAGGTGGCGTTGCCGTGCATGATGAAGAACTGGCTGCCCGCCGAGTTATAGTCGCTGGAGCGGGCCATGGACAGCACGCCCCGGGTATGGCTCAGGTTGTTTTCCACCCCGTTGGCAGAGAACTCGCCCAGGATGGTGTAGTCCGGCCCGCCGGTGCCGTTGCCCAGGGGGTCGCCGCCCTGGATCATGAACCCGGCGATGACCCGGTGGAAGGTGAGCCCGTCGTAAAAGCCGGACTCGATCAGGTTGACGAAGTTGGCCACCGTGTTGGGCGCTACGCTGGGGTACAGCTCCAGCTTGATGACGCCGCCGTCGGTGAGGGTGATGGTGACCTCCGGGTTGGGCACGGAGATGGGCGCCTCCTCCTGCTTGGACTGGCAGGCGGCCAGGCACAAGCAGCAGGCCAGGGCCAGCAGCGCGGTCAGGCATTTTTTCATGGGTGGGTTCCTCCTTCGATCAAGTGATATTTGCGCTGAACCATTTCGTCCACGCGGGCGATATATTCCTGGATATTCTTCACGTTGGGGGCCCGCTCGATGCGCCGCTCCCGGGGGAACAGCCATTTGGTGATGGCTCCCGCCCCCAGGGCCAGCACCGGAGCGGTTTCCTCCATGTTGCCGATGTTGTACAGGCAGGCCCGGCCGGGCAGGGCATAGCCCACGTTTTCCAGGTTGTCCGCCATGTACTTTTGCCGGTACAGGTAGTAGGGCTGGTATCCGGCCCCGGCAAGGCGGCTTCGGGCCAGGTCCACCATGCGGGCCGCCGCCCCCGAATCGCTCTGGGTATAGCCCGCCTCGTGGAGGCGGCTGGAGCGCTTGATGGCCAGGGTATGCACCGTGACGCTCTCCGGAGCCAGGGCCAGGCACCGGTCCAGGGAATAGGCGAAGGCGGACAGGTCCTCCCCCGGCAGGGCGGCGATCAGGTCCATGTTGATGTTGTCAAAGCCCATTTCCCGGGCTAGCTCAAAGGCCCCCACCGTTTCGGCGGCGGTGTGGGCCCGGCCGATCCGGGCCAAGGTTTCATCGGAGAAGGACTGGGGATTGACGCTGATGCGGCCTACGCCGGCCGCCTTCAGGGCCAGCAGCTTAGCCCGCTGGATGGTGTCCGGCCGTCCCGCCTCCACCGTCCACTCCACGCAGTCGGGGAACAGATGCCGGGCCGCCTCCAGCACCCGGCTCAGTTGGGCCGCCGTCAGGGCGGTGGGGGTGCCTCCGCCCATGTAGAAGGCCCGGGGGCTGAGCCCCAGGGAGGCGGTGAGGCGGGCGCACGCCTCCATCTCCCGCAGCAGCGCTTCCAAATAGGGCTCCACCAGCTGGCCGTCCCCCAGCTCTCCCGAGGCGAAGGAGCAGTAGGCGCACCGGGTGACGCAAAAGGGAATGCCCACGTACACGTCGAACCGGCCGGGCCCCGGCTCCACCAGGCCCCGCTGGACAGCCAGGATATCTCGCAGCAAAAGCGCCTTGTCCGGCGAAACGAAAAAGGTGCGGCACAGCCAATCGGTTCCTTCCTCCAGGCTCATGCCCTGGCCCAGGGCCTCGTAGAGCAGCCGGGTGGGGCGGATGCCGGTGAGGGAGCCCCAGGGCGGGTTGACGCCGGTCATTTGGCGCATCAGCAGGAAGCAGCCGGTCTTCACCGCCCGCTTCAGGCACCGCTTTTCCGCCAGGCCCCCTTCCACTACCGGGGCCTGGTATGCCGCCTGGTGCTCTTCCAGCTGCCAGCGCTCGATCCACTGATCGCCCTGGCGCTGATGGGTATGGCGCAGCACCCTTTCCCCCTGGTCCAGGGCGATGGCCGCGCCGGGCCAGAACAGGCGCACCACTTCGCAGATGTCCCCGAAAAAGCCGGGGGTATCGGTTTCAAGGCGCAATCTCACCATAGCATATCCCCCGCCTGGCCCAGGCTGGCGCTGGCGCCGTGGCCCGGGTAGAGGATCAGGTCCCGGGGCATGGCCAGCAGCCGCCGGAGGGAGACGGCCATATCCCCTTCGCTGCCCCCGGGCAGGTCCATGCGGCCGTAGCCCTGGGCGAACAGGGTATCCCCGGTGAACAGCGCCTTTTCTGCCTCCAGCTGGTAGCACACGCTGCCCGGGGTATGGCCGGGGGTATGGTACACCACGAAGCCGTACCCCGCCACGGTGAGGGGGGAGCCGGCGGGGGCGGGCCGCAGCAGTTCGTCCGCCTGGAAGGGGACGAAGGGCAGCCGGGAGGCCCGCTTGTCGTAGCAGTTCAGCGCTGGGTTGGACAGGTAGGGCCCGTCCTGGGCGTGGATATACACCGGGCAGTTGAACCGCGCCTTCAGGGGCTGGGCGGCCAGCATGTGGTCGAAGTGGCCGTGGGTGAGCAGGATGGCCCCCAGGGCCTTGCCCGAGGCGGCGATGGCCTGCGTCAGGGCCTCCAGATCGTCGCCGGGGTCGATGAGCACCGCCTGCCGGGCCGAATCCCGGTACAGCAGGTAGGCGTTCTCCCCGTACAGGCCGCACAGGATGGTTTGGATGCGCGTCATGGCTTAAAACCCCTTTCGGCTGTCCAGCAGCAAAGTGACCGGGCCGTCGTTGAGCAGGCTCACTTCCATGTGGGCCTGGAACTTGCCGGTGGACACGGGGATGCCCCGGTCCCGGATGCCCTGGGCCAGCTGGTCCAGCATGGGTTGGGCCAGCTCGGGCCGGGCGGCGTGGGAGAAGCTGGGCCTGCGGCCGTGGCGGCCGTCGCCCAGCAGGGTGAACTGGCTCACCAGCAATATGGCGCCTCCCACCTGGCCGATGGACAGGTTCATCTTGCCCTGTTCGTCCTCGAACAGGCGCAGGGTACACAGCTTATCCAGGATATAGCCCATATCCTGGGGGCCGTCCCCCTCCTGACAGCCCACCAGGGCCAGAAAGCCGGGGCCGATTTGGCCGGTGAGGGCGCCTTCCACCTCCACCTTGGCCCACTTGACCCGTTGGACCACACACCGCATAGGGCGTACCTCCTTACGAAACGATGGGAAACGAACCGCCTGGGAGGGCCGGGGACCGTCCGGCGGGGGCCGGGGAATCCTCCGGCGGCTGGAGAATCCTCAGCGCAGGCTGGGGACCGTCCGGCGGGGGCTGGGGAATCCTCCGGCGGGGCCGGGCCTGGGGTCAGGCGGAGACCCGGAACACCTCGATGATGTCGGAGCGCTTGAGCAGCTGCTTGATGATCTTTTCCAATTGCTGGGTATTTTTGCAACCCAGGGTCACGTTGATGATGGTATTGCCGTTCTTATCGATGCGGGCGGTGAGGGCGATGATGGACATGTCCATCTTGGCGAACATGGCGGAGATATCCGCCAGCAGCCCCACCCGGTCGTAGGCCACGATCTGGATATCGGCGTTATAGGCGGTTTGGTCGCCGTCTTCCCAGCTCACGTGGATCAGCCGTTCGGGCTGGCTCTCGAAGTCCTTGCGGTTGACGCAGTCGGCCCTGTGCACCGAAACCCCCCGGCCCCGGGTGATATAGCCGATGATCTCGTCCCCGGGTACCGGGGTGCAGCACTTGGCGAAGCGCACCAGCATCCCCGGGTCGCCCTCCACGATGATGCCGTGGCTGGCGTGGGCCTGCTTGCGGATGGCCTCCTCCCGGGCCTGCTTGGCCGGGTCCTGGCCCGGCTTGGGCGGTTCGGGCAGGGCGGCGGTTTCCGCCTTGTTCTGGCGCTTGTAGTTTTCCACCAGCCGGTTGAGAATCTGGCCCATGGACAGCCCGCCGAAGCCCACGGTGACGTACAGATCGTCCAGGGAGGAGAGGGAGTAGCGCTTGAGCACCGGCTCCACCAGGTCGTTTTTGCACAGCTGGGGCCACTGGTAGCCCAGGCGCTTGGCCTCCTTTTCCAGCATATCCCGGCCCTTTTGCAGGTTCTCGTCCTTGAATTCGTGCTTGAACCAGGAGCGGATCTTGCTGCGGGCTTCGCTGGTCTTGACGATGTTCAGCCAATCCCGGCTGGGGCCCCGAGAGGAGGCGGAGGTCATCACCTCCACGAAGTCCCCCGATTGCAGCTCGGTGTTCAGGGGCACGATGCGCCCGTTCACCTTGGCCCCCACGCACTTGTGGCCCACCTGGGTATGCACCCGGTAGGCGAAGTCCAGGGGCGTGGCTCCCTTGGCCAGGGCGATCACGTCGCCCTTGGGGGTGAACACGAACACCTCGTCGCTGAACAAATCCACCTTCAGCGCGTCCATGAACTCGTCCGGGTCCCGTGTCTCGTTCTGCCAATCCAGAATTTGCCGCAGCCAGTACAGCTTGCTGTCCAGCTGGTCGGCGGCCTTGCCCTCCTTGTAGCGCCAGTGGGCGGCGATGCCGAACTCGGCGGTGCGGTGCATCTCCCAGGTACGGATCTGCACCTCGAAGGACATGCCCCCCATGCCCACCACGGTGGTGTGCAGGGATTGGTACATGTTGGGCTTGGGGATGGAGATGTAGTCCTTGAACCGGTTGGGCACCTGGGTCCACAGGGTATGGACCACGCCCAGAGCGGCGTAGCAGTCGGGGATGGTGTCCACGATGATGCGCACGGCGATCAGGTCGTAGATCTGGTCGAAGGTCTTGTGCTGCTGGTGCATCTTGCGGTAAATGGAGTAGAAATGCTTGGGCCGGCCGTCGATTTCGGCCTGGATGCCCTGTTCGCCCAGCTTTTCCTTGAGCACATTGATCACGTTTTCAATGCTCTTTTCCCGTTCCTCCCGCTTCATGCCCACCTTTTCCACCAGGTCGTAATAGCCCTGGGGATCGATGTAGCGCAGGGCGGTGTCCTCCAGCTCCCACTTGATGGCCGACATGCCCAGCCGGTGGGCAAGAGGCGCGTACACGTCCAGGGTTTCCCGGGCGATGGGCACCTGCCGCTCCGGTTTTTGGAACTTCAGGGTGCGCATGTTGTGCAGCCGGTCGGCCAGCTTGATCACCACCACCCGGATGTCCTTGGCCATGGCCAGGAACATCTTGCGCAGGCTCTCTGCCTGCTGCTCCTCCCGGCTGGTCAGGTCCAGGCGGCTCAGCTTGGTCACCCCGTCCACAAGCAGGGCCACCTCCTGGCCGAATTCCTTTTCAATGGTGGCCTGGTCGATGCTCTCGCAGTCCTCCACGCAGTCGTGAAGCAGCCCGGCGGCGATGGTGGGCGCGTCCATCATCATATCCGCCAGGATATCCGCCACCCGGTAGGGGTGGGTGAAGTAGGGCTTGCCCGACTTGCGCTTTTGGCCTGCGTGGGCGTGGCTGGCGAAGTTGTACGCCTTTTCCACCAGGGCCTGGTCGGCGTTGGGGTGAAATTTCTTGAGCTTGGCCAGCAGGGCGCTGAGTTGGGGGTCTTGCTCCTCCAGCTGCAGGGCGTCCTCATAGGGCTGTTGGGGCTGTTTCACCATCGTCCACCTCCCATCCGCGTAACAGGGTTATCCGTTGAAACAGGGGCGATTGCCCCGGGTCCGCCTTGCGCAGGGGGCGCATGGCCGCCTGAAAGGGGCGCGCCTGCCAGGACACCAGGTCCATATCCCCGAGGACCAGCAGCCCGGCCAGGCACCCGGCGGGGGAGAGCCCCGCTTCCTGCCCCAGGCTGCGGCAAAAGGCCAGGGCGCTCAGGCCGCTCAGGGGCGCCGCCAGCGCCCGCCGGGCCGCCTGGTACAGCCGCCGCAGCGCCTCCACCCTGGGAAGTTCCGCCAGCCAGGGCGCGGCGGGGCCGGCGGACCGGGCCACCCGGCCGGGAGCCAGCAGCCAGCCCGGCCCCCCCAGGCACCATATGCCCCGATATCCCTGGGGAATTTGCCCCTGGGGCAGCAGGCACAGGGCGTTCCAACAGCGCCTGTCCTGGGGATAGGTCCCCACCCATACCTCCGGGGCAAGACCCCGAGCCGCCAACTGCCGCCACAGGGCGGCGGCCTGCTCCGCCCCAGCGCACAGGATGAGCTGCCCCCTGGGCGAGGCGGACAGCGCCTGGGCCAGATCCTCCATGTCCCACCCGTTTTCGGCGGGGAATGCTTCATTATACAGCGCCTGTGTTAAAAAATCATGGAGAAGGAGGGCCCATTTGTCCGGAGAAAGGCGCAATCGCTGGTCCGGCTGGGCCAGGCGGGCCGCCTTGGTCTCCAGCTGCACCCGCACCCGGCCCATATAGCTGTTCAGGCTGGGGGAGAAGAGCAGGTCGCATTGGGCGCCCTCCAGCTCCTGAGCCCGATGCCCTTGGGAGAAGAAGATGCCTCCCAGGGCGGTTTCCGCCTGGGCCAGGGTAAAGGACAGGTGGGCGCCCTCCCGCCCCACCTGCCGGGCCTGGGCCACCGTGCCCCGGCAGCGCAGCACCGGGGAGGGGTTGCCGAAGCCGAAGGGCTGGAGCCTGTCCAGCATCTCCACCAGTTCCCGGTCCACCTGGTCCAGGGTCACCTCCCCGTCGTACTCCGCCAGGGGGATCAGGACCTGGGGATCGCAGGCGGAGCGGATGTGGGCCTGGAGGGCCTGGCGGAAGGGGGCCAGGTTGGCCGGGAGCAGGGAGAGCCCCGCCGCCTGGCGGTGGCCGCCGAACCGGGTGAGCAGCGGCGCGCAGGCGCTGAGGGCCTGAAAGATGTCCACCCCGGGGATGGAGCGGCAGGAGCCGGTGAGTTCCTGGCCCTTGGAGGCCAACAGCACCGTAGGCAGGTGGTAGCGCTCCACCAGGCGGCTGGCCGCCAGGCCCACCACCCCCACGTTCCAATCCTCCCCCGCCAGCACGATGGCCCAGGCCTGGGACAGGTCGGTCTGCTCCAGCTGGGCCTGGGCGTCCTGGAGAATCTGCTGCTCCAGGGCTTGCCGCTCCCGGTTGCACTGGTCCAGGGCCTGGGCCAGGGGCAGGGCCTCTTCCAGGCTGGGGCAGCGCAGCAGATCCAAAGCCTGCCGGGCGCTGGACACCCGGCCCCCCGCGTTGAGCCGGGGCCCCAGCTGAAAGCCCAGGTGGCCGGCGCGGATGGGCCCGGTCAGCCCCGCCTGCTGGGCCAGCGCCTGGATGCCCGGCCGGGGGTCCCGGTTCATTTGGGCCAGGCCCAGGCTGACGATGGCCCGGTTTTCCCCCGCCAGGGGCACCACGTCCGCCACGGTGGCCAGGGCGGCCAGGTCCAGCAGCTGCCCCGCCTCCTGAGGGCACAGGGCCATGGCCAGCTTCAAAGCCACCCCCGCCCCGCACAGGCCCGGGTTGGGATAGTCCCCCAGCAGCGGGTTGACCAGGATGCAGTGGGGCAATTGGGGGCCGGGACGGTGGTGGTCGGTGACCACCACCTCCATGCCCAGCTCCCCGGCCAGCTGGACCAGCTCCACTGCGGTGATCCCGCAGTCCACGGTGATCAGCAGGCGGCAGCCCTCCTGGGCGGCCTGGCGCAGCCCCTGCTGGTTGAGGCCGTAGCCCTCCTGGTGCCGGGAGGGCAGGTAGGGATGGGGGCTCAGCCCCAGGGCTTCCAGGGCCCTCAGCAGGATGGCGGTGGCGCACACCCCGTCCACGTCGTAGTCCCCCCACACCCATACCGCTTCCCCGGTCTGGGCGGCCTGGCGCACCCGCTGAACCGCCGCCTCCATGCCCTGGAGCCCAAAAGGGTCCAGCAGCTGGTCCGGCCCGGGGTTCAGAAAGGCCTGGGCCTGCTGGGCCGATTCCACCCCTCGGGCCCCCAGCAATTGCCAGAGGATTTCGGGCATATCGTCGGGACGGGGCCATTGGGGCTGGCCGCCCCGAGGCGCGTAGCGCAGCATACAAGGCACCTCCTGGGAAGAATGGGGCCGCCGGGGGAAAAATCTCCCGGCAGGGGGCCGCCGGTTAGGACGGGGCAGGGGCCCGCCGGGGGAAAAAATCTCCCGGCAGGGGGCCGCTGGATACGAAAAGGGAGGAACCCGGCCGGGTTCCCCCTTGGTTGGCGCTTTAGCCCTTGGCGGCCTTGCGCTTGGCGGCCTTGTCGGTGAGCCAAGCCCAGAACTGGCCGCTGAGCAGCACGGAGGAATAGGTGCCCGCCAACATCCCCACCAGCAGGGGGAAGGCGAATTCCTGAATGGAGGAGACGCCCAGGACCAGCAGGCAGATCAGGGGCAGCAGGGTGGTGATGGTGGTGTTCAGGGTACGGCTCAGGGTGCTGCTCACCGCCAGGTCCACCGTGGTCAGCCGGGATTGGTTGGCGTGGAGGGGGAACTTGTTCAGCTCCCGGATGCGGTCGAAGATGACGATGGTGTTGTTGATGGAATAGCCCACGATGGTGAGCAGGGCGGCGATAAAGGAGCTGTTCACCTGGAACAGGCCCCGGAAGAAGGCCATGAAGGCGCACATGATCAGGACGTCGTGGAGCAGGGCCGCCAGGGCGGCCAGGCCGGAGAGCAGGGTAAACCGCCAGGCGATATAGGCCAGCATACAGGCGAAGGCGATGAGCAGCGACTTCACCGCGTTGTCGATCAGGTCCTGCCCGGACACCGGGCCCACATACGTCAGGTCCTGATAGCTGCATTCGGGATAGATGGCCTTCAGGCTGTCCTCCAGCTGCCTGTGGAGCTGGTCGCTGTCGTCCCGCAGCTTTAGGCGTATCTGCAATTGGGTGGGCTCTTGGCCGTCGCCGGCCTTGGCCAGCTGATATTCGCTGATGCCCAGCTCCTGAAGGGCGCTTTCCACGTCGGCCATCTGGTAGGGCTGGCCGATTTCATAGGTCAGCAGGGAGCCGCCGGTGAACTCGATGCCCAGGTTCATGCCCGCGCCGCAGCAGGTGAGCACCACCGCCGCTGCCAGGACGATGGCGGACAGCCCGGCGAACAGCCGGGTATGCTTGGCGAAGCGGCCGTCGGCGGGGCGCTCCCGGTAGGGCCGGGTGTAGGGGGCCAGGTTATGCCCGCCGGACAGGGACACCGCGCAGGTGAGCAGCCACCGGGACACGAACACCGCGGTGAACATGGAGGCCACCACGCCGATGAACAGGGTGATGGCGAAGCCCTTGATGGAGCCGGTGCCGAAGTACATCAGCACCAGGGCGGCGATGATGGTGGTCACGTTGGAATCGATGACCGCGGTGATGGCGTTTTTGAAGCCCCGGCGCACCGCCACCTCCAGCCGGCAGCCCTGGTGCAGCTCCTCCCGGAACCGCTCGAAGATGATCACGTTGGCGTCCACCGCCATGCCGATGCCCAGCAGGATGCCGGCGATGCCCGGCAGGGTGAGCTGCACCTTGGCCACCGACAGGGCGTACACCACGATGAGCACGTATACCCACAGCGCCAGGTCAGCCACCAGGCCGGGCACCCGGTAGCAGGCCGCCATGAACAGCATCACCAGGCCCAGGCCGATGATCCCCGCCAGCAGGGAGGTCTGCAGCGCCTCCACCCCCAGGGTGGCGCTGATGGCGCTCACCTCGTCCTGGGTGATCTCCAGGGGCAGCGCCCCGGACAGGATCAGCATGGCCAGCTCCTGGGCCTGCTCCACGTCGGTCATGCCGGAGATGTAGCCCTGGCCGCCGGTGATGGATTCCTCCACCACGGGGGCGCTGATCAGCTGGCCGTCCAGCTCGATGTAGATTACCCGGCCGATGTTGTCGGCGGTGGCCTGGGCGAAGTCCGCCGCACCCTGGCTGGTGAGCTCAAAGGCCACCACCGGCACGGTAGAGCTGCCCTCATAGGCGGCGTGAGCGGTCTTGATCTGGTCGCCCTCCAGCACCACGTTGCCCTCCTCGTCCAGGAACTGGAGGTGGGCCGGGGTGCCGATGATGTTCAGGATTTCCTGGGGATCGGACACGTCGGGGATTTCTACCCGGATGCGGTCGGTGCCCTGGCGGGTCACCGTGGCCTCGGTAAAGCCCTGGGCGGTGAGCCGGTTGCGCAGCACCGATATGGTGCTCTGGAGCAGGCCCTCAAAGTTCTCCTGCTCCGGGTCCTGGGCCACGTATACCGCGTATACGCCCCCCCGCAGGTCCAGGCCCAGGCTGATGGACTGGGCCACCGGGTTTACGCCCAGCCCGGGGATGCCGTAAACCGCTACCAGGGAGCCCAGCAGCGCCACCACCAGCACTCCCGCCAGGATTGCAATGCTCTTTGCCTTGTTCATGGGTGAAAACCTCGCTGAATCACAATATATGGGACATATTATATCCCCCCCGCTATGGAGGCGTCAACCGCCCCTAAGTAAAACAACCGTGCGCCTTTTCCCGGAATGCGCCGCCCGCCGACGCTTCTCCGCGCCTTTTTCCGCCGCCCGGTCCCCCCGGCGGCCTTTTCCCGGGATTCCCCATATCCCCAAGGCCCTTTGGAGTCCGGCCCGCCCTTTTTCGTCAGCTCCGCCGGGGATGCGCCGCCGGGACCCGGCCTGGGAACGGTTGACAGGAATGGCGGGAAAGGATACAATGATGATAAAGTAAAAAGCGCTTTGATGGGGAGGAAAAGACCGTGCGCCAGGCAGTCCCCGCCAGGGTGGACCGGCTCAAGGAGAAGATGCTGGCCCAGCCTCGCTATGTATCCATCGAACAGGCATTGATCATCACCCAAAGCTATAAGGAGCACCCAGGGGAGAGCCCCATGATGCAGCGGGCCTATGCCCTGCGGGCCGCCATGGAGGGCCTGGCCATCGCGGTGGAGCCGGAGGAGCTCATCGTGGGCAACCGCACCGCCGGGGTGCGCTACGGCGTGGTGTTTCCCGAGAGCGGCAGCGCCTGGGTGGACCGGGAGTTTGAAACCCTGCCCACCCGGCCCCAGGATAGGTTCTTGGTGCGGGAGGAGGACATCCGCCTGTTCCGCCGGGAGATCAAGCCCTTCTGGCAGGGCAAATCCCTGGAGGACGTGCTGCGCGCCCGGTGCGGGGAGCAGCTGGACCAACTGGCGATGGTGGTGAAGATTAACCAAAAGGACCACGCCCAGGGCCACATCTGCCCCGACTGCCGGACCTGGCTGGAGAAGGGGCCCGACGGGCTGCGCCGGGAAGCCCTGGAGCGCCTGGCCGCCGCCCCGCCGGACCGGCAGCCCTTTTACCGGGCGGTGGCCCTGGTGATGGAGGGGGCCAGCCATTTCATGCTGCGCTACCGGGACCTGCTGGCGCAAGAGGCCGCCCGGCCGGAAAACGCACCCTGGCGGGAGGACATGCTGCAGGTCTCCCAGGTATGCGAAAGCCTTTCCCAGGCCCCGGCCCGCACCTTTCACCAGGCGCTGCAATCCCTGTGGTTTTTGTTCACCCTGCTGCACATGGAGTCCAACGCCTCCTCCTTTTCGCCGGGCAGGCTGGACCGCATCCTATGGCCCTATTACGCGGCGGACCTGGACGCGGGGCGGATTGCCCCGGAGCCGGCCCTGGAATTGATCCAGTGCCTGTTCCTCAAATTCAACCAGATCGTATACCTGCGCAACGCGGGCAGCGCCAAGTACTTCGCCGGCTTCCCCATCGGCTTCAACATCGCCCTGGGGGGTCAGGACGAGGCAGGAGAAGATGTATGCAATCCGCTGTCCTTCCTGTTCCTGGAGGCCCAGGAGCGCCTGGGCCTGCCCCAGCCCAACCTGTCGGTGCGGCTGCACCCCGGGGTGGGGGACCCGCTGCTGAAAAAGGCCATCCAGGTGGTGTCCAAGGGCAGCGGCATGCCCCAGTTCTTCAACGACAAGGCGGTGATCCCGGCGCTGATGGAGCTGGGGGTATCCCAGGAGGAGGCCAGGGACTACGCCATCGTGGGCTGCGTGGAGCTCACAGCCCAGGGCTGCTGTCTGGGCTGGAGCGACGCGGCCATGTTCAACCTGAACAAGGCCCTGGAGCTCACCCTCACCGGGGGCAAGTGCCTGCTCACCGGGGCCCGGCTGGGCCCTGACTACGGCAGCCTGGCCACCTATCAGAGCTTTGAGGCGCTGGAATCCGCCTTCGCCCGGCAGCTGGACTACTTCATCGACAGGATGGTGTCCGCCTGCGAACAGGTGGAGCGGGCCCATATGGAGCTGCTGCCCACCCCCTTCCTCTCCGCCGTGGTGAAGGACTGCATGGACAAGGGCCTGGACGTCACCGCCGGGGGCGCCCGGTACAACTTCTCCGGCATCCAGATGATCCAGGCCGCCAACCTGGCCGACAGCCTGGCGGCCCTGAAGGTGGCGGTGTTTGAGGAAAAGCGGGTGGACGGAGCCCGGCTTCTCCGGGCCCTGGAAAAGAACTTCCAGGGGGAGGAGGCGCTGCGGGCCCGGCTGCTCAACAAGGTGCCCAAGTACGGAAACGACGTGGCCTGGGTGGACATGCTGGCGGCCAAGTGGGCCCAGTATTTCCGGGACAGGCTGGGCCGCTACCGCAACTACCGGGGCGGGCCCTACCACACCGGCATGTACACCGTGTCCGCCCACGTGCCCATGGGGCAGAACGTAGGCGCCACCCCCGACGGACGGCTGACCCGGCAGCCCCTGGCCGACGGGGGCATGTCCCCGGTGTACGGCCGGGACGTCAGCGGCCCCACCGCGGTGCTTAAGTCGGTGTCCCGGCTGGACAAGGGCCTCACCAGCAACGGCGGGCTGCTCAATATGAAGTTTTTGCCCCAGTTCTTTGAAAGCCAGGGGGGCATCGACCGGTTCGCCCTGTTCCTGCGCACCTTTGTGGATCTGGAAATTCCCCACGTCCAGTTCAACGTGGTGTCCCCCCGGGACCTGCTGGACGCCAAGGCCCACCCGGAAAACTACCGGAGCCTTACCGTGCGGGTGGCCGGGTATACCGCCTATTTTACCGAGCTGGCCGGGGAGATCCAGGACGAGATCATCCGCCGCACCAGCTACGCGGGGGTGTAGCGGCCATGGAAAGGGCAAGCACCCGGGAAATCCTGCCCCCCATGAGCGCCGCCCCAGGGGCGGGGAAGGGCCCGGCGAATCTGGATGGGCGGCAGGCGGGGCCAATGGACGTGGAGCAAGGCGGGGAGCTGGACGGGAGGGCCAGCCGGCTGGTGTTCGACATCCGCCGCTTTTCCACCCACGACGGCGTGGGCATCCGCACCACGGTATTTTTCAAGGGGTGCCCCCTGCGGTGCGCCTGGTGCCACAATCCGGAGGGCATAAGCCCCCAAAGGCGGCCCATGTATTTTCCCAGCCGGTGCGTGGGCTGCGGCGCTTGCCTGAGCCTGGCCCGACAGGGAGGCATGGCCCGCCGGGGCGAGGGGCTGGCCCTGGACCCCTTGGCGCAGGAGGATTGGCCCGCCCTGATGGACGCCTGCCCCACCGGGGCGCTGCGCTGGGACAGCCAGGAGATGGGGGTAGAGCAGATTCTGGAGGAAGTCATGAAGGACGCCCCCTTTTACCGCCAGGGGGGCGGGGTCACCCTATCCGGGGGAGAGCCCCTGCTGGACGGCCCCTTTGCCCTGGCACTGCTCAAGGCGCTGAAGGGGGCGGGGCTGAATACCGCGGTGGAGAGCGCCTTGCTGGTGGAGCGGGGAACGCTGGAAGGGGCGATGCCCTATACCGACCATCTGTACGCCGACCTCAAGCTGCTGGACGGCGCGGCCCACCGCCGCTATACCGGCCGGGACAACCGGCTCATCAAGGCAAACTTGTCCTGGCTGTTGGCCGGGCCCTATCGGGAGCGAATCACCGTGCGCACGCCCCTGATTCCAACCGCCACCGCCACCCGGGCCAACCTGTTCGCCATCGCCCGCTTTCTGGCGGAGCTGTGGCCCGATGCCGCCTACGAGCTGCTCAACTACAATCCCCTGGCCCGGGACAAGTACCGGCTGCTGAACCGGCCCTATTTTCTAAACCCGGACCGGCAGAAATTCACTCCCCGGCAGATGGAGGCCTTCGCCGCCATCGCCCGGCAGGCCGGGCTGCGCCGGGTGTTCATCGATCAATAGACCAGCCGCCCGGCCTGGGGGCCTGTCCCTGGGTAGGGGCTGGGCCCGGCCTGGGGAAGGTCCGGGAACCCGGCTTGGGGCCGGGCCGTCCGGCGGCCCGCCCCATTTTCATTTTTTTACGGAGAAGGAGGAAGCTCCATGGCCGCCATTGGCATCGACATCGGGGGCACTCAGCTGCGGGCCGCCCTGTACGACCAGGATTTTCGCGCACTGGACCGGTTCAGCGCCCCCAACGAGAAGGAGATAGGCCCCCGGGCCAACCTGGACAAGCTGGCCGCCTTCGTCAACGCCCACAGGGAAGGGGTGGGGGGCATCGGGGTGGGCTGCCCCGGACCCCTGGACATTCCCGGGGGTAAGCTGATCAATCCGCCCAATCTGTTTGGCTGGGACGGGCTGGACGTGGCGGGCTATTTCCGCGAGGCCACCGGGCTGGACACCCGGCTGAACAACGACGCCAACCTGGCCGGACTGGCGGAGGCCAAGCTGGGAGCGGGCCGGGGCTGGGAATCCATGTTTTACATGACCGTGTCCACGGGCATCGGCGGGGCCTACGTTTACAAGGGGGAACTGGTGAACGGGGCCCACAGCGCAGCGGCGGAGATCTATAACCTGATCGTCAACGAGGACCCCTACAGCCACCACGGCGTCAACGCCGGGGCCATCAACGAGCAGTGCGGCGGTATGGCCCTGTCCCGCATCGCCGGGGAGCGGCTGGGCCGTCCGATGGATGCCCCCCAGTTGTTCCAGCTGGCCCGAGCGGGGCATCCCCAGGCCCAGGACATCCTGGACAAGTGCGCCGACAACCTGGGCAAGGCCCTGGGCAACATCGCCTGCGTGGTGGACCCGGATATCTTCGTATTGGGGGGTGCCATCGTGCTGCGCAATCCGGATTTCTTGGAGCGCATTGGAGAAAAGGCCCGAAAATACCTGATCCATCCCCAATGGCTGCGCCTGCGGCCGGCCAGCTTGGGGGAGGAGGCCGGGCTGCTGGGCGCCGCCCTGTGGGCTCCAAAATAGACCAGCGCGTTCACAAAACCGGGACCGTCTCGCCACAGATTTGCCAATGAATTCCCGTATCATAGGCTCCAGAAAATTGAGGGAGGAACATTTATGGCAGGCAAAAAACGAGGCGGCGGAACCTGGATCAAGTGGATCGTAGTGGTGGTGATCATCGCGGTATTGGCGGTGTTCGCCTTGCCCAACATCATTTCTACCATTCAAGGTGGAAACGACGGCCGGGGCCAGAGCGCCTCCAGCGGCGACATGGGCGCAGCGACGGTCAGCACAACCGGGACCTCCAGCCGGGGCAGCTATGAAACCGTAACCCGGGGCGACCTGGAAGTGACGGTGTACGGCTCGGGCAGCCTCTCACCCCAGCAGACCTACTCGGTGTACAACGACAGCGAAGGCAAGATCGAGTCCATTGAGGTGAGCGCCGGGGATACGGTCCAGGAAGGGGACGTGCTGGTACGGCTGTCCTCCTCGGATATCGAGACCAACATCAAGACCTACGAAAAGGAACTGTTCAGCGCCCAGGTGGCCCTGTCCGAAGTGCGGGACACCGGCAGCGACTACTACGTATACGCCCCCTCGGCGGGCACCCTGAAGCAGGTGCTGTGCGAGGAGGGGGACGACGTGGCCTCCATCATGAACCAGTACGGGTACCTGGCCATCATCTCCCGGGACGACAAGATGCGCATCGAGTTCGAGCCGGTAAGCGGGTATAGCTTCGCCATTGGCGACACCGTCAGCGTGTGGATCGACGACCTGGAGGTCACCGGCACGGTGGAACAGACCGTGGGCCTGGGGGCGGACATCGCCGTGACCATTCCCGACGACGGCTATGACGTGGGACAGGAAGTGCTGGTCACCACCCTCCAAGGCGACAGGCTGGGTTCGGGCACCTTGGAAATCAATATGCCGGTACCCATCACCGCCATCGGCGGCACCATCGACACCATCTATTATGAGGAAGGGGACAGCGTCTCCTCGGGCTACGAACTGTTCTACACCACCGGGCGCTTGCCCTCGGCGGACCTGCAGACCGCTCTGCTCACCTATGAGGAAGCCCGCACCGCCCTGGACAACGAGAAGGAGAAGCAGGATAACCTGGTCATCCGCGCTCCCATCGACGGCGTCATCACCTCGGTGAACGTGTCCGAAGGGGCCAGGCTGGACGAGAGCACCGCTTTGGTCACCATGCAGTCGGCCACCCAGTTCCAGGTGGTAGCCACCGTGGACGAGCTGGATATCGTCAACGTGGAAGTGGGTCAGGACGTGAAGGTGGAAATCGACGCCTACGAGGGCGAAACCTTTACCGGCACCGTGGCCAGGATTTCCGGCGTGGGCACCGTGTCCGGCGGAGTGGCGACCTATGAAGTCACCGTCACCCTGGACGAAGACCCCAGGCTCAAGGACGGCATGACCGCCTCCATCGAGATCGTGGTGGCCGACCGGCAGGACGTGCTGCTGGTGCCCGTGGAGGCCATCTCCACCAGCAACGGCCAGAAGTACGTGACCCTGTCCACCGGCCTGTCCAGCACCGTGACCACCGGCGTATCCAATGACGAGTACGTGGAAATCCTTTCCGGCGTCAGCGAGGGCGACAGCGTGCTGATCACCCGGGATACCTCCGATTCCTCCGGCTCCACCAATATCCGCGGCGGCGGCATGGGCGGCGGCATGGGCGGCGGTATGCCCGGCGGCATGCCCGGCGGCCGGTAAGGGGGATACGCCATGATTAAAATGACGGGCATCGTCAAGCGCTACCAGATGGGCAGCGAGGTGCTCGAGGCCCTGGACCACGTGGACCTACAGGTGGAACAGCGGGAATTTGTGGCCATCATTGGCCCCTCGGGCAGCGGAAAATCCACCTTGATGAACATCGTGGGCTGCCTGGACTATCCCGATGAGGGCGAGTACATCCTGGACGGGGAGGACGTTTCCCAGCTTTCTCCCCGCCAGCTGGCCATCATCCGCAACCGGAAAATCGGGTTCATCTTTCAGCAGTTTAACCTGCTGGGCAAGCTCACCGCCTACGAAAACGTGGAACTGCCCCTGATCTATCAGGGCGTGCCCCTGACCCAGCGCAAGCGCCTGGTCACCCAGGCCCTGGAACGGGTGGGCCTGGCGGACCGCATGAAGCACCGGCCCAACGAGCTTTCCGGCGGCCAGCAGCAGCGGGTGGCCATCGCCCGAGCGTTATCCACCAGTCCGGCTCTGATCCTGGCCGACGAGCCTACCGGCAACCTGGACAGCAAGTCCGGCCGGGAAGTGATGGAGATGCTGCACCAGCTCAACCAGCAGGGCAACACCATCCTGCTGATCACCCACGACAACGATATCGCCATGGAGGCGGGACGGCGCTTGGCCATCCATGATGGAAAGATATTCTCTTCCGAGGAATATCTGAAACAGGCCAACGAAGCCCGCGCCACCCGCTACCGGTCCCGCTCCGCCGGGATCGGGGCGGCCCCTGCGGGGGAGAACGCCGGCCAGCCGGCT
Organism: Candidatus Excrementavichristensenella intestinipullorum; assembly: GCA_018711685.1. Classification (GTDB taxonomy): domain Bacteria; phylum Bacillota; class Clostridia; order Christensenellales; family Aristaeellaceae; genus Excrementavichristensenella; species Excrementavichristensenella intestinipullorum. The sequence continues at coordinate 20,129 of DVHZ01000051.1, read as the reverse complement.
GCAGAAAACCCCCAAGGAGAACCGGCTTGCCAACCGGCTGCTCAAAACGCTCCGGTTGGGATGTCCGGCCCGGAGCCGGAACAAGCGCAACCCCGTATGGCCGCTGCCCAGGCGGACCCGGAATATAAAGCGGCAGGAAGGGAGGCACGGCAAGCATGAAATTCTGGCAGGAAGTGAAGATGGCCTTTAAGGCCATATCTTCCAACAAGATGCGTTCCTTCCTCACCATGCTGGGCATCATCATCGGCGTGCTGTCGGTCACCGTGCTCACCGCCATCGGTCAGGGCTCTACTGCTGCGGTTACAGAGCAGATCACCAGCCTGGGCACCAACTTGATTACGGTGCAGAACCGGGCCGTGCGCCAGGTACGGCTGGAACTGGATGACATCATGGCCCTGCAAGGGGTGGGCGGGGTGCGCAACGTATCTCCCCTGATCAGCAGCAACATGACCCTGAAAGCAGGTACTAATACCTACAGCGCCATGGTGCAGGGCGTCACCACAGGCTACGCCGACATCCGGGGCCTGAGCCTCTCCGCCGGCCGGTTTATTACCGATTCCGATGTGGACAGCCGCAGCTACGTGTGCGTGGTGGGCGTCACCGTGGCCGACGAATTGTTTGGCCAGCGCAACGTGGTGGGGGAGACCATCCGCATCGACGGCAAGCAGTACTCCATCGTGGGCGTGTTCCAGGAAACCGGCACCGACGAGGGCGAAAGCCAGGACGAGCGGGTGGTCATCCCCTTCACCAACGCCCAGCGCAACTTCCGCAACACCACCATCACTACCTTCTACGCCAACGCCACCACCGAGGACTACATCGACCAGGCAGTGGCAACCCTGGAGGACTTCATGCTGGATGTCACCGGCTCTGAGGACTATTATTCGGTCACCAGCCAGACCCAACTGCTGGAGAGTATGACCGAGGTGAGCAACACCATGTCCCTGATGCTGGCCGGCATCGCCAGTATATCCCTGCTGGTGGGCGGCATCGGCATCATGAATATCATGCTGGTGTCGGTGTCCGAACGTACCCGGGAAATCGGCATCAGAAAGGCCATCGGCGCCCAGCGCCTGGATATCATGATGCAGTTCATCATCGAGGCCATCGTGCTCTCCGTGTCCGGCGGCCTGGTGGGGTTGGTACTGGCCTGGGTGGTGTGTACCTTCGTGGCCCCCTCCATCAACGTCACCATGGTGATGAGCATGAACGTGGCGCTGCTCTCCCTGGGCTTCTCGGTGCTCATGGGCGTGGTGTTCGGCAGCTATCCTGCCAACAAGGCCGCCAAGCTGCTGCCCATTGAGGCACTCCATTACGAGTAACAAAACAGACCGAAGTATATATCGGAACACAAAAACAGACCGAAGTCTGCCGGACGTTTTTCGCCCGGCAGACTTTTTTGCCAACCACCGGCAAGAATTTCGGCGCTGGCAGGCCTTGCCGGACCGGCAAAGAGGGCTTGCAAAGCGGGGCAGGTGTTTCCCAACCGGCCCAGAGGGCCTGCGAGGCGGTGGGAGCGCAATCTTTCCGGTCCGTTGTGGCGGGAAAGACCTGGGCTGGCCTCCCCGCATCAGGCCAAATGAGGCAAATATGTGGCAACTCTATAAATATTGTTTACGGGAAAAGGAGAATTTGCCCCTCAAATTTCCCCGGTGGCGGCCCAAAAGGGGATTCTTTTGAAAATCTCCGGGAAAGAAGCGGGGATAGGGCCCGGAGGTGGGGCCAAAAGGGAGACAAGGCGTTAACTTTTGCGATACAGCGCCCTCCTGCCTTCCCCTGGCCGTAGGTTGACAGAATGCAAAGATCGTTATATCATTAACATAGTGTGCCGGAGGGCACAAATAAGAAAACTTGGAGGAAAAGGCGAAAATGGGCAAGAACATTACCCGCAAAGAGTTCCTCAGGGGCGCGGCTATCGGCGCGGCAGGGGTAGGCCTGCTGGGCGTCACCGGCGTAGACGTGCTGACCAAGCAGGCCAAGGCCGCCGAGACGGAAGCGCCGGCAGCTCAGGGCTACAAAAACGCCAGCAGCTGGTGCCTTGCCAGCCAGAACGTGACCTGGGACGAGGAACACGACATCGTCATCGCCGGCTACGGCATGGCGGGCACCGCCGCCTACATCGAGGCAGTGGAAATTGACCCCAATGTGGACGTGGTGATTTACGACAAGTCCGACGAAGCCAACGCGGGGGGCCAGGCCATCGCCTCCGGCCAGTGCGTCATCTTCGTGCAAAAAGAAGACATCGAAACCTTCCGCACCTACATGCGCAACCTCAACGCGCCTCAGGTGATCCCCGAGGAGGACTTCAACTGGTTGACCAACGAGTTCGCCACCGACCTGGAGTGGATTCAGGGCGCCTTGGAGCCGGTAGGCTACGAAGTGGGCTATTCCGGCGGCGGTGCGCTGCGCTGGGGCACCCTGCTGGTGGAGTTCCCCCTGCTGGAGGGCGCGGACTTCGTGGGCGCCACCGGCCACTTCCGGGACAAGAACGGCGGCGTGCCCTTTGAGAACGGCGGCTGCTGGAACGGCTTCAGCAAGGCGGCGGAGTACCGGGGCGCCAAGCCCTTGTACGAGCATCAGGTGGTCAGCCTGATTCAGGACAGCGTCACCAAGCGGGTGGACGGCGTAGCGGTGAAGAAGCCCGACGGCTCCATCATCTATGTGAAGGCCCGCAAGGGCGTGCTGCTGGCCACCGGCGGCTACGAGGGCAACCTGCAGATGTACCGGGACTTCAACGGCGGCGACCGCATCTACAACGCGGGCTCCCCCTACGTCACCGGCGACGGCATCAAGATGCAGATGGCGGTGGGCGCCCAGCTGTGGCATATGGACAACCACACCATGTCCTGCGGCTACTTCCACGGCATCAAGGTGCCCGACTTTGAAACCTGCTTCATCCGTCAGTTCTACATGGTCCACGGCGCGTGGATGGAGGTAGCGGCGGACAGCACCCGTTACTACAACGAGGCCGATTCCTATCAGCGCCAGCACATGAAGTACTACAGCCACGGCCAGTACGTGGACGTGCCCATCTACCGCTCTCAGCCGGTACACATCATCTTCGACGACAACTGCCGCAAGGCCCAGCCCATGGTGAACAACTGGATTGGCTGGCCGGTGACCTGCCGCAATCCCTACAACTGGTCCGCGGACAACTCGGTGGAGATCGAGAAGGGCTGGATTGTGAAGGCGGACACCATTGAGGAGCTGGCCGAGAAGCTGGGCCGCGATCCCGCCGCCCTGCGGGCCGAGGTGGACCACTTCAACGCCATGGTAGACGCGGGCGAGGACGCCGATTTCGGCCGGGATATCACCACCATGGCCAAGATCGAGACCGGCCCCTTCTACGCCATCGAGGAAGTGCCCGCCATGCCCGCCTGCTCCGGCGGCGCCAAGCGCAACATCAAGGGCCAGGTGCTCAACTGGGACGATCAGCCCATCGAGGGCCTGTACTCCGCCGGCGAGCTGGGCAGCCTGGTGTGCAACCTGTACCAGAACGGCACCTACCTCCACGAGGCCATCTGCTCCGGCCGCGCTGCGGTGGACACCATGCTGGGCGGCAGGGCCGAGCTGCATCCCACCGAGAACGCGGGCGCTTCCGAGCCCTGGGCCGAGGCGGCTGACGGCGACTACTCCGAGTTCGTTCAGGGCCTGCACGATCCCTACGAGATCATCTACACCATCAAGGACAAGAAGCTGGTGGCTATCCGCGTGGGCGAGGGCAGGGAGAACATGTTCATGACCGACGAGCAGTTCGAGCAGTTCGCCAACTCCATCATCGAGAACCAGACCATGGGCGTGGACGCCATCTCCGGCGCTACCATCGACAGTCAGGCCATTGTGAGCGGCATCATGAACGCCTTCTCCCACAAGACCTCCTGATGTCCCGTTTTTTCCTGCGGCGCGCCGTACAGGCGGCGCGCCGCTTCCCCCTGTTTGAGCGCAGCCATCTCGCGCAGGCGAGGTGTGTCCATACGCAAATCGAATAAAAAGGAGTAATCTCAAATGAAAAGGATCGCCCTGTTGTTCCTGTGCCTGGCCCTGGTATTGGCCATGCCCGCCATGGCCGAGGAGGAGACCTATGCCCACGAAGGCATCTCCCGGGTTTGCGCCAGCGTGTTCTCCCTGGAGGAGAGCCTGGACTTTTTCACCAACACCATGGAACTGGAACTGGTAGCCCAGGGCGAACTTGACCAGCAGACCTGCGCCGCGCTGTACGGCATGGATTGCGCCGCCAAGTACGCCATGCTGAAAAACTCCGTTCAGGACACCCTGCTTCAGCTCATTGAGTTTGAAAACACCCCGGAAAAGACCTCCCGGGAAGGCTATAACAGCTGGGATCTGGGCTACTACGATATCGCCTTCCGCTGCGCCGACATCCAGCAGTGCTTTGCCGACCTGACCGAGATGGGCTACACCTTCCTGTGCGAGCCCTATAGCTACACCACCACCTGGTCCGGCGACACCGTGTTCGAGGCGGTGCTCCAAGGCCCCAACGGTATGCCCCTGGCCCTGATCAACAAGACCGAAGCCACCCCCGCCTTTGAGGGCATGTTCCGCAACTTCCCCGACGTGGTGCTGGTGGTGGGCGACATGGAGAGCGCCGACCGTTTCTACACCGACGTGCTGGGCATCGCCAAGGGCTTTGACATGGAGATGGAGCCCGGCCTGGTAGATCCCATCGTGGGCACTGCGGGCACCGACATCATCACCCGCATCGCCATGTACGTGGCGTCGGGCAACACCCCCATCATTGAGATTCTGGACTTCTCCGAGGAGGGCCGCGCCATGCGCCTGGAGGGCGCCATGACCCCCGCCAACGCGGGCACCTTCTGCACCTCCTTTAAGACCGAAATCTTCGACGAGGTCATCGAAAAGTGCGAAGCCAACGACTTCCCCGTGGTGTATGGCCCGGTGGAGTTGACCCTGGAGCCCTACGGCCAGATCCGCTCCGCTTTGGTCAGCGGGCCCGACGGTTCCTTTGTGGAAATCTTCGAGGTGCTGGATTAGTTTCAGCGCAAGCGGCGGCCGCCTCATGGCGCGCCGCCGCTTCTTGCGTAAAAGCGCCGGATGCGCTATACTGATGAGGAGCGCGGGGCGCAAAAGGGGGGAGCCCGTTGGACATCAAGCAGCTGGAGTTCTTTCTGGAGCTGTGCAAGTCGGGTAGCTTTACCCGGGCGGCGAAAAACCTGTACATCACCACCCCCGGCCTGGTGAAGTCCATCGAAAAACTGGAGGCCGAAATAGGGGCGGCCCTGTTCGTGCGCACCCATTCGGGCACCTATATGACCCCGGCGGGCTACGAGCTCAAGCGCTACGCCAAGAGCTTTTTGCAGCAGTACCAGTACATCTGCCAGCGGGTGCTCAGCGCCGAGGAGAAGCGGGCCAACCGGGTGGAGGTGTGCATGACCTGGGGGCTCATGTGCTTGTTCCCCCACGATTTCGTCTCCCAATTCATCATCGACAATCAGGATATCTCCCTGAACGTGCGCAGCTATACCCTGGAGGAATGCGTGGATTCCCTGCTCAACTACCGCACGCCCCTGGGCCTGCTGGTGGGGGAGGTCAAGCACCCCATGCTGGACGTGCTGTTGCAGCGGGAGGTGTCCCTGTACGCCATTTTGTCCCAGGATCATCCCCTGGCCCAGCGGGAGGCGCTGTCGGTGAAGGATTTCCAGGGGGAAAAGATGATCGTCATCAGCGCCGATCCCCAGGCCACCAGCAACCTGTTCGCCCAGCTGTGCGCGGCGGATGTGGCGCCCCAGCTGTTGCTGGACGCCGTAGACTGGAGCCAGACCCTGGAGATGATCCGCAATGCCGGTTTTATTTCCTTTTGCGTGCCGCCCCATACCTTCCGGTTCCAGGGCACGGTGATCCGGCCGGTGCGGGATTTGACCATGAAGCTGTGCTTTAAGATGGTGCGGCTCAAGGAAATTCCCATCTCCCAGGCGGAAGAGCGCTTTATCCAGTACGCGATCAAGCGGCTGACCGGCTCCCGCTCCACCGCGCCATGATCCTGTGCGCCAACATGACCAACCTGCCCGGCGACCTGAACCGGTTTGAGGGGCGGGAGGACTTCGCCCGCTTTTGCCGGCAACACGGGCTGGACGGGGTGGAGCTTTTGCCCCTGGGGGGAGACGCCCTGGGCTGGCTGCCGCCCCAGGCGGTAATGGGGGTGCATCTGACCTTTCAGCCCAGCTGGCTGGATTTCTGGCGGGGCGACGAGGCGGCGGTGACGGCGGAGTTCGGCAGCTTGGAAGCCGCCTATGGCGTCTTTGGGGGCCGCAGTCCCCAGGCCCTGCCCCTGGCGCTGCGCCGGGACCTGCGCCTGGCCCAAAGGATAGGGGCCCGGTACGCGGTGTGCCACGTGTCCAACGTCACCCTGGAGGAATGCGTCACCTACCGCTTTACCCACAGCGACGAGGCGGTGTGCCAGGGCGCGGCGGAGGTCATCGCCCAGGCCCTGGAGGGGCTGGACCTGTCCCTGGATTTTTTGGTGGAAAACCTGTGGTGGCCCGGGTTTACCCTGACCCGCCCCCAGCTGACCCGGGCGCTGCTGCGGGCCATCCCCGCGCCCCGCAAGGGCATTATGCTGGACCTGGGGCACCTGATGCACACCTGCCTGGACCTGGAGGACCAGCAGCAGGCCCTGGATTACCTGTACAGATGCCTGGAGCGCCATGGGGGGCCGCAGGGGGATGTGAAGGGCGTCCACCTGCACCAAAGCCTGACGGGGGACTACGTGAAGGCCATGACGGAAAAGGGCGTGGGCCTACGGGGAGACTATGGGCGCCGCGCCGGACAGGTCTACCGCCATATCCTGCGCATCGACAGGCACTGCCCGTTCTGCCATCCGGGGGTGGGAGACTTGATCGCCCAATTGGCCCCCCGGTACCTTACCTATGAATTTATCACCCGGGACAGGGCGCAATGGGAGCGCTTTCTGCGCCGCCAGAACCGGGCCCTGGACCGCCTCCCCTAAACCTATGCCCCCGGACGGGGGCGGACCGTGCGCCCCGGCGTCGGGGGAAAGATTGGGCTTTATGACAGCGGGGGAGCCCGCTTTTTTTATGGGGGCACCGTGGGGCCCGCTTTAGGAGAGGCGGCTGCCTGCCTTTCCAGTGCGCCGGGGCGGATGATTCTACCGGGCGGGCCAGGTCCGGCGCACCCTATTGCAACAGCCTTTCGTAGGTGAAACGGCCCATGGATTTGCGCAGCAGAATCCAGGCCAGGGCCCCGCAGAGAAGGCCCAGCCCCAGCAGGAGCCAGAAGCTCATGAGGAATAGGCCGGCGAACTGCCCGACGACCAGCAGCAGCAGGGGAAGGATCAAAAAGACGGCGGCCTGCTGGGATTCCTCCACGCTCTGGGCCTTGGCGGAGCCGCGCACAATCAGGGTCACGGCGATCAGGGAGACCGCGGGGGACACCAGCAGCAGGACGGCCAGCCAGTTGACGCTGGGGCGCAGGGCCTGTCCCGCCAGGAAGAACACTTCCCCTTCCACCACCAGGAACATGGCGGCAAAAGAGAGCAGGGAAACCACCATGCTCACCAGGAACGACGCCAGCACCTTGGCCTGAAAGATCTGCCGGAGGGTAAGGGGGCAGTAGAGCAGGGTTTCCAGGGTATGGCGCTCCTTTTCCCCCACGAAGGCGCTGGCCGCCGTGATGGAGGAAGCCATCACGGGAATGACCAGGAAAAACGCCGGAAGGATGGAATTCAAGAGCAGCCCCCACAGCGTAAGTTCCAGGCTTTGGCCGGGAGCCGCCTGGGGCACCAACGCCAGCAGCTTCAGGATATCCGGGTCGTCGGGGGTAAAATGGACGGCGATCACAAAAATCGAGGGCAGGACCAGGGCCAGGAGAGATGGAACCAGGAAAAGGGCGGGAAATAACCTGCGGTTGGCCGCGACGCCGCGAAAATCCTTTTTGATGATGGCATACATGGCGGTTTTCATAGCGCTGAACCCTCCTTGGCGGCGGCGGTCAGGGAAAAATAAATATCCTCCAGCGTGGGCTCCGCCAGGCTTACCCCATAGACGTCCGCCCCCGCCTCCACGATCTTGCGCACCAGGGCTGGGATTTCCTCCCGGGCCCCTATTTTTGCCTGGTATTCCTGAGGGCCGCGCCGCTGGAAGGGCAGATTTTCGGGGAGGGAGGAGGCGCAAATCCGCAGGGTTTGGGCGGAAAAGGTCTGGGCCCGCAGTTCTTCCAGGGTTCCGCAGGCCAGCAGGGAGCCCTGCTCCATGAGGCCAAAACGGGTACAGATTTCCTGGGCGTACCGCAGCTGGTGGGTGCAGAGAAAGACGGTGACGCCCTCTTCCCGGGCCAGGCTGCGAATCATGTGGTTCACGTTCTGGGCGCTTTCCGGGTCCAGGCCGGACGTGGGCTCGTCCAGGAACAGGACTTGGGGGCGGTGCAGCAGCGCCCGGGCCAGGGAGAGGCGCTGCCGCATGCCGGTGGAATAGGCCGCCAGCTTTCGGTCTTTGGCGCCGGTGAGGGCCAGTTCCCGGAGCAGGCGTTCTCCCCGGGCCTTTCCCTTCTCCCGCGCCATCCCAAAGGCGCAGGCGTAGAAGAGCAGGTTTTCCATGCCGGTGAGGTGATCGTACATCTGGGCGTGCTCCGTGACGATGCCGCATAGGGCGTGGACCTTTTCAGGCTGGGTATGGGGGTCTACGCCCAGGATGCGGCAGGAGCCGCCGGAGGGGGCAAGAATGCCGGTGAGCAGCTTGACCGTGGTGGTCTTTCCGGCGCCGTTGGGGCCCAGAAAGCCAAAGACTTCCCCCGGGCGCAGGCAGAGGGAAAGGCGCTTCAGCGCTTGGGTTCCGCCAGGGTAGGTTTTGGATAGATCTTGCAGGATAACCGTGCTCATTTAACACACCTCCGCGTTTGCCCGCAGCCGCCGCACCATGTTCTGAAACCGCGGGTTGTCCTGTAGCGGCGAAAAAACCGGGTTTTCCTCCAGGGCTTGGGTCATGCTGCGCCGGATCACCCCTTCCTCCCGGGGCGGATAGGTCCCCGGAGCAAGGGTGTGATCCAGCCATTCGTCCAGCAGGTCAAAGAATTCGTCCCCGTGCAGGCGCAAGGGATAAATATCGCCGGCGGCCAGGTCCGTATAGCTTTGCAGCAGGGCCAAAGCCTGCCCGGCATCGCCCAGCTGCATCCATCCCTGGGCCATGGCGAGGTAGGCGCTGAGCAGGAGGCCGGGATGCAGCGCTTTCAGCTGAAAGATATCCGCGAGCTGCTCCACTCGCCGGCAGGCTTGGGCGAACGGACCCGGGCCCTCCTGGCAGAAATCCAGGTAGACGGACAACAGGTTGACCAGGGAGACAACCCCTTTATAGATGCCCCCCTGGAGGATGCTCTTTGCCTCCCGGCGCTTCCCCGTCATCTGGTAAGCCCGGGCCAAAAGGGGTTCCGAAGGCCCAATATCGATTTCATCCGAGTCGAGAATATCCAGGACTTGAGAGGGACGGCCCAGCTGCACAAGGCAATAGGCCTTCATTTGCAGCGCCTGCTTGCGAAGGCTTGCCTCCTGCGCACCGGCGGCTGCCCTGTCAAACCATTTGAGCGCCGTTTCCATGACCCTTTCCCCCTGGCCGGCATGGGCGGCCAGGGCGCAATGGTTGACCAACAGCACCCCCAACGCAAACAAAAGGGCGTGGCAGGAATAATATTTTTTCGCGATCTGGAGGCATTGCTCCAGCACCTGGCCGAAGGGCAGCAGGGAAAAATCCCTGGCGAGGCGCAGGTACAAATTCCGGATTTCCCCTTTCTCCATCTGGGGCTGGTAGCCGATCAGTTGGTCCACGCTGATGCCGAAATAAGAGGCCAATTGGGGCAAGAGGGAAATGTCCGGCAGGGAAGAACCGGTTTCCCACTTGGAAACGGCGCCCTTGGATACGCCCATATGGGCGGCCAGCGCTTCCTGGGTCAGGCCCCGCTTGCGGCGGTTTTCAGCCAGGATGAAGCCCAGGTTGATCTCCTTCATAGCGTTCACCTCACGCCATTATTATAGGCCGATACGGGGCCGGACACAATGGAGGCTCACTGCATTTCCCGAGAAAAAGTCAACGGTCAGGAAACTTTTTGGAGCGCGGAAAGGAAATTTTCCTGGGGCGGAGATGTCCGCGCCCCAAAAGCGTGGCGGGATGCCAACCCGGCCAGCCATAGCCAAGGCAGGCAATGCTTGCCTGCAGGCGCAGATGCGGCATACCCGGCAAGATGCGAAGATCCTCTTGGCTGCCAAGGAGCGGAGGGCCGTAAAAAATAGATGATTGGCACAGGCGGATAGCCTGCCCGGCTCATCCGCCTGTGCTGTGGATTTTTATGGAAGATTAAAGGGCAAAGCGCAATCAAATCACATATTGACCGGAAACAGCAGCTTGAGAAAAACGCGCTGGGCGTTCTGCTCGCTGTCAAAGCTGAAGTAACGCCGCTCACCTTTCCCGTCGAATAGCTCAAATTCTGATTCGGATATTCTCAAAGTATACTCTAGTTGGTTCAGGGCTGTATACAGGGCTAGTTCCCATTCTGTCCGGTCGTTCAGCTCCCCTTTGGCAATCCCGGCATAGAGCCATGCAAATTCCGCATAATCAAACCCGCTTTCCAGAAACTGCAACCAAAGATTGACCTTCTGCGGGAAGGATAAGTCGTCCAGATAGGTTTGCTGTTCTTGTTCCTCCGAGATGTTTCCGTAGCAATAGCAGGTGTTCTGATGTATCCACGGGATGCGTTCCCGCTCAAAGGTTTCGCGCAGATCCCACCCTGCCACAAGGACGCCGCTCTGCCAGTCCATACACTGGCATAGGAGATTCATCAGGGCGGCCTCCTCCTTGCCGGCGCATTGAATCCGCAGGCAAAGAGAGATGATGCTGTCTGCACAGCGGCCCGAAACCGTTTTTTGAACCGCAAAGAACGCATCCTTTTGCTGATCCAACGACAACTCTACAGATTCCTGTGAGGAAAGCTCAGAGCCCCAAATGTCGATTCTCCACTTTTGGCGCAGCGCGATCAGATATCCGCCGAATGTCTGCCAGAAATCCTGTTCGGAAAAGGCAAAACCGCAAAAGAGGATATAGAAGCTATGCGCGTCTTCTTTGACGCCAGCGCTGCTGCCCAGTGTGGTGTGGGTCCAGGCGCAAAGATCGTACAGGAATTGCAGCAAGTGTTTTAGCGTTACGTTATCCCGAAAATCGGGAGAGGGGATAGCTTCCCTCTGCGATTCCTTGAAATAGTGCATCTCTTTCATAGCTGTTCCCACACCTGTCACAAGATTCCCATTCGCTGGGCGATCTCAATGTTGACCTTGAGCACATTGACGGTTTCCTCGCCAAAGACGCCAAGCATTTTGCCCTGGGTATTTGCTGTCACAATATCTCTAATTTCCGCTTCCGTAAGCCCGGACGCTTCGGCGATCCGAGGGATCTGTATTTCTGCGGAGGCTGGGGAAATGTGCGGGTCCAGGCCGGAGCCGGAGGCCGTCAGCAAGTCGGTGGGAATATCCTCTCGTTTTACAGTGGGATTTTTCGCCAGAAATGCTTCGATGTCCGCCTCCACGCGCTGGCTCAACGCCGGGTTGGTCGCCGCATAGTTGTTGGAGCCAGACCCAATGCCGGGGAACTCTGTGCCGTCATGGTAGTACCGCTTTCCATCGGCGTCCTCCAGGTAAACGTTGTAATGATATGCAGACGGACGGCTCCACATATAGTAATCTTCGGTAAATTCCTGCCCCACATACTCCGCGCCGACCGTTTGCCCGTCAATCGTGAGCAGATTTCCGCCCGCCTGGCGTGGGAAAATCAGGGCAGACAACCCCGTCAGCAGGCAGGGGAACACGAGCCCGCAGACCAACATCAGAATGACCGTGACGCCGATGATTTGACGCATACCATGTAATGCAGCTTTGAGGGATTCCTTCATCACGCATCCACCTTTCCTTAAAATCCAATCATGCCGATGGCTGTGAGTAACGGGGCGATCAGCATATCGATGGCCTTAATTCCCACAAACGGGGTAATCACGCCGCCGAGGCCATAGATCAGCATGTTCCTTGCCAGCAGTTTCCCGGAAGACATGGGCCGGTATTTTACGCCCTTCATAGCCAGAGGGATCAGGCAGGGAATAATGATGGCGTTGAAGACCAGCGCCGACAAAATCGCGCTATAGGGCGTCGCCAGGCGCATGATGTTCAAAATACTCAGCTGGGGGATCGCCATCATAAACATGGCGGGGATGATGGCGAAATATTTCGCGATATCATTGGCGATGGAGAAGGTGGTCAGGCTGCCCCGCGTGATCAGAAGCTGCTTGCCGATCTCCACAACCTCCAAGATCTTCGTGGGGTCGGAGTCCAGATCCACCATATTGGCGGCTTCCTTGGCAGCGGTGGTGCCGCTGTTCATGGCAAGGCCCACATTCGCCTGTGCCAGCGCAGGCGCGTCGTTGGTGCCGTCGCCGGTCATGGCAACGATCTTGCCCTCGGCCTGCTCCTTTTTGATGACATCGATCTTGTCCTCTGGCTTGCATTCGGCAATAAAGCCGTCAACGCCCGCCTCTTTGGCGATGGTCGCCGCAGTCAGCGGATTGTCGCCGGTACACATGATGGTCTTGATGCCGATGGCGCGCAGGCGCTCGAACCGCTCCACCATGCCGGGCTTTACGGTGTCTTTCAGATAAATTACGCCCAGAATCCGGTTGTTTTCGCAAACCGTCAACGGCGTACCGCCAAGGCTGGAAATCTTATCCACCTGTTCATGCAGGTCGGCGGGAATCGCACCGCCTAAAGACTTTACGTATTGCTCGATGGCTTCGGAGGCGCCCTTACGGACCTTTATACCGCCGGGCAGATCCACGCCGCTCATTCGGGTCTGGGCCGTAAATTCAATGTATTCAGCCCCCTCGATTTCCCGGCTTTTGTCCCCAAGGTGGCGGGCAAGTTCCAGTGTGGACTTTCCCTCAGGGGTATCGTCATGCAGGCTGGTAAGCGCGGCGCAGCGGATCAGCTCGCCCCGGGCAGCGCCGCCCACAGGGAAAAAGTCTGCGGCCAGCCGGTTGCCATAGGTGATGGTGCCGGTTTTATCCAAAATCATGGTGTCCACATCGCCGCAAGCTTCCACGGCCTTGCCGGACATGGCGATTACATTAAACCGGGTCACACGGTCCATGCCCGCGATGCCGATGGCGGAAAGAAGCCCGCCGATGGTGGTGGGGATCAGGCAGACGGCCAGTGCAATCAGCGTCGAAGTCTGGAGCTGTACCCCGGAATACAAGCCAATCGGATACAGGGTCACAATGACGATCAGGAAGATAATGGTCAGCGATACCAGCAGCGTGCTGAGCGCGATTTCGTTGGGCGTCTTTTTTCGGGACGCACCCTCCACCAGCGCGATCATGCGGTCCAGAAAGCTGTTGCCCGCATCGGAGGTGATCTGGATTTTCAGCCAGTCAGACACGATGGTGGTGCCGCCGGTTACGGAACAGAAATCGCCTCCCGATTCCCGCACTACTGGGGCGGACTCGCCCGTAATGGCCGATTCGTCTACCGAAGCGATCCCTTCAACCACTTCTCCATCCCCGGGAATGATCTCGCCAGCCTTTACCAGAACCACATCGCCCTTTTTCAATTCGCTGGACAGAACCGTTTTTTCCGTACCGTCCTCCAACAACAGACGGGCTTTGGTATCCTTTTGCGTCTTTTTCAGGCTGGCAGCCTGCGCTTTGCCCCGTCCCTCCGCCACCGATTCCGCAAAGTTTGCGAACAGGACCGTAACAAACAGCACCGCGCACACGATGATATTGTATACCCTCAAATTTTGGCCCGTACTGATATCCCCGAAGAGGCCGGGGAAAAATGAAAGAACAAGGGTGATTAAAAAGCCGGTTTCCACAACGAACATGACGGGGTTTTTTATCATGTAAACAGGATTCAGCTTTGTAAAGGAGCCGATGACTGCCTGACGGAAAATTTCAGGCGTGATCAGCTTCTGATTCCTTTTGCTCATGGTGGATCCTCCTTATGCCCAAAGGGTCAAATGTTCGGATACAGGGCCAAGCGCCAGCACCGGGAAGAAAGTCAGCGCCGCGAAGATATAGACGACGAATACCAAAATAACCGCAAAGCTCACGGTATCCGTATGAAGCGTGCCTGCCGATTCGCTGACAAACCGCTTTTTCATCAGCGACCCCGCAATGGCAAGCTGCAATACCATGGAAAGATAGCGTCCAAAGAACATGACGATGCCGGTGGTGATATTCCAGAACAGCGTGTTGTCCGCCAGGCCCTCAAAGCCGGAGCCGTTGTTGGCCGCGGCAGAGGCAAATTCATAGAGCACCTGGGAGAGCCCGTGGTAGCCGGGGTTGGTGATACCGGCCAAACCGGCCTGGGTGCATACCGCCAGGGCGGAGAACGCCAGAATCAGCAGCGGATGAATGATGATGCACAGAGCGGCCAGTTTCATTTCCCGCCCTTCGATCTTTTTGCCCAGATATTCCGGCGTGCGCCCGATCATCAAACCGCAGATGAAAACGGCCAAGATGGCATAGGTGATCATGTTCATCAGACCGACGCCCTTGCCGCCGAATACCACATTGAGCATCATGTGGAGCATGGGGATCATTCCCCCCAGCGGCGTCAACGTGTCGTGCATATTGTTGACCGTACCGGTCGTGAACGAAGTGGTAACGGTCGTGAACAGGGAGGACTGAGCTACGCCGAAGCGCACCTCTTTTCCCTCCATGCTGCCCATTGATTGGCTAAGCCCTATGTGGGCCAACGCCGGGTTGCCCTGACTTTCCGCCCAGAAGCAAATGCCCAGCCCAATCAGAAACAGGATTCCCATTGCGGCAAAAATGCTGCGCCCTTCGCGTCCATACATCCAGACCGTCAGGCTTCGGGGAGCTTTCATGTTAAAGGCCGCGGCGCCGGAGCCATCAGGAACAGAGGCGTGCGCCAGCTCGCCCTTGCGGTCCCGGACCATTTTGCCAAAGACGATCACGCAGGCCCCTGGCAAAAGCATCATCGCATACAGCTCCAACAAATTGGTGAGAATCGTCGGGTTCTCGATGGGCGTTGCCGAGTTCGCGCCCAAAAAGCCGCCGCCGTTTGTTCCGAAATGCTTGATAATCTCCAGCGCCGCCACAGGTCCCATGGCGATCACCTGCTTTGCGCCTTCTATGGTATCCACCACCACATTTCCGGAAAAATTCTGCGGCACGCCTTGCCACACCAACAGAAGGCCGCCGGCGATAGAAAAGGGGAGCAGCACACGAGTCGTGATGCGGATCAAATCCGCAAAAAAGTTGCCGACGTTATCCTTCGTCTTGCCCGCCAGACCGCGAATGAAGGCGACGCACGCGGCATAGCCGCTGGCGGCAGATACGAACATCATGAAAATGATGACCAGCATCTGCGATAGGTAGGACAGCCCTGACTCGCCGGAATAGTGCTGCAAATTGGTGTTGGTTATAAAGCTGATGACGGTATTGAAGGAGAGCGATTCCTCCATGCTGCCAATTCCATTGGGATTGAACAGCCCTACGCTCTGAATCCGTAAAACGGCATAGCCCAGCAGCATCATGACCCCGTTGGTCACCACCAAGGAAACAGCGTACTTTTTCCAGTTCATGCTGCTTTGGGGATTGATCCCACAGATTTTGTACATGGCGCCGTCTACCCGGTTCAATACCGGGTCGGCAAAAGTATGTTTTCCTGCGGCGACATGGTATACATAAACGCCAACCGGAATGACCAGAATCAAATAGATGAGAATGGTCAAGGCAATTTGTAACATTAGGCTTCCCTCCTGCCGGCCTTAAAACTTTTCCGGGTGAAGCAGTACATAGACCAAATAAACACCCAGCAGTACAACGAGGATTCCTAAAACGATCACGGTTCTCCCTCCTTACTCGCTTTTATCCACTTGCCTCCGGCACCAACCAATCAGCGAGATTATGGAACCAATACAACCCGCAAGCACTGCGAGCATGACACAATCCAGCATAATATGTTTCCTCCCCTCAGCTTTTCTGGATAGAATCCTATCATATAAGCCGTGAAGGTGCTCTTAACGTTTCCCGGCAAGAATTAAAAGCCCATAAAGGCCCCGCACAACAAAAGAGCCGCCCGCGAAAGCGGACGGCCCGGGAAAACCGGCTCTATTGCCGGATCATCCGATAGCCAACGCCAATGTGGGTCTGGATATACTTGGGGGCGGATGGGTCGTGTTCTATCTTCTTGCGCAGGGTGGCCATAAAAACGCGCAGAGAAGGGATATCGGAGGCAAGGGCGGTTCCCCATACCTCTTTCAGGATGTAGTTGTGGGTCAGAACCTTTCCGGTATTTTTGGCCAGCACGCACAGCAGCTTGTATTCAATGGGGGTCAGATGAATCTCCTTTCCCTCCATGTAGGCACAACCCGCCGCGTAATCGATACGTAGTTCCCCGTTTTGATACAGGGCCGACGGAGCAGGCGCGGTGGTTTCATCAGCCCGGCTGCGGCGCAAAGCCACGCGAAGCCTGGCCAGAAATTCATCGATGCTGAACGGTTTGGTCAGGTAGTCGTCCGCCCCGGCGTCCAAGGCCTCCACCTTGTCTTGATCTTCGCTGCGCGCGCTCACGATAATAATGGGCACGCTGCTCCACCCCCGAACCTTGCGGATGATTTCCACGCCGTCCATGTCGGGCAGTCCCAAATCCAGAATCATCACATCGGGATTATAGGAAACGGCATCCATAATAGCGCCCGCGCCGTTTCTTACGGTGTGATACTGATATTCCTGGGTATCCAACGTGGTACGGATCAAATTGGTGATGGCGGGGTCATCCTCCACCACGAGAATTTTGGGCTTATACATTTTGAATCTTTACCTCCTCCAAAGGCAATGTAAAGGAGAACACCGCCCCGTGGGGCTGGTTGTCCCGGACGGTAATAGAACCGCCGTGCGCTTCTACAATCGACTTGCACAGGCTCAGCCCCAACCCCAGGCCGCGGCGGCTGTCTGCCCCGGCGCCGCCGGCGTTCGCCGTGTAAAACATATCGAACAGGCGCCGTTTGACCGCATCGGATATGCCTGAACCATTATCGGCAATCTCGATACGGACCATGCGCTTTTCCCTCTTTGCCGACAGACAGATCTGTGAGCCTTCAGGCGTGTATTTGATGGCGTTGTTCACGATATTGATAATAACCTGTATGATTAGGCGGGCGTCCATATTGGCCATCAGCATATCGTCCGCGAGCTCCACATGGATCTCGTGCTCCATGGCCCTGCGATCCACATGGGAAAGCGCCTCGTGAAAAATATCGTCGATCAACTCCGCGTTCCGCCGCAGCGGCATGGTGCCGTTTTCAATCCGGGTGATGGAAAGCAGGTTCTCCGTCAGGTTGACCAGCCACATGGAGTCATCATAGATGGAACGGTACATTTCCTGTTTTTTGCTCTCATCCAGGGAAAAACTCTTCTCCATCAGCATACCGGCATTGCCGCTGATGCCGGTCAGCGGCGTGCGCAAATCATGGGAAATAGCGCGCAGCAGATTGGCCCGCAGCTGTTCGCGCTGGGTCTCCAACTCCGCCGTCTGCTTTTCGGCGCGCAGCTTACGGCGCTCCAAAATCAGGCCACACTCGTCCAGTATAGCGATCATCAGGTTTTTCTCAAAAGCATCCAGAGGCAGATAAAACTTGGCCGGGATGCCGACCACGGCCATAACCTCCTGATTGCCCCGAACAGACAGGTACAGGTTTTGCGCGTCGGAGAGCGTGTTGGTCGTGGCGCCCGCGTGCTTGTCATTTTTGGCTACCCAGTCCGCTACCCCCAGTTCTTCGGGCGTTATTCTGCCCATGACCTGTTCTGTTTCAGAGGCGGGAACCACACGGAAACGGATCTGCCGGTCTTTTTCCAATAGCGCATACAGGATCGGCCGGTCCAGGAGGGATTGGAGTTGGCTCGCGGCGATCTGGATGATCTCTTGCTCATTTTGCCCCTGCTGCATTTTCTGGTTGCTGCTCATCAAAAGTTCCATATAGTAGGCCCGTTGGGCGGATTGCCGCGCCTGCCGCTTCACCCGGGTAGCAAGGGAGCAGGAAAGGCAGCTTGCCAACAACATCACCAGGAAAGTCACCGGGTAGTTTGGGTCGAGCGCCGTCAGGGAAAAGCGGGGGATTGTGAAGAAGAAATTGAAGGAAACAACGCTCAACAGCGAAACCAGAATTCCATAGAAGTACCCGTTTGTCCAAACCGCTGTGAGCAAAACCCCCAGCAGATAGACGATGATGATGTTCGCCTCGCGCAGTCCCAGTTCATAAAACAAAAAGCCCGTGCCCGTGGCGGCAATGATGAGCAGTATGGATTTCCCAAAATCCTTCCAGTTGAATCCCTGCTCCGGTTTGTGAAACAGCGCCCTTTTTTTCTTATATAAAGGCTGGACATCCGGGATGATATAGACATCCACATCCTCCATCCTGCTGGTAAGCCTATCGACCAGTGTCTTGCTTTTCATAAGTGGGGACGCATGGTGGTTTGTACGGCCCAGCACGATTTTGGTGACGCCGCTGACCTTGGCGTACTCGGCAATTTGCACGGCAGGGTCCTCCCCGTACACGGTAGCGATCCGCGCCCCTAACTGTTCCGCCAGGCGCATATTGTCCCGCAGGCGTTTCAGGTTTTCCCCCCTCAACTCCTTGGTATCGGCGGTTTCCACAAACAAGGCGGTGAAACCGCTGTGAAAAGCCTCGGCCATGCGGGCCGCCGTGCGGATCACCTTCGCGTTGGAGGGGGCGCTGGAAAGACAGGTCAGGATGTGCTCTCCAGCCTTAGCGGCGGTTTCGTTTTCCGCTTTCTGAGCCTTTTTGCTCAGTTGGTCCGCGGTGCGGCGCAGCGCAATTTCACGAAGGGCCGCCAGATTATCTTTTGTAAAAAAATGATCCAATGCCCGGGAAGCTTGCTGCTTTTGATATACCTTGCCGGATTGCAGCCGCAGGATCAGGTCATCCGGCTCAATATCCACCAGCTCTACCTGGTCGGCGGAATCAAAAACCGAATCCGGGATACGCTCGCTGACAGAGATATGGGTGATGGAGGCCACAAGGTCATTCAGGGATTCCAAATGCTGTACATTCACGGTGGTGTATACACTGATGCCGGCCCGAAGCAGTTCCTCCACATCCTGATATCTTTTGGCATGACGGCACCCGGCAGCATTGCTGTGGGCAAGCTCATCCACCAGCAGAATGTTTGGACGGCGCTGTAAGGCGGCGTCCAAATCCAGTTCCTTTAGCGTGATTCCTTTATATTCGACTATTTTTTCGGGCAGCTGTTCTAACCCTTCCAACAATGCCAATGTATCGGGACGGGTGTGCCGTTCAATATAGCCGACAACGACGTCGGCTCCCCTTTTTTGAGCCTGATGGGCGGCCTCCAGCATGGCATAGGTCTTGCCCACGCCCGCAGCATATCCAAAAAAGATTTTTAGGTCCCCTTTTTGGGGTGAGTCTGGGCGAAATTGATTTTGCGTCTGATTAATTTCCAACACTGCATCCCTCCTCGCACCAGATAATCTATTATAACACAGGGAACCTTACCATGCTATAAAGATGATAACATGAGTATTAATGCGGAATTAGGACGTGGGGGAGGGTATGTCATGTGTAATCCCCCTGGGCCCTTCCATTTCAACGGCGGCCACTGAGGGAAAAGCCGCTGAAGCGCATCGCCCCGCGACGGGCGGTGGCGCACAACGGCAAGCTCCCGGCGGGCTATTGCCGGAAGCGGGTTCAGGCCGCCGGGGCGAAGGCGCACACGGCAGGAAAAAGGGCGGAGAAGGGACGGCGCTTCCTGGGGCATCCCCTCGCGGCGTTTTCAGCCGGGACGAGGCCCGGGTTGATCTCCTCCACGGCATTCACCCACCGGCCCCATTATAGGCGGAGGCTGGGCACAATGGAGGCGCACTTCATTCCGGGGAAAAAGTCAAACGCCAGGAAATTTTTGGCGGCGAGGAAAGAAGATTAGCCTGGGGCGGCGATGGGCGCATCCCAACGGCCTGGCCGCCGGCCTGCCGGGGCGCTGGGGCGCCGGGGGTTGGCCGCGGGGGCGCACCCCCGCGGCCAACCGAGCCGGGGGGCTCCGCCCCCCGG